>JBMYWH010000003.1:0-150572 GCA_049607205.1 Flavobacteriaceae bacterium | reverse complement strand
AAGCAATTCAGTTACACCCATTAGTATGTACGGCCTTTAATGCCGATTTTGATGGGGATCAGATGGCGGTACACTTGCCACTTGGACCTGAAGCTATTTTAGAAGCTCAGATGCTATTATTAGGATCTCACTCTATTTTGAACCCTGCCAACGGAGCACCAATTACGGTTCCTTCTCAGGATATGGTTCTAGGTCTTTATTATATGACTAAAGAGCGTAAGAGTACTCCTGAAAAACCAATTAAAGGTGAAGGACTTACTTTCTATTCTCCTGAGGAATTGATTATTGCTTACAATGAGAAAGCAGTAGACTTGAACGCAGGAATTAAGGTTAGAACTAAAGATCTTGATGAAAATGGAAATCAAGTAACTCGTATTATTCAGACTACGGTTGGTCGTGTACTCTTTAATGAAGTAGTTCCTGCAAAAGCTGGATACATTAATGAAGTATTGACTAAGAAGTCTCTACGTGGAATTATTGGGCGTATTTTAAAAGCTACGGATATTCCTACAACAGGAGCCTTCCTTGATAGTATGAAAAACATGGGATATAAATTTGCCTTCCAAGGTGGTTTATCATTCTCATTAGGGGATATTATTATTCCAGAAGAAAAGAAGACAATGATTGCTGAAGCCAATGAAGAGGTGGATGGAATTATTATGAACTATAACATGGGTATGTTAACTAACAAAGAGCGTTATAACCAGGTAATTGATATCTGGGGATCAACGAACAACAGGTTGACAGAATTATCTATGAAACGTTTGAGAGAAGATCAGCAAGGATTTAACTCGGTATTTATGATGCTTGATTCTGGAGCCCGTGGTTCTAAAGAGCAAATCCGTCAGTTAACAGGTATGCGTGGTCTTATGGCTAAGCCTAAAAAATCTACTGCAGGAGGTGGAGAAATTATTGAAAACCCAATTCTTTCTAACTTTAAGGAAGGTCTTTCAATTCTTGAATACTTTATCTCTACGCACGGTGCTCGTAAAGGACTTGCGGATACGGCCCTTAAAACTGCCGATGCTGGTTACTTAACACGTCGTTTAGTAGATGTTGCTCAGGATGTTATTGTAAATGAAGAAGACTGTGGTACATTAAGAGGTTTACAAGTTGAACCACTTAAGAAAAACGATGAGATCGTTGAACCGATTTCTGAGCGTATTGTAGGTCGTGTTTCTTTACATGATGTTGTAGCTCCTGGAACAGATACTGTTTTAGTACCTGCAAATACAGAGATCACTGATGAATTAGCTGTGACGGTTGAAGCTGCTGGAGTTGATATGGTAGAGGTTCGTTCTGCGCTTACTTGTGAGGCGAAGAGAGGTATTTGTGCTAAGTGTTATGGTGCGTCACTTTCTACTCGTAGAATGGTTCCTAAAGGTGAAGCTGTTGGTGTTGTTGCTGCTCAATCTATTGGGGAGCCAGGTACACAGTTAACGTTGAGAACATTCCACGTTGGAGGGGTTGCCGGAAACATTTCTGAGGACAATAAATTGATTGCTAAGTTTGATGGTGTTGCTGAAATCGAAGATTTGAGAACAGTTGAAGGTGAAGACAATCAAGGAAATAAAGTGAATATCGTAATTTCTCGTACTGCAGAAGTTAAGATTATTGATAAAGAGAAAGGAATTGTTCAAAGTTCGAACAACATCCCTTATGGTTCTTATGTGTTTATTAAAGATAAGCAGAAGATCAAAAAAGGAGAAGCTATATGTCAGTGGGATCCATTTAATGGAGTTATTGTTTCTGAATTCGGAGGTAAGATTGCCTTTGAAAATGTAGAGCAAGGAGTTAACTTCCAAGTGGAGATTGATGAACAAACAGGATTCCAAGAAAAGGTAATTACTGAATCTAAAAACAAGAAGATTATTCCTTCTATGTTGATTCAGGATGCTGATGGAAACACCTTAAGATCTTATTCATTACCTGTAGGTTCACACATGATGGTGAGCGAAGGGGATACTATTGAAGCAGGTAAGACATTAGTTAAGATTCCACGTAAGTCTGGTAAAGCAGGGGATATTACAGGAGGTCTTCCACGTGTAACAGAATTATTTGAAGCACGTAACCCATCTAACCCAGCTGTAGTAGCTGAAACAGATGGAGTTGTTTCTTTTGGTAAGATCAAACGTGGTAATCGTGAGATTATTGTTGAGTCTAAATATGGAGATATCAAAAAGTATTTGGTTAAATTATCTAACCAGATTCTTGTTCAGGAGAATGACTACATCAAAGCGGGTATGCCTCTTTCTGATGGAGCTACAACTCCAGGAGATATCTTAAGAATTCAAGGACCTTCTGCGGTTCAAGAATACTTAGTAAATGAGATTCAAGAAGTATACCGTCTACAAGGGGTAAAAATTAACGATAAGCACTTTGAAGTAGTAGTACGTCAGATGATGCGTAAGGTTAAGATTATCGATTCAGGAGATACATTATTCTTAGAAAACCAGTTAGTCCACAAGATTGACTTTATGGATGAGAACGATGCGATCTACGGAATGAAAGTTGTTGAGGATGCAGGAGATTCAGAAGCACTTAAGGCAGGTCAAATTATTTCAGCTCGTGAGTTGAGAGATGAGAACTCGTTATTGAGAAGATCTGATAAGAATCTTGTAGTAGCACGTGATGCTCAACCAGCAACTGCGGAACAAGTACTTCAAGGTATTACTAGAGCGTCATTACAGACTAAATCATTTATCTCTGCGGCTTCCTTCCAGGAAACTACTAAGGTTCTGAATGAAGCAGCTGTAAGCGGAAAAGTAGATACTTTAGAAGGATTGAAAGAAAATGTAATTGTTGGTAAACGAATCCCTGCAGGTACAGGTATGAGAGACTACAACAATATCATCGTTGGACCAAAAGAGGAAATCGAAGAATCATTATAATATGAGCGATAACAAACCAAAAGAAGGTCATTTAAATATCGAGTTGGACGAAAAGATAGCGGATGGGACCTATTCCAATCTGGTGATCATCAACCACTCACTTTCAGAGTTTATCGTTGATTTTATCAACGTGATGCCCGGGACGCCTAAAGCTAAAGTGAAGTCTAGAATTATCTTGACTCCTCAACATGCTAAGCGCCTGATGAAAGCTTTAAATGAAAACATCAACAGGTTTGAGGCTGCCCATGGTCCTATTAAGGATCAAGAACAGCCGCCAATTCCTATGAACTTTGGCCCTACGGGTGAAGCATAAAAACAAGACGCCGGACCATTTGGTCCGGCGTTTTTTTTGTTCTAAATTCGGAGAAAAATAATTACTATGTCAATTCCGAAATTCAATTCCTTTCAAGAGTTTTATCCATTTTATTTAAGTCAGCACGAGAATAAAATGTGTAGACTTTTACATATGATAGGAACTACAATTGTTTTGGCTTTATTCTTTACAGGCCTTTACCATGGCGATTTTTCTCTCTGGCTATATATTCCTCTTGCTGGATATGGTTTTGCCTGGGTTGGACATTTTTTTTATGAAAAGAATAAACCAGCAACCTTTAAACATCCCTTATGGAGCCTTAGAGGTGACTTTCAGATGTATTTTGACCTTTTACAGGGAAAGATTCCCCTAGATGGTAAAAAATAGTTGTAAGGCTTAAGGATTATTGCGTCAAAGATTCAAAATCCTAACCCATGAAACATTTACTTGTTATTTTAAGTCTTGTTTTTACAAGCACAGGAGCATTCGCTCAAAATGAAACTTCTAAATTTAAGATCGGAGATCAGGCACCTACTTTTTCAGGACAAGATCAAAATGGTCAAACCTATTCCTCTGAAGAGCTTCGCGCTCAAGGCGACAAGGTTCTTGTGATTTTTTATAGAGGTTACTGGTGTCCTTATTGTCAGAACCACCTTAAAGAGCTTGATGAGCAATTTAAGTCTTTTCAGAGCAAAGGAATTCAAGTTTTAGTAATATCTCCAGAGAAGCCTGAGAAAATGGAGGAGACCTCCTCTGAACTGGAAAATGAAATTCCTTTAATTTATGATCAGGACAATACAATAATGAACTCTTTTGGAGTGGCATTTGAATTGGAAGATTCTTTTTCTAAATGGACCTTGAAAAGAGTAGATGAGTACAATGCTGTTGGAAATCGAGTACTTCCTGTCCCAGCAACTTATTTAATCGGTACAGATGGTAAAATTGAATATGTGCATTATGACCCGAACTATCACAAAAGATCCAACTTGGAAGATTTATTAAATTCCTTATAAGTGTATCAAAAAAGCCTCTGAGTCTATTCAGAGGCTTTTTACTTATAATTGATTTGCTTTGTGTTGTTTTAAATGATCTAGGACCACCATGGCGGCCAAAGCTTCCACTACAGGAATCGCTCTAGGCACTACACAAGGATCATGTCGTCCTCTACCTTTAATTTCAGTTGGAGTCCCTTTAGAATCTATGGTTTGTTGTGAAGTCATAATGGTCGCAACGGGCTTAAAGGCTACTCTAAAGTAAATGTCCATTCCGTTCGAAATTCCACCTTGAATTCCTCCAGAAAGATTTGACTTGGTAGAACCATCGGCATTAAACTGATCATTGTGAGCCGATCCTTGCATCTTTGCTCCGCAAAAACCACTTCCATATTCAAATCCTTTCACAGCATTGATAGAAAGCATGGCATGACCTAAACTAGCATGTAGTTTGTCAAAAACAGGTTCACCGAGTCCTACAGGTACATTCTTGATCACACAAGTTACAGTTCCTCCAATAGTATCTCCCTGTTTTTTGATCTCTTCGATACGTTTGATCATCTTTTCAGCAGTTTGCTGATCAGGACAACGTACAGCATTTGATTCTACTAGATCAAAGTCTAAATCTTGGTAAGGTTTTTCTAGGAATATATCTCCTACGGATGAGGTATAGGCTTGAATTTTAATGTCATCAATACATTGTTTTGCAATTGCTCCTCCAACAACCCAATTGGCAGTTTCTCTTGCTGAGGTTCTCCCTCCACCACGATGATCTCTGTGACCATATTTCTTGTCATAGGTAAAGTCGGCATGAGAAGGACGATAAACATCGACATTGTGATTGTAATCCTTGGATTTTTGATTGGTATTTACAATCCTAAAACCAATCGGAGTCCCCGTTGTTTTTCCTTCGAATATTCCAGATTGAAATTCTACAGAATCCGGTTCCTTTCTACTGGTCACAATTTTTGATTGTCCAGGTTTACGGCGATCCATTTCCGCTTGAATTTTATCGAAATCTAATGTTACTCCAGACGGACATCCATCAATAATTCCCCCAATAGCCAAGCCATGAGATTCTCCAAATGTCGTCAGTTTATATAATTTTCCTAAGGTATTTGCCATGATATATATTGAAAGTATAAAAATACTAAGTCTAGTTTTCTTCACAAAGTATTACTCAGAAAAAGAAATCTAAATTATTTTTAAAATTAAGTTTCTGAAAATGAAATGAATAAAAAAAACTTTGAAAAAAACCCAAAAAAGCTTTGTTCTAATCGAAAAAGGTCCCTATATTTGCAACCGCAATTGAGAAATCAATGACGCTCAGGAGAAATGGCAGAGTGGTCGAATGCGGCAGTCTTGAAAACTGTTGACTGTAACAGGTCCGGGGGTTCGAATCCCTCTTTCTCCGCAAAAGGAAACCGATACGAAAGTATCGGTTTTTTTGTGCCCTAAAACGTGCGAAAGCTCGCTTTCAAGCTCGTTTTAGGGCACAAAAAAACCAAAGCCAAAGGCGTTGTAGGTTTCCATGCTTGATCAAGGACCCCATTCAGGGATGCCCGCAGGGAATCCCGGTTTACTTCTGCTTAATTGTTTTTTTTTGTTTAATAAAAATTAACTAACTTTAAACAATTGTAAAATCAAGTCTTATGTTTGGATTATTTAAGAGGAAAACAGAACAAGAGAAGCTTCAAGCGAAGTATGAGAAACTATTGCGGGAAGCACATGAGCTGTCAACCATTAACCGAACCCAAAGTGATGTAAAGGTCTATGAGGCAGAACAGGTTATGAAAGAATTAGAGAAACTTCTTTATCCTTAGTCTAAGTTTATTGATTTATTGAGTCATTTTATAACGTATTTTTTTTTTAAGGTGATAGAATTGTTAAAGTATGCAATTACTTTTATACATTGAAAACCCTTAAAACAGGAAACTAACTAAAAAAACGAATCAATAAACGTATGGGAATTTTATCTTTCGTCTTGTTTACCGCACTGGTAGGCTGGATTTCATGGTATGCAACAAGAAATAACAATGAAGAATCTTCCGATGGCTATTTTCTAGGAGGAAGAAGTTTAACCGCTCCTGTAATCGCGGGGTCCTTGTTACTAACCAATCTATCCACTGAACAAATTGTAGGACTTAATGGTTCTGCCTATGAAAGTGGTTTGTCAGTGATGGCCTGGGAAACACTTGCCGCCATTGCAATGGTGGTAACGGCGATGTTTTTACTTCCTAAATATTTAAAAGCTGGAATTACTACGGTTCCTGAATTTCTAGCAGATCGCTTCGATGTTCAAACTAAGACCATTACTTCTGCTTTGTTCTTAACGGGTTATGTGGTGGTTCTTCTTCCAGTTATTCTTTATTCAGGATCTGTTGCGATTAGTGGGATGTTTGACTTGCCTGAAGTTCTTGGGGTGAGTGAAACCACTGCTTTATGGATCTGTGTATGGGGTATCGGAATTATTGGTTCTATCTATGCCGTTTTTGGTGGCTTGAAAACTGTTGCTGTGTCGGATTCTATCAATGCAGTTGGTCTACTTATTGGAGGAATTATGATTCCAGTGTTCGGATTACTTTATGTAGGAGATGGCTCTGTATTCGATGGAATCGATGTGATTATGGAAGTGCATCCAGAAAAATTCAGCTCGATAGGAGGTGCAGAGGATCCTGTTCCTTTTCACACCTTGTTTACAGGGATGATGTTGGTTCAACTGTTTTATTGGGGAACGAATCAGCAAATTATTCAAAGAGCCCTAGGGGCCAAAAATCTTGCAGAGGGACAAAAAGGCCTTTTACTAGCGTCTTTTGCTAAAATTCTAGGACCACTTATTTTAGTTCTACCAGGGATTATTGCTTATCATATATTTGAAGGAGGCCTAGGGGCTGTGGATTTAGCGTATCCTAAATTGGTACAATTAGTACTACCTAAAGCCTTGGTAGGTTTCTTTGCGGCCGTATTATTCGGTGCAATTTTGAGTTCGTTCAATTCGGTTTTAAATTCTTCCGTAACCCTTTTTGGAATGGATATTTACAAGCAATATATCAATACAGAAGCCTCGGAGAAAATTGTGGTTCGATCAGGTAAACGATTTGGAATTGCCTTAGCTGTTGGGGCGATGTTTATCGCTCCATTAGTAGCAAATGCTGGGAGTTTATTTAAGTACTTACAAGAAGTAAATGGGATTTATTCCATTCCGATTCTTTCCATTATTTTTATTGGTTTTGTGACCAAGAGAGTACCGGCTATAGCGGCAAAAGTTGGAGTGATTCTAGGATCACTATTGTATATCATTTCTCAATTTTTCATCCAGCCATATGTCTTAGAACAAGGAGGAGAATATTTCCATTACCTTGATGTTATGGCAATTTTATTTGCTGTGAATTGTCTGGTTATGCTCGGCATAGGAAAGTTATATCCTCGTAAAACAGATTTTGTACTAGAGTATACGGAGAAGGTTGATATTCGTCCTTATCGACACGTGAAAACGGTAGGTTTGGCTATTTCTGTAATTGTGATTGCTATCTATATTTATTTCGCTGGCTAATGAATTCGAAGATGTTTGATAGCTTGAAGACCATACATCAAGAAAGATACGGGGCAATTGATGAGATTAGTTTTTCATCAGGACGTATTAATGTGATCGGCGAGCATGTTGATTATAATGATGGCCTGGTTCTTCCTGCTGCAATAGATTTAGGTATTGGTATGACCTTGTCGAAAAGTAAGGACCTGGAATCTCGCTTTTATGCCGTTGATTTGGATCAAGAATATTGTTTTGAATTAGATAAATCTGAAAAGACTAGTCCTGGTTCTTGGGCAAATTATTTGATAGGAGTAGCTTCCTTGTTGAAATCAAAAATGAGCTGCGGAGTGAATGTTTGCTTTACAGGGAGTATTCCTTCAGGTTCCGGACTTTCTTCTTCTGCGGCTCTTGAGAATGCTTTGGCTTATGGCTTGAATAGCTTGTTTCAAATGAATTTATCTCGTGTGGAATTAGCACTTATTTCTCAGAAGGCGGAGCATGAATATGCCGGAGTGAATTGCGGGATTATGGATCAATTTGCTTCCATGTTGGGTCGTGCAGATTCGCTTGTGTATATAGATTGTAGAAGCTTGGAGTACAAATTGATTCCTTTTGATTTAGGGGACTATGAATTTGTGCTATTTAACAGTAATGTGAAGCATAGTTTAAATGATTCAGAGTACAATAGCAGACGGAGTCTTTGCGAATCATCAGTAGTTCTTATCAATGAACAAGGCGGTGACTTCTCTTCTTTAAGAGATGTTCCTTTAGCTGATTTAGAAGTTTATAAATCTTCATTATCGGAAGATCAATACCTCAAATCATCATTTGTTATTCAAGAAATTTCCAGAGTTCAGCAGGCTGTAGAGGCCTTGAAAAAGAAAGACCTACAAACTTTAGGGCAGTTGATGAATTTATCTCATAAGGGACTGAGTGAGCAATACCAAGTTAGCTGTGAAGAATTGGATTTTTTACAAAAATTAGCACTTTCACATTCCGGGGTCCTAGGAAGTAGAATGATGGGAGGTGGATTTGGAGGGTGTACCTTAAATTTAGTGAAATCCCAAGAAAAAGAAACTTTGATTGCAAAGGTGCAACAAGCTTATAAAGAGAGATTTAATTTAGAGGCTAGTCCTATAGAGGTTGGTCTGAGTAATGGAACTTTTACAATATGAAACAAGAGGAACTTCTAGGGGATTATTCCCATAAAAGACAAAATATTTTAACTGGTCAATGGGTGCTTGTGTCCCCTCATCGTGCTAAAAGACCTTGGCAGGGACAAGAGGAAAAAGCAGAGATCACTAAAGGACCTTCTTATGATGAGAACTGTTTTCTTTGCCCAGGAAATTCAAGAATTACAGGAGAACAAAATCCCAATTATGAGCATGTTTATGTATTTCAAAATGATTTTGCTGCTCTGAGTAAGAAGGTAGATGAGGAGCTAGAGATGAATTCAAAATTTTTTAAGGCCTCACTAGAATCTGGGATATGCAGGGTAGTTTGTTTTTCTCCAGATCACAGTAAGACCTTGTCTGATTTATCTTTCGATGAAATAAACTATGTCATTGAGGTTTGGAAGGATCAATTTGAAGATTTGAGTTGTAAAGATGATATTAAATATATTCAGATTTTTGAAAATAAAGGAGCGGTGATGGGCTGTTCTAATCCTCATCCTCATGGACAGATTTGGGCGCAAAGTTCTGTGCCTAATGAAGTGAAGCTAAAAGATCAGAAGCAAAAGACTTATTTCAAAAAAGAGGGACAATCTTTATTAGGAGACTATCTAAAAGAAGAATTAAGAGAAAATAAGCGCATTGTATATGAGAACGATTCGTGGGTGGTCTTAGTTCCATTCTGGGCAGTTTGGCCCTTCGAGACCATGATTGTTCCTAAGGAAAGACGTGCCGACCTAAGTGAACTTAGTGTGGAAGAGAAATTGAGTTTTGCTCAAGCTATTTCGAAGATAAGTAGGATTTATGATCGAGTTTTTGATACTTCCTTTCCCTATTCTTCTGGAATACACCAGGCACCGGTTGATCTAAGTACTAAAGCCTATTGGCACATGCATATGAGTTTCTATCCTCCTTTGTTGCGGTCAGCTTCGGTTAAAAAATTTATGGTGGGTTACGAAATGTTCGGAATGCCACAACGAGACATTAGCCCAGAGCAGGTTGCGCAACTTTTAAAAGACCTTGGTAAAAAAATCATTTAATTGCATAAAAACGAAATATACACACTTGCCTATTAAAGAGACTACACTTACATTTGAGTATGTTAATTTTAATAAATTTTAGGGGTAGGAGGTATTGAATTAACATATCCTGGAGGGCCATAGGCCCTCCTTTTTTGTTAGTAATAACAATCTGGATTATTCTCTTCTAGGATGTAAATTTCAGTCCAGATTTGTTGATATTCTTCATCATAAGTCTCAGGGTCTATTTCTTGATTTTTCAAAAGGCGATTTAGGTCATCTAAATCTTTTTCGAGCTCTTCTCTTTCGTTAAAAATGGTCTGACAGTAATCGTTTTCTTCTGTGCAGCTGTTCAGAAGAACAAGTGCGGTAATAAGTAGAGGTAGTTTAATTTGATTAAATATGGTTTTCATTTCTTTAGGTTTGGCCCAAAACTATCAATTTCTATAAAAATTAGACTTATAATTTTTGTAATTTTATCGGTTCAAAAGAAAAAGTAAGAATGAAAGATAAAGAACCACACTGGTTTGCCGTCTATACAAGTCCTAGAACCGAGCAGAAAGTAGCGGAACGACTTGAGAAAGAAGGTTATGAAGTGTACTTGCCTTTAGTAACCACACTTAGGCAATGGAGTGATAGAAAGAAGAAGGTGAAAATTCCATTGATTAATTCTTATGTATTTGTGAGAACGACATATAAGGATTTAAGAGGAACTTTGAATGTCATGGGAGTTGTTACAATTTTGAAATATCTCAAGGAACCAGCGATAATAAAAGACCATGAAATTAACAATATGAGAGTATTGTTGAACCAAGACGATGCAGAGTCTAGTTTTGAACGTTTTGACAGTCGTGATATCAAGAAAGGAGCCCCAGTAGAAATATTAAATGGTCCTTTTAAGGGACTTAAAGCCGAATACATTCAACATCAAGGTAAATATTCTGTGGCCCTGAGAACGGAGGCCTTAGGAAGTGTATTGGTGGTGCATGTAGATCAAGAATTTATTAAAGAAATATAGTATGAAGAATTTTGCTTTGATTGGCTTAGCGGGATATATTGCTCCAAGACATCTTAGAGCGATTAAAGAGACAGATAACAATTTGTTAGCAGCGCTGGATAAGTCCGATAGTGTTGGAATTATTGATAGTTTCTTTCCCAACGCAGATTTCTTCGTGGAGTTTGAGCGATTTGACCGTCATATTGAAAAACTTCGAAGAGAGAAGGAGGTAAATTTAGATTATTTGAGTGTATGTACTCCTAATTACCTTCATGATTCTCATATAAGAATGGCCTTGAGGTCTGGGGCTGATGCGATTTGCGAAAAGCCATTAGTTTTGAATCCATGGAATTTGGATTCCCTTAAAAGTATAGAGGCGGAAACAGGAAACAGGGTAAATACGATTTTGCAATTAAGACTTCATCCGAGTATCATTGAATTGAAGCAGAAAGTCGCAAAGGCCCTGAAAAAAGAAAAATTCGATGTGGATTTGACTTATTTAACTTCAAGAGGGAATTGGTACTACACTTCATGGAAAGGAGATGTTCAGAAGTCTGGTGGTATTGCTACTAATATTGGAATTCATTTTTTTGATATGTTAACCTGGGTCTTCGGAGCAGTACAAGAGAATCATGTGCATCTTCATACTCATGATAGAGCCGCAGGGTATCTGGAATTAGAACATGCTAGAGTACGTTGGTTTTTATCGATTAATGCAGAAACTTTACCGGAGCAGATTAAGGCTAAAGGCCAAAGAACCTATAGATCAATAACCGTTGATGGTGAAGAGATTGAATTCAGTGATGGTTTTTTTGACCTACACACGACGAGTTATAAGAATATTTTAGATGGAGAAGGTTTTGGGCTTGAAGATGCCCGCCCCTCTGTGGAACTTGTACATCAAATAAGAAATAAAGAAATAAACAAACTAGGAGAAGTGCATCCGCTAGTGACACTTCCATTGACTAAACATCCTTTTGAATAGATGAAAATAACAGTAATAGGAACGGGTTATGTAGGACTTGTAACGGGAACTTGTTTTGCCGAGATGGGAAACTCGGTTACTTGTATCGATATAGATGCTGAGAAAGTATCGAATTTAAAAGAAGGAATTATTCCAATTTACGAACCAGGACTTAGTGCTATGGTTGGGCGTAATGTGGAACAAAATAGATTGTTTTTCTCAACAGATTTAAACGATTCTCTAGGAGATTCAGCCGTGGCTTTTATCGCTGTGGGAACTCCTATGGGAGAGGATGGATCTGCAGATTTACAGTATGTCTTAGCGGTGGCTAAGGAACTTGGAGAAAAAATGCAAGCTCCCTTGGTGGTAGTTGATAAATCAACGGTACCTATTGGAACTGGAGATAAGGTAAAGGCAACGATTCAAGAGGCTTTAGAGGCTCGTGGTGTGTCCTTTGACTTTTCTGTGGTATCTAATCCAGAATTTTTGAAAGAAGGAGCTGCCGTGGCTGATTTTATGAAACCAGACCGTGTGGTTGTTGGAGCAGACCAGGAGCAAGGCTTTGAGCTGATGCGTCGTTTGTACGCACCGTTTTTACACAATCACGATCGATTGATTGAGATGGATATCCGCTCTGCTGAGATGACTAAATATGCAGCGAATGCCATGCTAGCCACTAAGATTTCATTTATGAATGAAGTCGCTAACATATGTGAGCGTGTAGGAGCTGATGTGAATAAAGTTCGTGTTGGAATAGGATCTGATAACCGAATTGGATACAGTTTTATCTATCCAGGAGCGGGTTATGGAGGATCTTGTTTTCCTAAGGATGTAAAGGCCTTGAAAAAGATTGCAGAAGAGCATGATTATGATGCAAAACTAATTCGCTCTGTAGAAGAGGTCAATGATGCACAGAAGTTTGTGATTGCTCAGAAGATTGTCACGCGCTATGGCGAGAACCTAGAGGGAAAGACTTTTGCTTTGTGGGGATTAGCCTTCAAACCAGAAACGGATGACATGAGAGAAGCACCAGCGATTTATGTGGTTAGAGAACTCGTAAGACGTGGAGCAAAGGTTCAGGCTTATGATCCTAAGGCCATGCACGAAGCCCAAGAGATGTACTTAAAAGGAGTGGAAGGGATTGAATATTGCCAGAGTAAATACGAGACCTTAAAAGCAGCGGATGCGATGATTCTACTTACCGAATGGAAGGAATTCCGTTCTCCAGATTTTGAGGAGCTTAAGAGTCAATTAAATGAGGCTGTTGTTTTTGACGGCCGTAACCAATACAATGCTTTTGATCTGGAATCAAGAGGATTTGAATATCACCAAATAGGGAAGTAAACCATGAAAATACTTGTTACAGGAGCCGCTGGTTTCATAGGGTTTCATCTATCTAGAGTATTATTAGCTGATGGACATCAGGTAGTTGGACTGGATAATATCAATGATTATTATGATGTGAACTTGAAATTTGCTCGCTTGAAAGAGTTGGGAGTAGATTTTAATGATCATAGCCCATGGCATGTTTTGACTCAAAGTGAGCGATTTGAAGGCTTTTCTTTTGTTAAAATGGGCTTGGAAGAGAAATCAGAGTTAGAGAAACTCTTCAAGTCAGAAGGTTTTGAAGTGGTGTGTAACTTAGCCGCTCAGGCAGGGGTGCGTTATTCTTTAGAAAATCCAGATGCTTATGTACAGAGTAATTTGGTAGGATTTGTAAATATCTTGGAATGTGTTCGTCATTTTCAGGTGAAGCATCTTGTATATGCTTCTAGTTCTTCTGTATATGGGACCAATATTAAGATTCCATTCTCTACGGAAGATACTGTAGATCATCCTATTTCTTTATATGCAGCGAGTAAGAAGTCTAATGAGCTTATGGCACATACTTATAGTCATTTATTTGGTTTTGCCAGTACAGGATTGAGGTTCTTTACGGTTTATGGACCATGGGGAAGACCGGATATGGCACTTTTCTTATTTGCAGAAGCCATTAAAAATGGTGAGAAATTAAAGGTGTTCAACTACGGTGAGATGGAACGTGATTTTACCTATGTAGCAGATATCGTGGAAGGCGTGAAGCGTATCATTGAGAAGCCTGTGGTGGATCGTGATTTATACAAGGTATACAATATTGGGAATTCTAAATGTGTTAAACTGATGGATTTCATAGAGGAGATTGAGACTCAAATGGGTAAGACTGCCGAGAAGGAGTTATTGCCTTTACAAGAGGGTGATGTTCCTAAGACTTGGGCTGATGTAAAGGATTTAGAGCGTGATTATGACTATCATCCTTCTACACCAGTACAAGAGGGGATTAAGCATTTTGTGGATTGGTATAAACAAAGATAGATGAAGGTTTTTTTAGTTAGTGGTGGTGCAGATGGAATAGGAAAAGCTTGTGCTATGAATTTAGTAGAGCGCTTTGAACATCCATGTATTGGACTCATAGACATCAATGAACAAAAACTGCTTGAAACGGCAGCTGAAGTTAAAGAATTGGGGGCTGCTGAGGTGCATTCTTTTGTTTTAGATGTTGCAGACTTTGGTAAGGTTGATTCCGTAATAGGCTCTTTTTTAAATGAAAAAGGAGGCTTGGACGCTTTAATTCAATCTGCAGGATATATAGAGCCGTTTTCCATAGAGCACACACCTTTAGAAGAGTGGCAAAGAACCTTTGATGTAAATCTTCATGGACTATTCAACTTAACTAAATTAGCCATTCCATTTTTAGAAAATTCTAGAGGGAAGATTATAAATATAGCCTCAACTTCGGCGAGTTCTCCTCGTCCAGGGTGGACGGCTTATGCCGCTTCAAAAGCGGGAGTATTGAATTTTTCTTTATCAGCTTCAGAAGAGCTAGCACCTAAGGGAATTAAGGTTTATTGTGTTTCTCCGGGGAGATGTGCTACGGAACTAAGAAAGCGTCAAGCACCAGATGAGGATCCCAATAGTATTATGCAACCTGAAACCGTTGGTGGTTTTGTTGGGGGCTTAGTTAGTCCTAAAGGTGATCCCTTAGACGGTCAAGATTTAGTGATCCGAAGACAGATTAATCTTTAATCGAGAATGTTTTTATTGTTCTCAATTAATGGCTGAAGCCATTTCTTGTTTTTCTTGGTAGCAATTGTGTTTAAAAGAGCAGTATGTCCCGTATGATGGGTATCCGTCCCCACAAAATCGTATAAACCTTTTTCTAGAAGTTTATAAGATGTTTTCTGCACGTGTTTCCCGTATTGTGGAGTAAGAGAGAGAAGGTTAAGCTGAAAGCTACACCCTAATTCTTTGAGTTCTCTAAAAGTTTCTATTTCACCTTTATAGAAGTTATAGCGCTCAGGGTGGGCCATAATTGGTTTATATCCCTGAACTTGCATCTGGAAAAGGACTTCTTTTAAATTGTTTGGTGGATTGAAAAAGGACATTTCAACTAGAACGTAGTTTTTCTTACCAAAAGAAAGTATTTCCTTCTGTTGGAGCTTATTTAAAAAGTCGTGATCAATTAAGTACTCTGAAGCAGCAGAAATTTCTACATCATCAATGCCTCGAGCGTTTAGTTCAGTTTTGACTACTTCAAGCTGCTCATTAATAATAATTGGATTATTGGGATAAACATCGGTCATCGTATGAGGTGTGGTGATTAATTTTTTAATCCCAAGTTCTCTCAGTTTTTCTATAAGTTCTATAGAATTTTCAAGGTCTTTAGCTCCATCATCAATCCCTGGAAGTAGATGAGAATGGATATCAATGAATCCTTCAGAGAATATTTCGTTTACCGGTACTTGTCTTTTTCCAAACAGCATGTAATCCTATTTTTAGACTTCGAAATTAACAAAAAAAAGAATTATTCTATCGTAAATTGCCAAAGTTTTCCTTCACTAGAATTTCCATGTGAATCATGGGCTACAACTTTCCAGAAAAGGGTGTCACCTGGGGTCAAATTGGTAAGTGTTAATGTCGTTTGGTTCAAGTCCTCTTGCACGGTTACTACATCTTCTGTAATCCCATAATGTAAGTCATAGCTAAGGTCATCACCATCTAAATCCTCACAAAACCATTCTAAATCAACTGAGGTATCCGTAATTTGTGAGTAGTCAGCAGGAGCAACTAAAGTTGGAGCATAAGGAACATAGTTTGCTATCCCATCACCTTCCGTAATGAATTGCCAGGGCGTACTGTAGTCACTTGATGCATCATTACTGTCTATAGCTTTGACTCTCCAGTAGAATAATTGCCCTTTGACAAGAGTAAATACCTTAGTGGTACTTCCTGTTTTTCCACTCTTGTAAATTGTAGAGAAGTCAGGAGTTTCTGATATATCAACTTGATAAATAAGGTCATCCCCATCTGGGTCCGTAGATGCTGACCAAGTGAATGCAAGGTCCGTATTTTGACACAGAGCTGCATCCGCAGGACTTAAAGTTTCCGGAGTCGTTGGCGGCTCGTTAGGGGGAGGCGTTGGAGTGTCAGGTTCAGAATCACAAGATGTAATTACTAAAAAAAATGCCGCTATGAATATAAAATGTATTTTCATGATCTAAATTTTAATAAGCCTTTGTGTAGGTAAAATTGAGTTGTTGAATTTTAAATAATAGACTCCTTGCTTTAAGGAATTTAGATTAAGTTGTTGAGTTTCATTTTTCTTTAATGTAAAGCTTTTAAGAGTTAGGCCTAATTGGTTTATTAAGTAGACTTCGACTTCTTGTAATTCAGGATGCACAAGAGATATGTTCGTGCTTGTTTCAACTGGATTAGGATATATGGATACAGGGTTAACAGGAACATAATGTTCGATTTTCCCTTCACATAAAACTGAGCTTTCTACGGTTATCTTGTCTCCCGATTCTGCTCTAATTTGTAACTCGTTTTGATCCGTTTCAAAGATGAATTGATCATTTAAATAGACTGCATAGGGAGCTGTACCACTGTTAATCTCTATATTATTTAAACCTTTGTTGCCTTGTACGTTTATCTCGGATGTGGCAGTTAATACTGGTGCTTCTGCTACTTGAGATACGAACACTTGTTTATAATTGTCTTCACCCTCGATTTGTATGCTAAGTTCATAAGATCCAGGAGCTAAATTTTCTGCCGACCAAGAACTTGTAAAAGTATATTCTTGATTATTAAAGGTCAATATATAATTGTGGTTCTCTAAGGTAGTCAAACTAATTTGTCCATTGTTTTCGCCTTGACATGATTCTCCGATAGATTCAATTGTATAATTGTTTTCAGGAACCACAAGTAAGGGGCATCCAGATTCGTTAACTGGAATCCCAAATAAAGTATTCGGACAAAGATCAAATTCATCTTGAACTCCGTCTTTATCAGTATCTCCTGAGCCATCTTCTAAGGGATCATTTAGCTTTGTAGTACTGTATAAACGATATTCTCCTGGATTTAATCTAAATTCAACTTGAGTTTGATCAACTTCTATTATTTCCCCAGTGAAGTATTCATAATAGCTTCCAGCACTTGGAAAGTTCATTTCAATAACAGCTATGTTGACATCAAAATTAGCCATTAGCGCAAAGTCAATCGACTCACCATCAATAGCTAAAGATTTTTTCAAATCAGCCCCATCGAAGGTGTAATTTGAGCTTTGAAGATCAGGATAGTTCTCACGTAATTTATTAATCGTCGCCAAGGTGGTATATAAGTGTCTTCGATTATTATTGTCATAATATTCCCATCTTACAGGTTTCTTACCAGTTCTCCCTCCTTCATCTATAGAGACATCATAACCTAGCTCTCCGAACTGCCAGATCATCTTAGGCCCTTGAATGTTAAAGTGGATCAAATGGGCTGCTTCTTGACGGGCTAGTGCTGTATTGAGGTCTCTTACTCTATAATTTCCGGAACTGTTTCCATTTTCTAAATTTTCAAACATTAATCGCTGTTCATCATGAGATTCCATGTAAGCTACCAATTGGGGCTCGGTCCAATCTCTGTTCTTGTAATTCGCCCATTCTACATCCGAATTACTCGAATAACCCATGGTGTTTTGAGTCCAGTTATAGTTAATATTTCCCCAAAGGAATATGCCGTAATCGGCCAAAACCTTTTCCTCAGAATTTTCAGCCAAATGTTCAAAGATCATCATGATATCACTTCCATGATTTTCCCAGGTATAGTCGGTATAATGTTCTAGAATATCAATTCTGTCCTGATCGTAATTTGACCCCCATTCATCTGTAGAAATAGGATGTGGTGTATTGGAAAGACCTTTAGTAAAATCTAATCGATATCCATCGATATGGAATTCTTCAATCCAATAGGAGATAACTCCTTCAAAAAAGTCAACAGTATATTCACTTTCATGATTAAAATCTTGACCCCAAACTAAATTTGGATTCTCAAAATTACTCTCCTGGTTATACCAAGGGTTATCAGCGGCGGGTTTATTCGCTGCACCATCCCAATACATAGCCAGTAGAGGAGATTGTCCAAAAGAGTGGTTAAAAACTACATCTAAAAAGACAGAAATCCCACGATTGTGACAGGCATTGATAAATGATTTAAGATCATTTTCTGTTCCATAGGCTTTATCTAAAGCCTTGTAAAATGAAGGGTTATATCCCCAACTGTCATTACCTTCGAATTCATTGACTGGCATAAGTTCAATAGCGGTAATTCCTAAGTCTACTAAATAATCTAGTTTTTCTATCGCAGCCTTATAACTACCTTCTTCAGTAAAATCTCGAATCAGAAGCTCGTATACTACTGCTTTGTTATTGTCTTTAGGATTGAAGTTGTCATCCGACCAGGTAAATAAGGGTTTATTGATTATAAAGGTTGAAACAATTCCTTGTGCACCTTGAGGGTATTCTTTTAAGTTTGGATATACAGTCTCTGGAATGTACTGGTCATTATTGGGGTCCAAAACCTTAGTGGTATGAGGGTCCGCAAAAATGATTGCATCATTAATCATGTAAGAGTACGCATATTCATAGTCTTGGTCAAGATCATTAAGAGTGATCCAAAATTTATCATCATCCATTTTCATCATATATGCTGATGAAGGAGTCCAATTATTAAATTCACCCAGTAGAAAAACTCCTTTTTTAGCTGGAGCTGTAAGAACAAAAGTAACACTTTGATCACTGTTTATGTTGATTCCGTCTTTTAGACCTTCTGGCATCGGACTATTTTCAGAAATATAAATTGTAGAAGCAGCTTCCTTAGTTTCATCATTATAAGAAGCTTTTAATTTGATAGAGTGATTTCCAGCATCACTAAAGCTGTAAGTTGTATTCATTTCTTTGCTGTCAGCTACAGTTTGAATTAACTGATCATCAGCATAAATCTCAAATGTTGTGGTTTGTGTAGAAACACCAATGATTTCTATTGATTCATTGGCCTTATAAAAACTATTATTTACAGGACTCTGTAATACTAAATTGAAGCCAGCATTGTATAAAGTGATACTCAAGTCTCCTGTTTGATTTGATGCATCTGCAGTACGAACTACCATGTCGATTCCCGTAATATCTACAGAAGAATCTACAGAATAATAAGCATATACATCCGGACTAATGACCAATTCATATAGATTGGTGTCCGTTTTAGTAAATTTAGGCTGAACTGTATTATCTCCCCAGTCTCCAATAACATCAATCCAATGCTCATCATTAGAGCTAACTCCAGTATGGGCATATAATTCCTCTGTCGTGTTTGCAAGAGCTGTATTGCTGGCGTCGAAGATTATTTTAAACTCTTCGGAAGTGTTAGCTAGAGCGGGAACAGTAGTGAGCTGTGCTTGAGCAATGCTAGTGATTAAGAAAAATAGGAGGCTAAGTTTTTTCATAAGTTCATGTAAAAAAAAAAACAGCTGAAGACCGTGGCCCTCAGCTGTAATATTCAATTTAATTTTATTGGAAAGCTTGTAGTGTATAAGTGTTATCTACAGTATTCCAAGTAACTCTATACCATGATGCGTAAGGAATGGCAATATTTCCTCCACCAGGAGATAGTGTTCCTTCCTCGTCACCAGATCCATAATTTTCATCCCATGCATTGTCTTTACGGAATTTGAATTCCCCTTCAGTCATGTATGTGTAAGAAATTAGAACATCTGGGTCTTCAGATACATACATCAAAGCATCAGGAGTAGCACCCCAATCATTCACTGCGGAACCAACTAATCCCCATGCAGAGATAGATGTTGATGTCTGAGTAGATTCTCCATTTTCAGGATTTAGTGTAATAATGTATGTTCCATTTTCGGGACGATAGGTTCCAGGATTGTCTTGACCAGGTACTCCATCATTTATACCCCATTGAGTATCCCAAGCATTATCCATTCTGAATTTATATTCGTTCACATCAGCACCTTTATCTAGGGTAACGTATGATGTTAAGATATTATTCACTTCGTTCATGAACATTGGGAAATCAGGTGTTCCTCCCCAATCGTTTTGAGTTCCTACAACTCCCCAATTAGAAAGCAATACTGGATCAACAGCATATGCTGTAAAAGTAATATTTACAGATTCAGAAACCTCAGTGCTTCCATTAACAGCAACTACATCTACTTGCAGCTCTGTAGGTACTCCTGGAGACAATAATTTGTTGCTGATTAATGCTAAGTTTACATCCTCAGCAAGAGGTGAAATTGACCATCCTCTAATCGAAGTGAAGGTGATTCCTTCAATTCTAATTTCGAAATCTGGAGTTGCACTTTCAAAACCATAATCAGGCTCCAACCAAGATAGCGTAAAGGCTACTTGATCCGGAAAATCCATGTCTAATACTACCTCTTCTTTTGAGGTAAATAATTCAAAACTTGTATCTGGGTTCATTATTGGAGCGTCGAAATCATCCGAAAAACAGCTGCTTAAAGAAACCGAGGTCAAGGTTAGTAAAAATATATAAAGTAGTTTTTTCATAATCTTAATTTTAGTATCCGTCGTTTTGTTTCATGTTTGTATTAACTAACATAACGTTTGCTGGAATAGGGTAGATGTTTCTGAATGATTCTACACCAGTCCCATTTTGAATATTTCCTTTAAATGGCCATAAGTACGATCCACTAGTAAATTTATCATAACGAATAAGATCTGTTCTTCTCAACCCTTCATGGTATAATTCTCTTGATCTTTCATCGAGGATAAAGTCTAAGTTTAGTTCTCCCTCAGTGATATTTCCTGAATCATCTCCATAAGCTCTAGATCTCAATTCATTGATTAGAGCTACAGCATTTGATGTACTTCCACCACCACCTCTTAGGCTAGCTTCTGCATAGTTTAAGTAGATTTCTCCCATTCTGATTAAAGGTTGGTCGATGTCAGACATTACCTTACCTGAATCTGCGGCGGTATATTCGCCATTTGAATCGATGTTTTTATACTTAACAACAGCATAACCCTCCTGGAAAACTGAAATATCTGCGATGTCATAAGTTTGTCCTTGTGTAAAGAACATGGCTCTTGCATCGTCCCAAGCTATTGGAAATCCACTTCCATCCATAGTCGCTGATTCATCAAATTTAGAAACTAAACCACTGGTTGTTCGGTTACCTCCCCAACCACCATTACTTCCGTAATCGTCGGCATTCATGATATCTCCACCTATATTGGCGTGAATGAAGAAAGTTGTTCCTCCATAGGTTTGTGTTTCAATTCCATTGTAAGGAATCACAAAAATATTCTCGTTTTGTGCTCCGTTTGAATCATTGTCAGAAAGGAATAATTCTTCATAATTATTATGTAAGCTATAAGCTGAATTCATAACAGCTTCAGAGTACATCACTGATTCTGCGTAATGATCAACACCAATCATAGATTCTGCATTTAAATACAAACGAGAAAGTAAGGCTTGAGCAGCTACTTGGTCAACTCTTCCATATTCATTTGCTTTACCTGCTGGTAGCAAATCAATCACCGCCAATAGTTCAGATTCGATGAATTCAAAAACTTCTTTTCTTGTGTTTTGTTGAGGAAGTGATGCTAATACCTCAGTTGTAATAGGGACATTTCCGAACGAATCAGCAAGATTGTAATAATGATAAGCTCTTAAGAATCTTGCCTCAGCAATCATTATTTGTACTTGAGGATCATCTCCTAAGTAAGCATTTGCATTAGAAATGAATGAATTACAAAATGATACAGACTGACCTAATCTATTGTAATAATCATTAACAAATCCATTTTCAGCTGTCCAGTTCATGGCGTGGAATTCTGATAGATTTCCATCTCCCCATCCATTAACCGCATTATCGGTTGATAATTCTTGATGTCCGAACATCAATCGTGTGTATTGAGATGCTCCTTCATCGTCTACAGATAAATCAGGATCACCTGCGGGTCCTTGTTGACCTGTAACGGCAATTGAAGCATATAATTTAGCTAAAGCGCTCTTGGCAGACTCTACATCTTGAAATACATCGATTTCAGTAACACTATCTGGATCAATTGGTGTTTGGTCCAAATCACCTAAACATGAACTTAATGTAAACGCTCCAGTCAACACTAAGATTCCAAATTTTATATTTTTAGTTATATTCATTTTCATCTCTTAAAAGTTTAAACTTAATCCTAAACTATATACCTGAGGTCTAGGATAGAAATTGTTGTCAATTCCTCCTGCAATTTCAGGATCAATTCCTTCGTAGTCAGAAACAATCAAAATATTGTTTGCTGCTCCATATACTCTAAGATTTACATCTTTCATCCATTTTTCAGGAAATGTATATCCTAAAGTAATGTTGTCGATTTTGTAGAATGATGCATTAGTTACATAATAATCACTTAATAAAGTCTTAGTGTCGTTCAATTGGAAGTTAGTGTCAAAATAACTAGTACTCAAGTTGTTTAAAGTATTTGCATTCTGTGTTGCAAAAGCTGAATATCCTTTATCCGATGATACGTTATCATAAATATAGTTTCCTAAAGAAAGTCTACTTACGAAAGCGAAGTCCCAACCTTTGTATGTCATGTTCGTATTCAATCCAATTAAGACATCTGCATAAGGATCTTTATAGAAGTACTTGTCGTCTTCGTTAAGTTGTCCATCACCGTTTCTGTCTACGAATACTCCTTCAACTGGATTTTGGTTTTCATCATAAACCTGCTCATATACGAAGAATGAATATGGTGCATATCCTACTTCATGTCTTTGAACTGTGTTACCAGTACCACCAGCTACACCACCCACATTCTGTACTGTAGGCATTTTTGTTACTTCATTATGGTTGTATGCAAAGTTTGCATTGATCGTCCATTCGAAGTTATCCGATCTTATTGGTACCAAATTTAAGGCAAATTCAACACCATTGTTTTGCATGTCTCCAATGTTTGCATTTACTCTGTTTTCAAAGTTAGTAAATGGATCTACTACAGAACTAGCAATTAAGTCTTGTGTTACTTTTGAATAGATATCTAAGGAACCAAATATTCTTGAATCCTTCAAGCTATAGTCAATACCGAAGTTAATCGTATTACCAACTTCCCAACGTAAATCTTCGTTGATTCCTTCAGGTCTAAATGTAGGGTAGTAGCTACCACCGAAATTATACGAAGCTCCAAGTCTAGACGCTTCATATCGTGTCAAGAATTGGTATGAACCAAGACCGTTTACATTACCTACTTGTCCGTAACCTAAACGAATTTTTAAGTTGTTCACAACCTCTGAATCTTTTAAGAAGTCTTCATTAGATAGATTCCAAGCTAAGGCTACAGAAGGGAATATACCCCATCTATCATCTGGGTTTAATTTAGAAGAAGCATCAGCTCTAACTGTTGCCGTTACTAAATATTTATCCATAAATGCATAGTTGAATCTTCCAAAGAAAGAGGTTAACACATCTCTTGATTTATTGACATAACTATCTTCTATGTTTTTAGTTGGGTCTGTTCTCTTATCTACAGAAGATCCTTCACTATAATAATAAAAGTTCTGGTAAGAATACCCTAACATGGCACCTAAACTATGCTTATCGTTAAAATCTTTTGTATAATTTAAGTAGAAGTCTAATAATTTGTTGGTGTTCTGGTTTTTATATGAAGATTCAGAACCATCATCATCTGCCTTATCTGTTGGATATTGATTTGAAACATATACATTTCCTTCTCCTACTGAGTCATCATAACCTACGTTAAGGGTTGCTACTAACTCAGGAATTGAAGCAAATTGATAATCAGCTTTAGCATTAGTAATGATTCGTTTTACCGTGGAAGAATCATCTCTTAGGTTTAGATCTAGCATTGCCATAGGATTGGTAAGTGCTAAAGTAGCTCTAATGTCACTATTTGAAGGATCTGCCCAATAAGAATAGCCTCCAAATCTCGAATTAGCATCATATACCGATTGAGTAGGGTCGTACTGAACAGCAGATCCAATTGCTCCAGTATTTGCGAATTGGTTTTTGATATAAGAACCGTTTGCATTCAAATCAAACTTTAAACGATCATCTAAGAAAGATGGCGTTAAAGTAAGTTTTGCTGTTGTTCTGTTGAATTGATCTGTTTTAAGTACCCCTTCTGTATCTGTATATCCTACAGATAGTCTCCAAGGCATAGATTTAGTTGAACCAGAAACACTAATGTTGTTATCAAAATTCATGGCATTTTGATAGATCATCTCTTGCCAATTAGTTGAGTCTTGCCCTAGCATGTCAGTAAAACTTGTTCCTTTAGCCGAATCAATTTCATTCACTAAAAAACGAAATTCTTGAGCATCCATAACGTCAACATACTGGTTTACCGTAGAAACACCAGTTACTGAATTAAAGCTTACTTTAATCCCTTGATCTAATTTACCTTTTTTTGTTGTAATCAAAATTACACCATTGGCAGCACGAGATCCATAGATTGCTGTAGAAGAGGCGTCCTTAAGAACGGTCATGCTAGCAATATCATTTGGGTTAATGTTGTTTAAGGTGTTACGAGAACCTCCAACACCTCCGTCACTCAATGGAACTCCATCTACAACGATAAGTGGATTTGATGTCAACGAAAGAGATCCTGTACCTCTAATACGAATATTGTTTCCTGATCCTGGCGCACCGTTTCCAGTGGAAATATTAACCCCGGCAACTTTACCTTGGATTAATTGAGCAGCATTGGAAGAAGGTCCTTCGTTAAAGTTTTTTTCAGTCATCAGTTCAGCGGATCCCGTCATGTCTTTTTTACGAGCGGTACCATATCCCACGACCATAACTTCATCTAGCATCGCTGCATCTTCTTCTAAGGCAATAGCTAGCTTAGATCCATTGAAGGCAACTTCTTGTGTTTTGAATCCCATATAGGAGAATATTAATACATCTCCAGAGTTCACATTATCTAGCGTGAAGTTTCCATCAAAGTCGGTTACTCCTCCTTTGGTAGTTCCTTTTACTAGAATACCAACCCCCGGTAATCCCATACCTGAAGATTGTTCTACTACTGATCCGGAAGCTGTTTGCTGTGCAAATAAGTTTCCGGTAGCCAATAATAGCATACCGATAAATAAAAGTTTTAAGTTTTTCATGTAATAGTTTAAATAAATACTTGGTTTAATTTAGTTTAGAATTGGGTAATCATACTTTAAGTTCACCTCATAAAGATACTGAATATTAAGATAATATAACATAATAGGCTGTTAAATTAGAGCAACTATAACGTTGTAGTGTTAACAACTTTACAACTCAAACGTTTGAGTGTTATCTTAAATTAAGATAAGGTTTTCACAGTTTTTAGACACAAAAAAAGCCGGAGTAAACTCCGGCTTAAAAAAAATGGTAGATGTAGGTTCTATTGGAATGCTTGCAACGTGTATGTGTTATCTATAGTGTTCCAAGTAACTTTGTACCATGAATCATAAGGGATTTTGATGTTCCCACCACCTGGTTTCAAGGTTCCTTCGCTATCTCCTCGTCCATAGTCTCCGTCTTCATAGCTGTTGTTCATTCTAAATTTGAATTCTCCCATAGTCATGTAGGTGTAAGCTACTAAGATGTCAGGGTTTTCAGATATATACATGGGTGCGTCAGGAGTTTCTCCCCAATTATTGACTGCATCTCCAACTAATCCCCATGGTGAATCCGCTTCTTGCTGGCTGTATTCTCCTGCATCTGGGTTTAGCGTGATGCGATACATTCCGTCTGCAATACCTATGTTTCCTGAGCCTCCGTCATTAGAGAGTCCTCCATTTCCGTCGCTTCCCCATTGATTAGTCCAGTCATTGTTTTCTCTGAATTTATATTGGTTGTCTCCTTTGTCAAAAGTAACATATGAGACTAGAGTGCTCGGGTCTTCAGTTTTAAACAAATGTAGGTCCGGGTTGTTGTCCCAATCTGTCTGTGTCCCTGCAATTCCCCATGAAGTAATCCATACTGGATCAATGGCATAAGGGGTAAACTCTATTATAACCGAAGAGACGGTTTGATTTGCTCCTTGATTGGCAACCACGCTCATTTCTAATTCTGTTGCAACACCAGGTTGCGCAAGCTCGTTTTCTATGATAGCAAGGTTCATTTCTTCAACTAGTGGAGAGTAAGAGTAAGAGCGAGTGGTGCTCATTGTATAGCCCTCTATATTAATCTCAAAATTCGCGTTAGGACTTTCATATCCATAATCAGGTTTTAGCCATGAAAGGGTCAGGGCGATATCTTCGGAGAAGTCTTTATCCAAGACAACTTTATCCTGCGAGCTATATAAATCAAAACTAACCTCAGGGTCCATAACAGTTAGTTCTTCATCCGGGCTACAGGCTCCAAGTCCTATGAAGCCTAGTATGTATAATAATTTATTTGAAATTCTCATCTTAGTATCCTGGGTTTTGAATTAAATTAGGATTTACGGCAATAATATTCGCTGGAATAGGGAAGAGTTTCTTGAATGAATCTGTTCCAGATCCTGTTGGGATGTCCGCTTTAAAAGGCCATAAATACTGAGTAGTTGTGAAATAAGAATAACGAATTAGATCTGTTCTTCTCTGTCCTTCCCAATAAAGTTCTCTTGATCTTTCATCAAGTAAAAAATCTAAATCAAGTTCTCCTTCATCGATGTTTCCGGCTGTAGAACCATAACCTCTTTCACGCAATTGGTTTACAAGGTCAAGAGCTTTTGTTGTTGATCCTCCTGCTCCTCCTCTTAGGGTAGCTTCTGCGTAATTAAGGTACATCTCAGCTAAACGAATGATAGGTAAATCCGTGTCAGGATGATCTCCATTAGGATCTGACCCAGGATTTCCGTTTACATCTACATTTTTAAATTTAGAGATCGCATATCCATCAGAGAAAGTGTTTGCGATGGTTGTGATTTCATAATTCTGTCCATCGGTATGAAACATGGCTCTATGATCTTTCCATTGTACAGGTTCACCATTGTCGTTAAAATCCGTAGCTTCAAATTTTTCCACCAAAGCTTTTGTAGTACGGGTACCTCCCCAACCACCGTTGATTCCATATTCCACTGGGTTCATGCTTCCTCCAACTGCTGCGTGGATCATGAAAGACATTCCACCCCATGTTTGAGTTTGAATTCCATCAAAATTGACATTGAATATAAACTCGTTTTGAGCCCCATTGGAGTTGTTGTCAGCTAAGAATAATTCGTCATAAGCTGATCCATTTCCGTTCATATCAGAGGTGTTTATACTGTATCCGCCGTTAAGAACTTTATCTGTATAAACTATGCATTCATCGTATTTTGACTCACCAATATAAACCTCGGCATTCAAGTATAATCTTGAAAGTAGGGCATAGGATGCTGTGACATCAACACGACCGTATTCATTTCCTCTTGAACCTGTCATGTCAGATTCAATATCTTGCAGTTCGGATTCAATAAAGTAGAAAATTTCTTCTCTAGATGACATGTGAGGGAGCTCTGTGTCAATTTCAGTAACTAAAGGGATGTCTCCGAATAAATCGATCATATTGTAGTATGAGTAGGCTCTTAGAAATCGCGCTTCTGCAATAAAAGTCTTCACTTCATCTTCAGTTTGTGCTAAAGGCTGTGCATTAGAAATGAAAGAGTTTGTAAAAGAAATTTCTTGTGCTAATCTATAATACATTCCTTCTACCCATTGGTTGGAAGATGACCAAGACATGGCGTGTAGATTTGGCAGACCTGGATCACCCCATCCAACGACAGCGTGGTCTGTAGTCAATTCATTTAGATTGTATAACATTCTTGTGAATTGAGTTGATCCTTCATCTATTCCAGAAATATCTGCTTGACCGTCTGGTCCTTTTTGTCCTGTAATCGCTAAGGCAGCATATAATTTTGACAAGGCTCCTTTTGCTGATGCTACGTCTTCAAATACATCTACTTCGGTTACCATGTCTGGATCAGTAGGGTATTGATCTAGGTCACCTATACATGCAGATAAACTTGCTGCTGCCAAAAGGCTAAGTGTTATATTTTTAATTTTATTTTTCATTGCTATGTATTAAAAGTTGATGTTTAGTCCTAAAGTATAGGTCTGAGGTCTTGGGTAGAAATTGTTGTCAATTCCACCTGGAATCTCTGGGTCTAACCCTTCATAAGGAGATACAGTTAGAATGTTATCTGCAGATCCGTAGATTCTAAAGTTTACATCTTTGATAAGCTGCTCAGGAAATGTATATCCTAAGGTGATATTGTCTATTTTGAAGAATCTTGCATCTTGTACATAGTAGTCACTCATCAAATTAGTTTCTGTCAGATACTCGAAACCTGTATTGTAGTAATCTGTACTTAAATTGGATAAAATCATATTCTCTGTAGCTCTTTGTTCATAAGAGATTGAAGAGGATACATTATCATATACATAGTTTCCAAAACTGGCTCTTGTTGTCATACCAAGGTCCCAATTTTTATAGGATACTTGAGTGGAAAGTCCTAAGGTGATATCAGCATAAGGGTCACCCGCATAATATCGATCATCGTCTGAAATAATTCCATCTCCATTTCGATCTACATAAGCTCCCTCAATAGGCTTCCCATTGTCATCGTATACCTGTTCATATACATAAAATGAATACGGAGCATAACCTTCTTCATGTCTTTGAATTGTATTTCCTGTTCCTCCAGCAATTCCACCTACGTTTTGTACATCAGGCATGTTTGTGATTTCATTGTGATTGTAGGCAATGTTTGTATTTACTGTCCAATCCCAATCATCCGTTCTTACTGGAACAAAGTTTAGTGAATATTCAACTCCATTGTTAATCATATCTCCAATATTCGCGTCAATCACATTTCCGAAATTTGTCATCGGATCAACTGTGGTTTGAGCGATAAGATCTTGGGTCATTTTTGAATATACCTCTAAGGATCCAAAAACTCTATTGTCATATAAGCTATAGTCAATACCTACGTTGAAGGTACTACCAACTTCCCATTTTAAGTCCTCATTAATAGGTTCAGGTCTGTATGTTTGATAAAAATTATCCCCTAATTGGTAACTGGCCCCAGCAACACTTTGAGAGTATCTTGTAAGAAATTGATAATCTCCTAAACCATTTACATTACCTACTTGACCATATCCAATTCTTAGCTTTAAGTTGTTTACAACTTCTGAATCTTTTAGGAAGTCTTCATTAGACATATTCCAGGCTAAAGCTACCGAAGGGAAGTATCCCCATCGATCATCAGGATTTAATTTTGATGAAGCATCCGCTCTCAAGGTTGCTGTAATCAAGTATTTATCGTCGTAGTTATAATTTGCTCTACCAAAGAATGAGATCAAGGTGTTGGCGTTTGAATCCACTGTAGTAATCACGCGGTCATCTAAAGTTTTAAAGTACTCTGTAGATGTAGCTTCATTCTCGAATGTGAATTTTTGATAAGAATACCCTGCCATTACCCCAAAGTGGTTTTTGTCATTTAATTCTTTGTCGTAGTTCAAATAAAAGTCCAATAATTGATTCGTTGCTTGTGCAGAATATTGATTGTACATACCATTGAATTCTGGACTAGAAGTAGGCATATTAGGAGATACTGAGGTCGTTCCATTAGAGCTTGAATCATCATAACCTAAGTTTAAGGTTGCGGTTACTTCAGGTGCAAAATGTAATTTGTAGTCAAATTTTGCATTTCCAATAAAACGGTTGACAGTCGATTGATCATCTTTTAGTTCTAACATCGCCATCGGGTTGTTAGGAGCTAAATTATAGCGATTTCCTGTAGCTGGATCTTCCCAGTAAGAATAACCACCATATTGAGAGTTTTCGTCATAAACGGGTTGTGTAGGGTCGTAGCCTACTGCTGCACCAATAGCACCTCTGTCTGCAAATTGGTTTCTCTCTTGGGATCCATTTGCATTAACTTCAACTTTTAAATGATCATCAAAGAACGTTGGTGTTAAAGTCACTTTACCTGTAGATCTTTTGAAATCATCCGTTTTCAAAATCCCTTCAGCATCGGTGTAACCAAAAGATACGCGATAAGGTAGATTTCCTGCACTTCCCGATACACTTAAATTGTTGTCCGTGGTAATGGCTGTTTGGTAAATTTCTTGTTGCCAATTCGTGTTTGCACCACCTAACCTAGCGATTTCGTCAGGAGTACCAGTTGCATTAATGAAGCTACTGAATTGATCCGCGCTCATAACATCAACATAGTCGTTGACTGTCGATATTCCGGTTTGTGAATTAAAAGAAACTTTTATATCCTGATCAAGTCTTCCTTTCTTGGTAGTAATCAAAATTACTCCATTGGCTGCACGTGACCCGTAGATTGCAGTAGATGAGGCGTCTTTAAGCACCGTCATACTTGCAATGTCATTGGGATTAATAGAGTTTAATGTGTTTCTAGAACCTCCTACTCCTGAGTCGCTTAAAGGAACTCCATCCACTACGATTAAGGGATTAGAAGTTAAGGATAAAGATCCGGTACCTCTAATACGAATGTTTTGACCTTCTCCCGGTGCTCCACTCGCAGAACTGATGTTTACCCCTGCTACTTTTCCTTGAATCAATTGGCCGGCTGAGGTTGCTGGTCCTTCTGCGAAATCCTTTTCGTTAACCATGTCAACAGAACCAGTTAAATCCTTTTTTCTTGCAGTTCCATACCCTACAAGTACCACCTCATCCAAGAATTCAGATTCTTCTTCCAGGCTAACATTAATCTTGTTTTCACTGCTAATAGTGATTTCTTTCGTTTTGAACCCCATAAAAGAAAAGGTTAAAACGTCTCCTTCATTTACATTTTCTAAAATGTAATTTCCATCAAAATCAGTTGAGGTACCTTTGGTTGAATTGTTTACAACAATACTTACACCAGGAAGTCCCATTTGGGAGGCTTCGGTAACAACTCCACTAATTGTTTTTTGAGCTTGAATAATCCCTCCTAAGAGCAACATAAAACTCAAAATAAGTAATCTAAAGTTTTTCATTAAAATGTCTTTAGTTGTTTAATAAATTAGTTTAATACTTATACTTCACAGGACGAATTTAGAAAGCGTTTTCGCTGTTAAACATGACAATTATCACGTTTGAGGTGTAGGATTTTTAGGTGGATGCGAGATGCCCGAACTCAAACGTTCGAGTTTCCTTGTGAAATCTATGTTAAAATCTTAATTTAGTTTGACTAATGGTTTTTTTGACTTAATATTGAATATGAAATTAAAGGTTACATTAAAGACAATTGCAAAAGAGTTTGGAGTCTCTATATCTACTGTTTCTAAGGCTTTAAAAAACAGCCCGGATATTGGTAAGGAAACTACTGAGAAGATTCAGGCTTTTGCAAGAATGTATAACTACAAACCGAATTCTTTTGCACTTAATTTAAGAAGCCAGAAAAGCTCTATTATAGGAGTAGTAGTGCCTGAATTAATTCATCATTTCTTTTCTGAAGTGATCAGTGGAATCGAAGAAATAGCTAATGAAAATGGTTATAAGGTGATGATTTGTCTTTCAAATGAATCTAATTCAAAAGAAAAAGCCAATTTAGAGATGTTGTTGAACTCCAATGTAGATGGAGTAATTATGTCAATTTCAAATGAAAGTTTAAGACAGGGTAAGATAGCGCATATCAACGCCTTAAAAGAAGAAGGTGTTCCCTTGGTGTTATTTGATCGAGTTCACAAGAATATTGAATGTGATAAGGTTGTTGGAGATGATTTTGGCGGAGGTTTCTTAGCGACTAAAACGCTTATAGATTTAGGGAAAAAGAAGATTGCAATTCTTACAACTCCTGATCATATGAAAATAGGGAATGATCGCAAGGCTGGCTATGAAAAGGCATTAGTGTTGAACGGGCTAGAGGACAATAAGAATTGGATTGTTGAGGTTGATCAGAATTTGAATGTTGACCAGCAAATTGCTTCTCTTTTTGATCAAGCTATTCCTGATGCTGTTTTTGCGGTAAATGAAGTTTATGCTGTAAAGGTTCTTAAAGAAGCTTTGAAACGCGGCCTGAACGTTCCTGAGGATTTGTCGATAATAGGTTATACTAATGGCGTAATTTCTAAATATTCCACTCCTTCATTGAGTTCTGTGGTTCAAAACGGCTATGAGATGGGAAAAAAATCAGCAAAAATTTTACTTGAAAGAATCAATTCTCAAACGTTAGAGGGACCTTATCAGTATGAAATCATCGATGCTGGAATTGCTAAAAGGGAATCAACTCTTTGATTTATAGTAAGAAATTCTTTATATTTGTGCTCGGATTATTTATAATCCTGTAATAATACTTTATACTTCACACTTTTATATTCTGTTGGATTTTTATTCAATGGACTGTATTACATTTTATTTAAAAATTGATTTTCTCCTTTTTGACGGAGATGAATTCATTGTAATTATAAGTATGAAGAAAAAACAATTGAGTTTTTGGCAGATTTGGAATCTGAGCTTTGGATTTTTAGGAGTGCAATTTGGTTTTGCCTTACAAAATGCAAATGCAAGTAGAATTTTGACAAGTTTAGGGGCAGACCCTCATTCACTTTCATTTTTTTGGTTAGTTGCTCCCATTATGGGATTACTTGTTCAACCCGTAGTTGGTGCAGCAAGTGATAAGACCTGGGGACGCTTCGGACGAAGGATTCCTTATATCTTAGGAGGAGCCATCGTTTCTATGTTGGCAATGTTTTTAATGCCTAATGCGCCTTTTATAGTTAAGGCCGGTGGAGCAGGAGCTCTTGCCTTCGGGGTTATTATGTTGGCCTTAATGGATGGTTCGTTTAATGTAACTTTTCAGCCGTTTAGAGCTTTGGTTGCTGATATGACTCCAGAGAATCAACGAAACGTAGGTTACTCAATTCAAAGTTTCTTAATCAATACAGGAGCAGTATTTGGATCGGCTTTGCCTTTTATCTTGACGTCAATGGGTATTTCAAATGATGCTGAGGCAGGACATGTAGCACCATCAGTAATTTGGTCTTTCTATTTAGGAGGAGCTTTATTATTACTAAGTGTCTTAGTTACTGTTTTCAAAACAAAAGAGTACCCACCTGAAGAATTTCAGGCTTTTATAGATCAAGAAGCTAAAGATAAAGGAGAGGAAGTAGAAGAGGAAAAGAAAGAAAGTTTCTGGACCTTACTTAAAAATACTCCTAAGGCAATGAAACAGTTGTCTGTGACGCAAATGTTGTCGTGGTTTCCTTTGTTTATTTTGTGGGTGTACTCAACTACGGGTATTTCTCAGCACTACTTCGGTATTCCAATCGGATTTAATCCTGGTACCTCTGATGATGCAGAGATGATTGCTGCGTATAACGAAGCAGGGAACTGGGTAGGTATTTGTTTTGCTGCTTATTCTTTAGTAGCGGCACTTTTTTCTGTTGCAATGCCTAAAATTATTGAAAAAACTTCTCGTAAAGCAGTTTATGGATGGTCTCTAGTTCTTGGTGGATTAGGATTTATTTCAATGAACTTCTTTACAGATCAATATATGTTATTGATTTCCATGATTGGAATTGGAATGGCTTGGGCGGCGATTTTGGCTATGCCTTATGCAATTCTTTCGGACAGTATCCCAGCGCGTAAAATGGGAGTGTATATGGGGATCTTTAACCTTACTGTTGTGGTTCCTCAAATTATTAGTGGGGTATTCGGAGGTCCGATTATCGCAAATTTCTTTGGGAACAACGGAATGCATATGTTAGTTTTTGCTGGTGTCATCATGATGTTAGGAGGACTTTCAGTTAAATTTTTAGAAACGAATAAAGAATCATAATGAAAAATTTAGGGGTAATTTTTGATTTAGATGGTGTCATCGTAGATACTGCGAAATACCATTTTATTGCTTGGCAGGAAACAGCTCGTCAATTGGGCTATGACTTTACAGAGCAGGATAATGAACAATTAAAAGGAGTGAGTAGAGTTCGTTCATTGGAATTAATTTTAGATCTAGCAGGGAAACAAATTTCTCAAGAGGAGAAGGATGTTCTTTTAGTGGCAAAGAATGATCATTATTTAAAATTGATTTCTAAAATGGGACAGGAAGAAATCCTTCCAGGAATCAGTACGCTTCTGCATTATTTAAAAGATAATGGTATTCCATTTTCATTAGGTTCTGCAAGTAAGAACGCTAAGCTTATTCTTAGATCTTTAGATTTATTGGATTTGTTTGATGCTATAGTAGATGGAAATGATGTGAGTAATGCCAAACCAGACCCAGAAGTTTTCTTGGTAGCTGCTAAGGCTTTAAATATGAAACCTGAGAATTGTATTGTAGTCGAAGATGCAATTGCTGGGGTTGAGGCGGCGAATGCGGCTGGAATGATAAGTATTGGAATTGGTGATGCGGAGCATTTAGCTCATGCTAACTATGTGTTATCTAATACAGGAGAATTAAGTGTAGAATTTTTTGAGAATCTAATTAAGTAAGAAAGATGAACTTAGATTATATTAAACCATCAGAATGGTCAATCATAGAAGAAGGATTTACTGCAGATCACGTAACTGCTTCTGAAAGTATTTTTAGTTTAGGTAACGGTGCTATGGGGCAACGTGCAAATTTTGAAGAATTATACTCTGGAGATACCTTCCAGGGAAGTTATATAGGAGGAATCTATTATCCAGATAAAACTAGAGTAGGATGGTGGAAGAATGGATATCCAGAATATTTTGCTAAAGTATTGAATGCTCCAAACTGGATCGGTATTGATTTAGTGTTTAATGGAGAAGTGTTCGATTTGAATTCTTGTGAAATCAAAAACTTTAGAAGAGAGCTTAATATGAAAGAAGGGATTTTATCTCGTTCTTTTGTAGCTCACTTACCTAATGGAAATGAAATTGAAGTACTTGCAGAGCGTTTTCTTTCTTTGACTTTAAACGAAGTTGGAGCGATAAACTATCAAATTAAGGCCTTGAATTTTTCTGGTTCTTTCGAAGCGATTCCTTATGTAGATGCAGGAATCTCTAATGAGGATACTAACTATGATGAATTATTCTGGGAAGTAGGAGATCACAAGTTCTATGATAATGGAGCTTCTATTTCATCTACTACACTTAAAACTGGATTTGATGTTTGTACTGGATTTGAAGTAAGTTTCGAGAAAAACGGAAAAACTATTGAAGCTGAAGCAGCGCAACAAATTTCTGAAAAGAGAGTTGGTTTATCTTATGTTATTGATGTAGCAGAGGGAGATGTTGTGAATATTATCAAGTTTGGAGGATATGTTCAATCTATGAATCATAATTCTGGTGAATTAACTAGAGTTTCTAAAGAGGTTTTGGACCAAGCTGTTGCAACAGGTTATGTTCAATTAAGAGCAGATCAAATTGAGGCTTGGGCAAAAGTTTGGGAAACAGCAGATATTACGATCGAAGGTGATGTGAAGGCACAGCAAGCGATTCGTTTCAATATTTTCCAATTAAACCAAACCTATTCAGGTGATGACCATCGTTTAAACATAGGTCCTAAAGGATTTACAGGAGAGAAATATGGAGGTTCTACGTATTGGGATACCGAAGCATACTGTATTCCTTTTTATATGAGTACTAAGGATAAGGAAGTTGCAAGAAACCTTTTAGTTTATAGATATAAGCAATTAGGACCAGCAATTGAGAATGCTAAGAAATTAGGATTTACGAATGGGGCTGCACTTTATCCAATGGTGACTATGAATGGTGAAGAATGTCATAATGAGTGGGAAATTACTTTTGAAGAAATTCACCGTAATGGAGCCATGATTTATGCAATCTACAATTATGTTAACTATACAGGAGATTACACTTATATTCCAGAATTTGGAATGGAGGTAATGATTGCAGTAGCGCGTTTCTGGCAACAAAGAGCCAATTATTCAGCGGCAAAAGATCAATATGTAATCCTTGGGGTAACAGGGCCTAATGAATACGAAAACAATATCAACAATAACTTCTATACAAATTACCTTGCTAAATGGTGTATTGAATATACCATGGAGCAATTAGAGAAGTTAAAAGATGAACTTCCAGGAGATTTTACTCGTATCACTAAGGAAACGAACCTGACGGATGTTGAACTTGAAAAATGGAATCAGGTCGCTTCTAAAATGTATTTCCCATACAGTGAAGAGCATGGAGTGTATTTGCAGCAAGATGGATTCCTTGATAAGGATCTAACACCAGCGGATCAATTAGCTTCTTCGGAAAGACCTATCAATCAACACTGGTCATGGGATCGTATTTTACGTTCTCCATACATCAAGCAAGCAGATACCTTACAAGGATTGTATTTCTTTGAGGATAGATTCTCAAAAGAAGAAATCGAGAAGCACTTTGACTTTTATGAGCCATTAACAGTTCATGAATCGTCTCTTTCACCTTGCGTTCACTCTATTTTAGCAGCTTCTATTGATAGAATGCCTAAGGCTTATGAGCAATATTTAAGAACATCTCGTTTAGATCTTGATGATTATAACCACGAGGTTCATGAAGGACTACACATTACTTCAATGGCCGGAACATGGTTGTCTATTGTTCAAGGTTTTGGAGGAATGAGAAACTTCAATAATACTTTGAGCTTCAACCCTCAAATTCCTCAAGAGTGGACTTCTTATAGTTTCAAACTAAACTATAGAGGAGCAACGATTAAAGTTACTAAAACTCAAGATGCATCTGTTTATGAAAATCTTACTGAAACTGGAGTTTCAATTTGGTTGGAAGGAAAAGAGCATGTGCTAGAAGGAAATTCTAGTTTGAGTATCTAATAAATAATTCAACTCTGGAGTCCTTAGACTCCAGAGTTTGTTTTTCAACTGACCCTATTAAAACCAATTTAAACATGAAACAGAACTTACTTTTATTCTTATTCAGTTTGAGTATTGTGGTCGCTTGTGATTCGAAACCTGAACTCAATAAACAAAACTACCCTGGACACCTAGAAAGCGGATCAATTGATTCTTATGTTGATTTTCCTTCCAATTTTGTTAGAAGTCGCAATGTAGATGTTTGGCTTCCGGATGGCTATTCTTCAGATCAAACTTATCAAGTGCTTTATATGCATGATGGGCAGATGCTTTATGATGCCAATTTAACTTGGAACAAACAAGAATGGGGAGTGGATGAAACTTTAGGTAATTTGATTGCTACTGGTAAAGTTCCACCAACAATTGTAGTCTCTATCTGGAATCACGCCGATATTAGATGGAATGATTACTTTCCAATTAAGGCAGGACAAGCTGGTTTAGACGCTATCCCTATGGATGATCAAGATATTCAAGATACTTACGTGAACGCTGCTCATAATGCGGATGAATATCTGAAATTTATAGTAAAAGAATTGAAACCTTATATAGATGAGCATTATTCTGTATATACCGATGCTGAGCACACTTTTGTTGGTGGGTCGAGCATGGGAGGCTTGATTTCTATGTATGCAATTTGTGAGTATCCACAGGTGTTTTCTGGAGCCATTTGTATGTCTACGCATTGGACTGGAATCAAGAATTTAGCCTATGATAATCCTATACCGGATAGCTTTATGAGCTATTTCGAGTCTAATTTCCCTAAGGATAAAAATCATAAAATTTACTTCGATTACGGAACGGAGACTTTAGATGCAACTTATGCACCTTATGAGCCTCAATTGGATTTCATTTTAGGGGAGATGAATCTCGGTTCTAGAGCTGAAAATATAAAATTTGATGGGCATGCTCATGATGAAATTTCATGGAATAAACGCCTTTCTATTCCTTTTAAATTTATTTTAAATAATTAATTACATGAAAATATTTAGACTGACGATATTATTTCTTTTGGTTGGGCAATTCTCTTTTGCTCAACAAATGGGCGTTGAGATACCTACTGAAAAAGGAGTGTTTACTTTTCAAGGGATTGGTGAGAATGGCTTGGAGTTAAGTTTCATTCAGCCTGGACAAGAGGTAGAGGCTTCTCATGCCAGAATTGAGGATTATGAACCTGTACAGGTGGTCAGAACCGGAAAGTTAGTGACTGTTAAAAATGGTGATATGAAAGCTGTTTTTGATTTGAATACTAATGAGATTAAATACAGTTTTAAAGGAGAGTTATTGGTCGTGGACCAAAACCGCTTTTATTCTGACAAGGGCTTAAAACTTGAAATGGAAATTTCTGAAGATGAAGCCTTATATGGAACTGGAGAACGCGTTTTAGGAATGAATAGAAGAGGGAATGAACTTTATTTATATAATAGAGCGCATTACGGATATGAGACCCATTCAGAATTGATGAATTTCACGATGCCTTTAGTGTATTCTTCAAAGCGTTATGCAGTTCACTTTGACAACCCTTCAGTAGGTCATATTAACTTAGATGCTCAAAAAGATAATAGTTTAGACTATGATGCTGAATATGGAGTAATTCGCTATCAAGTGATCGCGGATGAATCATGGGCAGGTCTTATGAATCAATACACAGATTTTTCTGGAAAACAACCTATGATCCCTCGTTGGGCTCTAGGGAATTTTTCATCAAGATTCGGTTATCATACTCAAGATGAGGTGATCAATACAATAAAGAAATTTAAAGAAGAAGATATTCCAGTTGATGCGATTATTCTAGACTTGTATTGGTTTGGAAAAGATGTACAGGGGCACATGGGGAACCTTGCCTTTGATTTAGATTCCTTTCCAGATCCTAAAAAGATGGTTGATGACCTTCAAGAGATGGATGTACAAACGGTTCTTATTACAGAGCCTTTTGTATTAACAACTTCAGATCGTTGGGAAGAAACATCCAGTCGCGGGTTGCTTGGAGTTAAGCAAGATGGTAGTCCTTATACCTATGATTTCTTTTTTGGAAACACGGGACTAATTGATGTTTACAATCCTGAAACTGTAGATTGGTTCTGGGGAATTTATAAAGAATTGAAAGAAATGGGAGTTACTGGTTTCTGGGGAGATTTAGGAGAACCAGAAGTTCATCCAAAAGGCATGCTTCATTATGGTGGCAAACACGCCAATGAAGTACACAATACTTTTGGTAGTGATTGGGCTAAGATTATCCATGATGGATATAAGGAGAACTACCCAAATCAAAGACCATTTATTTTAATGAGAGCCGGTTATTCTGGGGCACAACGTTATGGAATGATTCCATGGTCAGGAGATGTAAATAGGACTTGGGGAGGATTGGTTCCTCAAACTGAAATCGCACTTCAAATGGGGATGCAAGGTATGGGGTATATGCACTCTGATTTAGGTGGTTTTGCGGGAGCAAATTTAGATGATGAATTATATGAGCGTTGGTTACAATACGGTGTTTTTCAGCCTATTTATAGACCTCATGCTCAAGAAGAGGTTCCTTCAGAACCTGTATTCAGAAGCGAGGAGGCTAAGGATATTGCAAGAGAAGCAATTAAATTGAGATATGCATTAATGCCTTATAACTATTCTCTGGTATATGAGAATAATACAACAGGTATGCCACTTATGAGACCTTTGTTCTTTGAAGAGGCAGGAAATACAACTTATCAGAACCTCTCTACTACGTATATGTGGGGAGATGCCTTTTTAGTAAGCCCTGTTGTGGCTCCTGGACTTAAGTCTCAGAAGGTTTATTTACCTAAGGGTCATCTTTGGTTCGATTATTATTCGGGTAAAACGGCTCAAGGAGGTCAAGAACTTGAGGTTGATTTAGTCAAAGAGCACATACCGGTATTTGTGAAGAGTGGGTCATTTATCCCTACTTTACCTGGTTTGATGTCAAGTGCAGATTATAGTTTAGAGAATTTTGATGTGGATTTCTATTTCGGGAAAGACTTAGAAAGTCATTATCAATTATACAATGACGATGGTTTAGGAGCATTGAATCTGGATACCAATAGTTTTGAACTTATAGATTTCGAGTCTTCTTATGTGGATAATAAGACTTTGACTTTAAAAATTAAAAATACGGTGGGTCAAGGATTTGAAGCTAATGATAAAACCATTAACCTTAATATTCACGGTATTGAATCTGAACCTAAGCGTGTAAAAATTGATAAGAAGAAAACTACTTTCTTATACGATGCTCAAAAGCAGATGGTCATCTTACAGATCGAATTAGATAAAAATGAAAATACAACCATAATAATCAAATAAATATGAAATTTAAGTTTACAGTTGTTTTATTGATTTTTGTTTTAGGGTTTAGTTCCTGCGAAAATAAAGATCAAAATATAGTTCCATCACAACAAGCTCCTTTTGTTTGGGATGGTGCTAATCTTTATTTCATGTTAGTCGATCGATTCAATAACGGAACTTCTGAAAATGATCAAATGCTACGTGATCCAGAGAATCAAACCGGAGTGTTGCGAGGTTTTGAAGGAGGGGATTTGAGAGGAGTTATTGAAAAGATTAAAGAGGGCTATTTTGATGAGTTAGGTATTAATGCAATATGGATGAGTCCTATTGTAGAGCAGATTCACGGAGCTACTGATGAAGGTACAGGTCTTACCGAGGGATATCATGGTTATTGGACAAGAGATTGGACTGCGATTGATCCTAATTTTGGGACTGAAGAGGATCTTAAAGAATTGGTTGATGTTGCACACGAGCACGGAATTAGAATCGTCTTAGATGCCGTTATCAATCATACTGGTCCGGTAACAGAAGAAGATTCTGTTTGGCCAGCCGATTGGGTTAGAACAAGTCCGGCATGTAAATATCAAGATTATAATAGTACGGTTTCTTGTACTTTAGTAGAAAACCTACCGGATATCTTAACCAATAGCGATCAAGAAGTAGCATTGCCTCACTTCTTAATGGAGAAATGGGAGAATGAAGGTAGACTTGATCAAGAAATAGCTGAGTTAGATGCCTTTTTTGAGGCTACAGGTTATCCGAGAGCTCCTAGATTTTACATTATGAAATGGCTGTCAGATTATATTAGTGATTATGGAATTGATGGGTATAGAGTAGATACTGTCAAGCATGTGGAGGAATCCGTTTGGTCGGAATTTAAAGATGTTTGCGATGTGGCTTTTGCTGATTTTAAGATAAATAACCCAGAAAAGGTTTTGGATGACAATTCATTTTATCTTGTAGGTGAGGTGTATAATTACAGTATTGGACATGGAAAGGCCTTTGATTTCGGGGATCATGTAGTGAACTATTTTGATGATCGATTTGAGAGTTTAATCAATTTTGAATTCGGATGGAATGCTGAAGGAGGATATGAAGAATTATTTTCAAGATATTCTTCTATTTTAAATGGAGAACTTCAGGGTTATGGTGTGCTTAACTATATAGATTCTCATGATGATGGAAATCCATTTGATGTTGAGAGAATGAAGTCTTATGAAGCCGCTACAAAATTGTTGTTAACTCCTGGGACGTCCCAAGTTTATTATGGAGATGAAACCAATAGACCTTTAATTGTTGAAGGAGCTGTGGGAGATGCAAATCTAAGATCAATGATGAACTGGGAAGAATTAAAGAATAATACTCAGACACAAGAGCTTTTTGAGTATTGGTCTAAATTAGGTCAGTTTAGAAAGAATCATCCTGCAATTGGTGCTGGGATACATGAGATGATTTCTGAAAGTCCATACACCTTTAGTCGAAATTATTTTGATGGTAAATATTCGGATGTTGTTGTTATCGCTTTGGATGCTGAAGTGGGAGCAAAGGAAATTTCTGTAGGAGATGTTTTCATGGAAGGAACTGAGTTGAAAGATGCTTTTTCGGGTAAAAGTGTTCAAGTTAAAGAAGGGAAGGTTGTGATTGACAGTCCTTATAGTGTTGTTTTATTAGAAGAAAATATATAGGTATGAAAATAAAGGTTTTGGGCTTAGCCCTTATCACAGTAATTATGGTTGGATGTAGTTCTGATTCAACAAGTAAAGAACAAGTTCAGCCTCAAGAAAAAGAAGGAAAGGTTGTGGTTTATCAAGTGTTTTCACGTTTGTTTGGGAATACAAATACAACTAATACCCCTTGGGGAACTATAGAGGAAAATGGAGTAGGGAAGTTTAATGATTTCACGGATAAGGCGCTTGAAGAAATTCACGATTTAGGAGCTACGCATATCTGGTATACAGGGGTACTTCATCATGCAATGGTCGCTGATTATACGGCTTATGGAATTTCTAATGATGATCCTGATGTTGTTAAAGGTAGAGCAGGTTCTCCTTATGCCGTTAAGGATTATTATAGCGTAGATCCCGATATGGCAGAAAACGTAGCCAATAGAGAAGAGGAGTTTCTTGCTTTGGTCGACAGATCTCATAAACATAATTTAAAGGTGATTATTGATATAGTTCCTAATCACATCGCACGTAAGTATGAAGGATTAAACAATCCTAACGGTGTTGAGGATTTCGGAGCTACAGATGATAATAAGATAGAATACGCAAGAGATAATAATTTTTATTATATCCCTGGACAAGCGTTTAAGGTTCCTGAGCCTTTAAATGGATATCAGCCTCTTGGAGGCCAAAAAGCTCCTGGAGTGGACGGAAAATTTGATGAGAACCCAGCCAAGTGGACTGGAAATGGTTCTCGTTTAGCCCAACCTCATTTTTATGATTGGTATGAGACGGTAAAAATTAATTATGGTGTAAAACCTGATGGAACTAAGGATTATGCTGTTTTACCGGAGAACTATGATGAAAAATCATGGGAAGAGCATTATGCTTTCTGGGAAGGGAAATCTGTTCCTAGTTCTTGGATTAAGTTTAGAGACGTTGCTTTGTTCTGGACTTCTAAAGGTGTAGATGGATTCCGTTATGACATGGCGGAGATGGTTCCGGTTGAGTTTTGGTCATTTATGAACTCTTCGATCAAACATGTAAATCCCGATGCTTTTCTCTTAGCTGAGGTATATAACCCTTCGCTATACAAAGATTATATAAAGAAAGGGAAGATGGATTATCTTTATGATAAAGTTGGTTTCTATGATACGATTAAGCATGTTGTGAGAGGTCATGGTTTGACCGATAATATTCCTGGAGTACAAGCTCAAGTTGCCGATATTGAGCATCACATGCTACATTTTCTAGAGAATCACGATGAGCAACGATTAGCAACTCCTGATTTTGCAGGTACTGCAGAGAACGGGAAACCTGCTATGGTGGTATCTACTTTAATTAGTACCTCACCTACGATGATTTATTTTGGTCAAGAGGTGGGTGAACCTGCTTTAGAAGATGGTGGTTTCGGAGACCCTACGCGTACTTCAATCTTTGACTATGTTGGTGTTCCGCAACATCAAAAGTGGATGAATAATGGTGCCTTTGATGGTGGGCAATTATCTCAGGAGTCTAAGGACTTAAGATCTTTTTATAAAAAATTACTAAGATTCTCAAGAGAGTCTTCTGCACTGATGGGGGCCTTCGAAGATATTCATATATATAATAAGGAGCATAATGATGATTACGATCATAGAGTTTATAGTTTTGTCCGTTGGTCCGAGGACCAAAAAGTTATTGTAACAACTAACTTTGATCAAGAGAAAAGCTATGCTTTTGATTTGCAGATTCCAGCTTCTGTTGTTCAGGCTTGGAACTTAAATGATGGTAATTATGAGTTGTCTCGGGTCTTAAATCAGGCACAAGATGCTGAATTAAGAATAGAGAATGGAATCGGACATATTATGGTGAATTTAGAACCATTAGAGTCTTTAGTTTACGAGTTTTAGTAGATTTTTCGTAAATATTTACTGGGTTTAAACACTCGATGTCAGTCATTTAGACTGTGTCGGGTGTTTTTTTTTGAATTTTATCTTTACGAAAACGATTGAAGTTTTAGTAAGTGTTGTTTTATTAATAACCTTATCTTAACTTTGAGGGAAAATAAACTTAATCTTATGATTTTAATAGCAGATGGTGGATCTACTAAGGCTGATTGGATCGCTTTAGATAGTAATAAAGAAGAAGTATTTAGAGTTCGTACTAAAGGATTAAATCCTGCAGTTGTTCCAGAAGAAGTTTTGAGGGAAAGGATTATTAATACTTACCAGTTGTATCACAACAAAGAAGATGTTGAAGAAATATATTTTTATGGTGCAGGATGTGGTACAGAAGAGGCTACTTCTATTCTTAAAAAAATATTTCAGTCCATTTTTGTGAATGCTGAAGTAGTAGTGGAAGAGGATTTATTAGCTGCTGTTTATGCTGCTACTGGAGGTGATCCTGCTATTGTTGCAATTTTAGGGACAGGTTCTAACAGTTGTTATTTTGATGGAAAGGAAGTTCATACTAACTCTGTTTCTTTAGGTTATATCCTTATGGATGAGGCTAGTGGAAATTATTTTGGTAAGCGAATTATTAGAGATTATTTCTTTGACCGTATGCCTAAACATATGATGAAGAAACTCGAGCAAGATTACAATCTTGAAGCTGATTTTATTAAATATAACCTATACCGTCAGCCGAACCCTAATACCTATTTAGCAACCTTTGCTAAGTTTATGTTTGAGTATAAGGATGAAAAGTATATTAAGGAGTTGATGAAAAGTGGGTATGAAGCATTTTTCCAATGTAGAATACTTCCTTACAAAAAGGGGCCTGAGACACCTATCTACTTTATAGGTTCTATAGCGCATTATTTCTCTGATTTATTGGATGAAGTTGCCGCGAATCACGGATTGAAGATTTCAGGAATTATTCAAAGACCTATTGATAATCTATTAGAATATCACAAGAACTTAATTGATCATAAAGAGTAATAAATGAAAAGGCGCCCTACTAAGTATGGCGCCTTTTTTTATGGGATTAAATCTTCCAGTTTCATTCCTCTACTCCCCTTGATTAGAATATAATGATCTCGGTTAAACATAGATTTATAGAATTCGGTGTGGGTAAATTCCGTTTTGTTTTGAAAACTCTCTAAGTTGTCTAGTGGCTGGGATAAGGAATAAGCTTGGTTAAAATGTGTTCCTAGTAAGATTACTTTTTCGAATTGTTTGTCTCTTAAGTAGTCAATTAAATTTTTATGTTCCTCTAGGGAGTAAGCTCCCAATTCAAACATGTCTCCTAAAATAAGTACTTTTCGGTTCTGTTCCTGAGAGAAAAACGACTCTAGGGCAACTCTCATAGAGCTTGGGTTGGCATTGTAGGCATCGAGTACTACTTGGGCTTTTTCTACTTTATTGAGCTGAGATCTGTTGTTCTCTGGAATATAATTGGTGATGGCCTTGATACTGTTTTGAACCGGAATATCAAAATAACTGGCAATACAAATTGCCGCCGAAATATTAATGAAGTTGTAGGTACCAACTAAATGAGTGCTATACAATTTGTCTTGGTATAGAAATTTAAGTAATGGATTTGCGCTTACTAATTCAATTGGAGAATCCTCCGGTTTGATACCGAAGCAAATACTCGTAGTCTGATCTTTATACGAATATTGTATAGGGTCTGCTGAATTGAGAAATAAGGATCCTCCTTTTGCGATCAAATAACGATAAAGCTCGGTTTTTCCTTTGATGATACCTTCAATCCCTCCGAAGCCTTCCATGTGAGCTTTTCCAAAATTTGTAATATAGCCGAAATCAGGTTCTGCAATATCGCAAAGTTCAGAGATTTCTCCCTGATGATTAGCTCCCATTTCTATGAGTGCAAGCTCATGATGACTTCTAAGCCTTAATAAGGTGAAGGGAACGCCTAAATGATTATTAAGGTTACCTAGGGTAGCCAAAACATTTCGAGAGGACAGGCAGGCTGCAATAAGTTCTTTTGAAGTTGTTTTACCATTAGACCCCGTTAATGCAATCACTGGGATGTCAAATTGTTTTCTGTGGTGATTTGCTAGTTTTTGCAAGCAAGTTAAAACATCATCTACTTTTATAAGTCTCGGATCTTCACTAGCCATTTCCTGGTCAACGATAGCATAAGAGCAACCTTGCTCTAAGGCTTTCAAGGCGTACGTGTTTCCATTGAAGTTGGAACCCTTTAGGGCAAAAAATAAAGCCCCTGTTTCAATTTTTCTTGTGTCCGTACAATACTTGTACCCTTTATCAATCCAAAGCTCGTATAAGCCTTCTAAATTAAAATTTGTCATAAAAAAACCTCATCGATTTGATGAGGTTAAAGTTAGTATATTTTTATCTAGGGACAGTGTGTATGGCAGATTTCTGTTTGGAATTTTCTCCAAATTTATCTGTAGCACATCTGAATCCGATATATTCTGTAGCCATAAATTGAGGGAAATATTTACGTTGAGCAGGGTCTAACCAATACTCTCTATCTCTCCAAGATCCTCCTTTGAACACTCGAGTCTCATCACTGATTAAAGTAGTTCGGAACTCCTCGTCATAGGTCATAATCATTTTACCGTTTTCATCATAGGTAATTTCTCCTTTATTAGGATGGTTATACATACGAGGTGCAACTTCTGCTTCTTCTTGTTCGTAATAACGACTAGAAGCTAAATCTCCATCTTGTCCATCAATATTATAGGCTTTAGAGTAGTTATACCTCATAAAAGCATCTTGATTCGTAACTTCGACATACTTAAGATTACCTGGTAAATTCTTAGGGACAATCTTTCCATCTTGTAAGGTGTCAAATTCAATATTTGTTTCATCGTAAACAGAAACAGAACCATCGTCATTGATGTATTTTTTATTGAAGACATTACCTCTATAATAGCTCAAGTCATTTTGTTCAGAATCAATTACAGGGCGATAGACATCAGCTACCCATTCTGCAACATTTCCAGCCATATCGTATAGACCGTATGCATTAGGAGGATAAGATTTTACAGTTGTTGTGATCTCTGCTCCATCATTACTCCATCCAGCAAGTCCACTATAGTCTCCTTTACCTTGTTTGAAATTTGCTAATTGATCTCCTCTTTCACGTTTAGACTTATTACGAGTATATCTTCCTTGCCATGGGTATTTCTTACGTCCTCTTAAGTTATTATATTCTCGATTTTCTATATCAGATTTTGCGGCATATTCCCATTCAGCTTCTGTTGGAAGTCTGAACTTAGGAGTAAGTATACCGTCTTCCATCTTCACTTGTCTTCCTGTGAAATTAGAAGTTTCACTTTGAGTCTCTTTTTTAGATTTACTTAAATCAGGCAGTCCTTTTCCATAAACTTCTTCGTTTCCATCAAACATTAAGTTAGGGTTTGCAAGGTATACGTCTGTGTCAAAGTTGTTTTTTCCATAAACCTCAAGACCTTCTTCATCCCATAATTGTTTGAGAACTCCTTTATCTATAAGGATCTTTTCATTAACCATGTTCGTTCTCCATTTGCAATAAGCATTGGCCTGAATCCAACTTACTCCAACAACAGGATAGTTTGCATAGGCTGGGTGCCTCAAATAGTTTTCAGTTAACAATTCAAAATTACCTAAGTTCTTACGCCATACTAAAGTATCAGGTAATGCACTCTTATAAATGTGTTTGAATTCATCTTCTGAGGGAGGGAATACCTTCTCTAACCATTGTAAGTAAAAAACATATTCTAAATTCGTAACTTCTGCTTCATCTAAATAGAAGGATCTTACTTGCATTTTTACAGGCGCCGTATTCCAGTCATACATGACATCATCTTGAACTTTACCCATGGTAAATGTTCCACCTTCGATGACAACCATGCCTGGAGGTGTTTCTTGTCCTTTATAATTCTGATTTAATTCAAATCCCCCACTTTTCGGGTCATTAAGACTCCATCCAGTTAATGAAGATGTGTTGCTTTTTGAACCGCAGCTAACTAAGCTGAGTCCTAAAATAAATGCAATAAGGTGTTTAGGTTTTAATACAGATTTCATTGTATTATACTTTATAGGGTATGATTAAAGTTGCAATTTACAAATTTAAATAAGGAATGCAAGATTTAGTTTCTCCAATGTTATCACGACAAGTAGGGATATTTTCCGGTAGTTAAAATTTGTGTTTTAATTGTGGTCATTGTGTATATTTGGCGAAGAACAAGATGTCCTAAAGACATATATATGAAGAAAATCTATACCCTTATTTTATTGAGTGTTTTAGTAATTCCTAAACTAATTGCTCAAAATCAGAATTTAAGCTCTCAAACAGCTGTTCCATTTTTATTAATAGTTCCCGATGCCAGGTCAGCTGGTATGGGTGATTTAGGAGTAGCGACTTCTGCCGATGCCTATTCGAATTTCCACAATTCGGCTAAATTAGTTTTTCTTGAATCTAAAAGAGAGGTTAGTGTGTTTTTTGTGCCTTGGATGAATAATGTCGTTAAAGATGTATTTCTTTCTGGTTTTTCTTATGCTCAGAAGATTAATGAACGCTCTAGTTTCGGAGTTAATTTTAATTATTTCACCTTAGGGGATGTCGATCTAACTGGAGATGATGGATCTTATTTAGGACAGGAGCGACCGAGTGATTTGAATATCGATTTTCAATATGCTTTAAAACTAAGTGAGACCTTTTCCATGGGGGTAGGACTTGGATATATTCGATCTGATTTAGGTTTGAATTCGGTGGACTCTGATATACAGACTATTAATACGGTAGCCGTCGATGTAGGTATGTTTTATCAATCAAAAGCAGTCCGTTATCAAGGCTTTGACTTAATTTATCGTGCCGGACTAAGCGTTGATAATATTGGTCCTAAAGTTCAGCAGAGTGAAGGAGGGGAGGAATCTTATTTACCTACTAACTTAAAATTGGGTGCAGGTTTTGATTTCGGATTTGATCCTCAAAATAGACTAACAACAAATCTAGAAATAACGAAGTTACTAGTACCAACTCAGGTTGAGACGGATGAGGGTTCGGTTGATGAGGATTGGTCCGGGAATCTGGCCTATGGTCTTGGTTTTGAATATGCTTTTGATCAAGCGTTTTTTTTAAGAACAGGATATTTTTATGAAAATCCTGATTATGGCGCTCGAAATTATATTACCTTTGGTGCAGGGTTTCAAACCAATAACCTTTCCATGGATGTTTCCTATTTATTTAACCAATCTCAGGTAAATAATGCATTGGACAATACCTTAAGAATTAGTCTTGGATACTCCTTTGATTAGACCCTTATTAAATTATATTTTGACATGAAGAAATTGAATTTAACGACGAGTTACGAGTATTATGAAAGCATGAACGATCTAGCTAAGGAAGATCTTGAGCTTATGCATAAGGCGATAGAAGCTAATAAAAAAGCTTATGCTCCATATTCTAAATTTAATGTTGGTTGTGCTTTGCTGTTAGAAAATGGAGAAGTGATTTTAGGAAATAATCAAGAAAATGCTGCATATCCATCGGGTATGTGTGCTGAAAGGGTTGCAATTTGGAAGGCTTCTTCTGACTTTCCCGGGGTTAAGGTACTTAAATTAGCCATTGCAGTTTTTTCTGAAAATCAAGTAGTAAACAAACCGGTTGGACCTTGTGGAAGTTGTAGACAAACACTTTCAGAATACGAAATGAATCAGAAGGACTCTATAGAAGTTTTCTTCATGGGACAAGAAGGACCTGTTATTAAGACGGATTCACTTCTAGACTTGCTTCCATTAGCCTTTGATAAGAGCTATTTATAAAAAGCTTTTTTTTTTAGTGAGTTTAAGATTATATAGTATTTTTGACTCATGGAAAACAAAGTGCTCATTTTAGATTTTGGTTCGCAATTTACTCAGTTAATTGCCAGACGTGTACGTGAATTAAATGTGTATTGTGAAATACATCCGTTTAACTCAGAAAAGTTTAATGTCAATGAATTTCAGGCGGTAATTCTTTCGGGAAGTCCACATTCTGTGAGAGGAGAAAATGCTCCTCAACCTGATTTAAGTCAAATTAAAGGGAAAAAGCCTTTATTAGGAATTTGCTACGGTGCCCAATTCTTGGCCCAAAACTATGGAGGTGAAGTAGGAAGTTCTAATTCTCGTGAATACGGTAGAGCTCATCTTGATTTCATAGATACTAATGCCGTATTGTTCCAAGATATTCCAGAGCATAGTCAGGTTTGGATGAGTCATTCAGATACCATTTTGAAATTGGGAAATAATTTCGTTTTAGATGCTTCTACAGAAGACGTTAAAAATGCGGCCTTTCATATTGAAGGAGAACAGACTTTTGGAATTCAATTTCACCCGGAAGTATATCACTCGGTTGATGGAACTCAACTTTTGAAGAACTTTCTAATTAATATTGCTGGACTTGAGGCGGATTGGACTCCGGATTCTTTTATTGAAGAAACGGTTCAAGCAATTAAGGATAAAGTAGGAAACGAAAAAGTAGTACTTGGATTATCTGGAGGGGTAGACTCTTCGGTTGCTGCGGTTCTACTTGATAAAGCAATAGGAACTAACCTTCATTGTATTTTTGTAAATAATGGCCTTTTGAGAAAGGACGAATTCGAACAGGTCTTAGATCAGTATGAAGGAATGGGACTCAATGTGAAGGGAGTTGATGCCACGGATCGATTTATGGATGCGCTTAAAGGGATCAGTGATCCTGAGGGTAAACGTAAGGCAATTGGAAAGACTTTTATTGAGGTGTTTGACGATGAAGCACACCTTATTTCTGATGTTAAATGGTTGGCGCAAGGTACTATTTATCCTGATGTAATTGAATCAGTTTCAGCAACAGGGGGACCTTCAGCAACAATTAAATCTCATCACAATGTAGGTGGATTACCTGACTTTATGAAGTTAAAAATCGTAGAGCCATTGAGAAGTATTTTCAAAGATGAGGTTAGACGCGTTGGAAAGAGCATGAATATGAGTCCTGACTTGTTGGGAAGACATCCTTTCCCCGGCCCAGGTCTAGGAATTAGAATACTTGGTGATGTGACTAAAGAAAAAGTTAGAATTCTTCAAGAAGTGGATGCAATCTTTGTATCTGGCCTTAAGAAATGGGGACTCTATGATAAAGTTTGGCAAGCAGGTGCGATGCTTCTACCTGTGAACTCTGTAGGAGTAATGGGGGATGAGAGAACCTATGAAAAGGTTGTTGCCCTTAGAGCAGTTGAATCTACCGATGGAATGACGGCTGACTGGGTAGATCTACCTTATAAATTTTTGCAAGAGACTTCCAATAAAATAATTAATCAAGTAGTTGGAGTCAATCGAGTAGTATATGATATTAGCTCTAAACCACCGGCAACGATTGAATGGGAATAAATATTGGAATGGTATTTGAATTTATAAAAAAAACAGTATCCATGAAAAAATCGATATTAAGTGTTTTGATGATGATGAGCTTCTTTATTATGAGTGCTCAAGAGACTGATGTCTTTATTTATCAAATTCAGTCAGGGGATAGTTATAAGAGTATTTCAAGAGATTTTGACATCTCTATGAGAGATTTTAAGATTGCAAACCCAGATCTATCTAAAAGACCTGTGGTAAATGCCACGGTTTATATTCCTTTAATGCCGGATCATGAAATGAGCTACCATCAAGTGGCACTTGGGGAGACCTTATATGGTATTTCTAGAGCTTATGGAATTAGTGTCGATGATTTGATTATAGATAATCGCATTTCAGGACCATTGAAGATTGGAAGTGTGTTGAAGATTGATAAGGATAAGGTGTTGGATGCGGATGCCTTATTGGTTCAACAAGCCTTGTTGGAAGAAGATTATGTCCTTCATGAAGTTGTTCAAGGAGAAACCTTTTATAGCTTGGAAAAGGAGTATGAAGTGAGTAAAGATAGTTTGGTTGCTTTAAACCCTAAACTTCCTTTAGAACGTATGGGTTTACAGAAAGGAATGCTATTAAAAGTTAAAAGGAGAGGTGTTGAGGTCATAGAAGAGCAGATGTCTGTTTTCAAGGATAGTATTCAAGTGGATGTTCCCTTTCATATTTCTTTTATGTTACCGCTCAAACTAGAGCGATATGATACTTTGAGTCCACTTCAAACCTTTAGAAAGAAAGGTTTGGTTCTGGACCGAATTAGTGATTATTATTTAGGTGCATTAATTGCGATTGATTCTATGAGAGCTCAAGGAGCCTCAGTGACTTATTCAGTTTATGATACGGAAAATAGTAGCCAGAAGGTTAAGGAAATCTTGCTTTTAGGAGATTTGGAGCAAAGTGATTTAGTTGTAGGACCCTTTTATTCTTCAAAGGCTCAAATGGTGGCTAAGAATTATAAATTAAGGGATATACCTGTTCTTTTTCCAATGTATTCTAAGAAACAAAGTGGTTTTACCAGTTCAAATTTCATCAAGCCAGAAGTGGATAAGTCACATTATGCTGAGAAGTTGAATGAGCATATTATAAGTGCTTATTGTGATGAGCATATCATTATTGTAGGAGATACAACTGCAGCAAGCAGAACTCAAACGAAAAACCTTATTCAGGGCTTAAAGGAACTTAATGACTCTGTATCTATTTCGACCTTACAAGCGGTAAAGGATTATGTTTCCTTTGATTCATTTAGAGAGAAAGTAGATTCTCTTGCTACGAATAATTGGGTTGTGATGACCAATAAGGGGACTACAAGTTATGCGCTTATTGATAATATAGTTGCTCTTGATAATAATATCAGAGGGCGTTTGTTTGCTAATGAGAAAGATAAAGATTTCGAGGTAGCTACCGATGAAGTGTTGTCCTCGATTGACTTTACCTATGTAACTTCTTCTATTCAAGATTCTACGGATCCATTGGTTCAGCAGTTCTTTTATCAATACAAAAAGAAGTTCAAAGCCTTCCCATCGATGGCTTCTATAAAAGGTTTTGATGAGGTCTATGATCTTCTAATGCGTTATTATAGTACTGGAAGTTTCGATCCTGTGGCGTTTGAAGGCTATTCTAAACGCGTTCAGAACAGTTATTTTTATCAAGAGGATGAGAACGGTATAAAGGAGAATGAATATGTCTTCATCGTAAGTTATTTAAAGGACTTGAGCCTTAAAACTGATTTTGAAGAACAGGATGAGAATCCTAATATATACAATTGGGATGATATTTTACAAGAGTAATCTTCTGTTCACATTCAAGAATAAAAAAACCTCGTAAGCTATTTACGAGGTTTTTTTTATAAACATATGAATTGAATTACATACGTTTCATTTGATCTTTTAATTGCTTGATTTGACCTGCCATCATTCCATGCTTGTCTAATTTCTTAGCCTCATTTAAAAGTGTTGTAGCTTCCCTTTTTCTTCTTTTGGTCATTGCTATAGTGGCTAGGTTTAATTTTGCCATGGCTACATCGTGATCCATACTTAATCCAAGGCTTAGGGATTTTCTAAATAGTTTCTCAGCTTGTGTTAAATTCGCTTGACTCTGAATTAAACCATTTAAGAAATAATAATAAGCTTGTTGAGGTTTTCTTAATGCGGCCTCTGGGTTTTTGATATAATTAAGCCACTTCTGAGCACCAGCAAAATCTTGTGATCTAATTTTAAGGAAGGCCAATAATAAAAATTCATTTTTATAAAAAAAGAATACAAATATACCCGCTAATAATAGTAGAGCAATTCCATTTCCAATATGACCTTGAGTAAATTCGTAAGTTGACCATGCTCCAATTAGAACTGCAAGGGCAACTTTAAAGTATTTGTTAAACATAATGTGTTATATATTTAGTGTAAAGTTATTGTTTTTTCTTGTAAAATTTCTTGTATTTCATTTTAGCTAGGACTCCAAGTACAGCGACAACTGCTATACTGATATAAACAAAGTTAGGCGTGACTACTTTATCTCCAGAAGCATAGGCATGTAATCCAGATAAGTAGAAATTCACTCCGAAATAAGTCATCATAATGGAGGCAAATGCGATTACAGACCATAAATTGAAGGTGAACTTGCTTTTAAGTCCTGGAATCAATCTTAAGTGCAGGACGAAACCGTATATGAAGATGCTAATCAATGCCCAAGTTTCCTTAGGGTCCCATCCCCAATAACGACCCCATGATTCGTTGGCCCACATTCCACCAAGGAAATTTCCGATTGTAAGTAGGATTAATCCTAAGGTCATCGACATTTCATTTATGGTCGTCAATTCATCAATAGTTAGTTTTAGCTTTTTCTTGTTTGTCTTGGTCATTAAAATCATAAGCAACAGAGAAATCAGTCCTATGATCATTGATAATGCAAAAGGTCCATAACTAGCCACGATAATTGCCACGTGTATCATTAACCAATAGGAGTTTAAAACAGGTTGAAGATTTGCAATTTCAGGATCCATCCAGTTCCAATGTGCTATCATTAGAATCATAGAAGTTAGAAATGCAGTTGCTGCAATTGTTAGAGAAGAATCCTTTCCAAAAAGTAGACCAAAAAGCATGGTAGCCCATCCTACATAGATCATGGATTCATAGGCATTACTCCAAGGTGCGTGACCTGAAATCATCCACCTTGCAACCAGTCCTCCTGTATGCATAATAAATAAAAGAATAATGATTCCAATAAAAAACTTAACTAGGGTAGATAGCCATCTAGAGCTGTTGAATATTTGAATAATTACCAAGATGAATAACAATGTACCAGCGTACATATAATAAGAGAACAATTTCTTAAAAATATCATACTTGTTATAGGCTATTTCTAATTCTATTTTGTCTTCACTTGGATATACTTCTTTTCCATATTTCTTCTGGAAGTTTTTGATTCCATTGAGTATTTCAGTGGCGTCAGTATAGTTGCCTGTTTGCTGAGCAGTTCCCAATGTTTGAATATAAACAGGGATGATTTGTTTGACAAATACAGAGTCAATTCCTTTAAAATTAGCTTCATTTATTTCTACTGGACTCACCCATTTATTATTCGGGTCGTTAGGCACAGGAAATATTTTTAAAATACCACCTCCGATGGCAGAGTATAAGAGCCCTACGCGCTGATCAATATTGATCAGATCTTTTTCGAACTTGCTTCTAATGTTTTTCTTTTGTGCTTCTTCAACAAGTTCTCTTACCTTGTAGTTTCCGTTTCCGTCAATAAAGTCCGCAAGTGCGGCATATTTAGATTCAACAGGGATTCCTATTAGAGTTCTTATTTTATCATTTCCTCTTTCTAAATAGATTACTGGAACTTCAAACCATAATCTAGGGTTTTGAATGATCGATAAATAGATCTGGTCTGAATCAAAGCCTAAATACGTATCACTTTTACTAACTTTTCTTAGAAGTTGAGAAGAGAAGGTGTTAATCGGTTTCATCCTTCCTCCTGCATCTTGAACGATAAGTGCCCCGAATTGGTCGGCTTGATCTAAAGCTACAATATTCTTTTTTACTATAGAGTCAATTTGAGCACTTGAGACCGCTGCCTGTTGATGATTGTGAGAATCTTGGGCCTGAGTGAATTGTAAAGAGCAGATAGCAAGTATGCTTAAAGCCGCTTTTTTGATTTTTATTTTTTCCAATTTATTTCTTAAATAATCAAATCTTGTTCCTTTTACGAACATGATTAGCATTAATCCAATATACAAGATTATATAACCGATATAAGTAATTAAAGTCCCCCAGAAATCGTGATTAACACTTAATCTTGTTTCTTCTACTGGACCTGATAAGTCATAACTAGACTGGAAGAATTTATATCCTTTGTAATCTAGGATGTTATTCATGTAAATTCTAAAGTCAAAAGTCTCTGATGGATCAATGACGGTTACTTCACTGGCATAGGACATAGCACTTTGAGAACCTGGGTAGCGTTCTAATTGAAAATCTCTCAATTTGATATTGAAAGGAAGTTCAAGAATTTTTGCTCCATATTTAGTTCTGAAATTTAGTCCATTAAAGCTAAACCGTTCTGCTGGGTCGGTATTGTATTGTCCTCCTAATACTTCAATTTGGGTTTTCTTTTTACCTACAGTTAAGTCAAAAACCAACAAGTCTTTAGGATGTTCTTCTTTGTTCCCTGAGATGTATTTCATTTCTCCTTTTAATGGAGGTTTAGGAACAACGAATTGAGCATTTCCAATTTTGTGAAGTGATAAATAATTAAAGTCTTCATAAGTGTTGGCATGTACTTCTCCATTGAACTGATCTGCCATTCTAAAAAAGGTTCCCTCATTTTTAGACATCATTTGAAGTCCCGAGGCTGTATTGCGGAAATTAATAGTTGTTTGAGCATCGTCTGCTTCAAAACCAACCAGAATTCCATGTACATTTTCTATACTTCCTTTAGCGATATAGTGATCATGTCTAGATCCAGAACTAGATTCCACAAAATGAATATAATCTGTTCCATTGGCATCCTCTGTAAACTTCTTATAAGCATGTTGGATGTATTTAACCAGTTTTAGGTCCACTTGAGTCCCTTTGAAATCTGTGTCGATTTCAAAATTTGGACTTCCTAAAGCACTTAACATTAGGGGCTTGTAATAAGGGGTTTTTTGAACCTTACCATCATCCATCACAAATTCAAAATAGGTAGTCTCAGAAAAGAAAACATTAGTCGATTCACCCTCTAAAATTGGCATAACCCCTTCATAAGAGATATAGCGAGTAATACCAGCTCCTAGTAGAATCAGAATAAAGCTCAAGTGAAAGGCAAGTACGGCCCACTTCTCTTTTTTGTATAATTTGTATTTGAATATATTTCCAAGAAAATTTAAACAGAACAAGATCATAATTAATTCAAACCACCATGCATTGTATATCAATACTTTAGCAGTTTGTGTTCCGTAGTCATTTTCAATAAAGGTTGCGATTCCCATGGCTGCAGCAAAAACGATAAATAGCACAGCCATTAATCGAGTAGAAAACAACCAGTTCAAAACTTTCTTCATGCGTATAAAATTAGTGCTGCAAATGTAACTAATTTAGAGTCTTTAACCTTAGGCTTGTAAAACTTTTATCATTGGTTTTAAAAGTGAAATTGCAGCATCCGTTATTTTGGTTCCTGGCCCGAAGATTCCAACAGCTCCTGCCTTGAATAAATAGTCGTAATCTTTTTTAGGAATTACACCTCCAACGATGACAAGAATATCTGGTCTACCCAAGTCTTTAAGTGCATGAATGAGTTCTGGGACTAAGGTTTTGTGTCCGGCAGCAAGAGAAGAAATACCTAAAATATGCACATCATTTTCCACCGCTTGTTGTGCAGCTTCTCGTGGAGTTTGAAATAAAGGTCCCATATCCACATCGAAACCAATATCAGCATAGGCCGAGGCCACAACTTTAGCACCACGATCATGTCCGTCTTGCCCGAGTTTGGCTATCATGATTCTTGGTCGTCTTCCAGCAAGAGTCGCAAATTGATCCGCTAATTTCGTTGCTTGAGTAAATTCTTTGTTATCCTTCATGTTTTTTTTGTACACCCCGCTAATAGTTTTGGGTTGAGCTTTAAATCTTCCGTAGACAAGCTCGAGAGCATCTGAGATTTCTCCAAGAGTAGCCCTGTTCTGTGCCGCTTCTATCGCACAAGTTAATAAGTTTTCACGGCCGGTCTCCGCGGCTATTCTCAACCTTTTTAAACTCTTTTCAACAGCCTCTTGGTCTCTAGAAGATTTAATTCGATTTAGTTTTTCAAGCTGCTGTTTTCTTACTTCTTGATTATCGACTTCTAAGGTTTGGAGTTGATCCTCTTGTTCAAGTTCGAAACTGTTTACTCCTATGATAAGTTCTTTTTTAGAATCTATATTTGCTTGTTTAATAGCAGCAGATTCTTCAATCCTAGCCTTAGGAAGGCCTTTTTCTATTGCAGCGGTCATCCCACCGAGCTCCTTGATTTCACCTATAAGTTCCCAGGCCTTGTTGTATAGTTCTTGGGTTAGTTTCTCCAGTTCAATAGATCCTGCCCAAGGATCAACAGTTTTAGTAATACTATATTCATTTTGAAGAGTGATCTGTGTGTTTCTAGCGATTCTTGCTGAAAATTCTGTTGGGAGTGCAATGGCTTCATCAAGTGCATTGGTATGTAAGGATTGAGTTCCACCTAAAACAGCACTTAGTGCCTCAGAGTTTGTTCTAGTGATATTGTTAAAGGGTTGCTGTTCAGTTAGACTCCAACCTGAAGTCTGACAGTGAGTTCTTAACATTAAGGATTTCTCGTTCTCTGCTCCAAATGATTTTACAATTTTTGCCCAGAGAAGTCTAGCTGCTCTCAATTTTGCTATTTCTTTGAAGTGATTCATTCCAATTCCGAAGAAAAAACTCAATCTAGGAGCAAAGTTGTCGATATGCATTCCGGCATCCATTCCTGTTTGTAAATATTCCATACCATCTGCAAGAGTATAAGCAAGTTCCAATTCAGCCGAAGCTCCAGCCTCATGCATATGATAACCTGAAATAGAGATGGAGTTGAACTTGGGCATATGCTTACTAGTATATTCAAAAATATCTGCGATAATCTTCATTGAAGGTTTTGGAGGGTAGATATACGTGTTGCGCACCATAAACTCCTTTAAGATATCATTTTGAATTGTTCCGCTCAATTTAGATAGTTCAGCTCCTTGTTCAAGTGCTGCGGCTATATAAAAAGCCATGATAGGTAATACCGCTCCATTCATGGTCATTGAAACAGACATTTTATCTAGAGGAATATCCTCAAAAAGACGCTTCATGTCTTCAATAGAATCAATAGCAACACCAGCTTTACCGACATCCCCTGTTACTCTTGGATGATCAGAATCATAGCCTCTATGTGTTGCTAGATCAAAGGCTACAGAAAGACCTTTCTGTCCGTTTGCAAGATTTTTCTTATAAAACGCGTTACTTTCTTCGGCGGTTGAAAACCCTGCATATTGACGAATGGTCCAAGGCCTTTTTACATACATTGAAGGATAAGGCCCTCTTAAGAATGGAGCTTTTCCTGCGATGAAATGTTCATGTTCGAAATTAACTTCGGTGGCTTTTTTACTTTGGATCTTCAGCCCTTGAATACTTTTTCTAGATTTATTTTTCATCATTCAAAAGTTTTAGTTCCAACTGGGCTCCCAATCGTATGGGATGTATAGTTTGAATCGTTTTACTTGTAGATTTGTGAAATATAGGTCGTTCAACATTTAGTGATTTGAGTTGCTGTAAATCTGGATATTTATTCAAGCCTATAATACTTAGATCACCCCTTTCGAATTCTTGAAACTCTTGGGCATGACTCAGCATGATCTTTTCTTGAATTTTTTGTTCATTGATTTGACCCAAATATCCACCCTTTGTTTCTATTTCTTTGAAATAGCTTAATGCTTTTTGACTGAGTTGCTCGGTTAGATAACTTAAGTAATAGGTTCCGTCTACCCAATTTTTTCCTTCAACATGGGTCTCGTATTTCAATATCAGTAATTGATTTCTCGCGATGCGCTCACTGAAGGTGTTTTTGTTTTTGAAGTGGAGATCATAAGGTACTTGTTCTATAGAATCACTTCCTCCAATAAGGCCTGCTAGGGATGCTGTTGAACTTCTAAGTATATTAGAATTGTAGTCCAGAATACTGAAATACCGGGTTGATGATTTTGAATGAATTTTTATAGGATATTCTCTTGATAAATGCTCCCCTAATTTAGACCACAAAAACTTAAAAGAGCTAATTTTTGCGATTTCAAAAAAGTAGTTTTGTCCAATACTGTGACTTAAGTGAAATTGTAAGCCTAAAGGGTAATTAAGTTGTTCGAGATATTCCTTAGCCTTTGCTAGTGCATAAGAAATTTGATCAGAGCTAGTGGCACCAGCTTCTTGATGATGGTTGATGTTGAGTAATATCTGAAGTTTTTCGTTGCTCTCGATTAGTTTTTCAAAAGCACTCCATGTAAAATTGTTTGGAAAATATCCCTTGAGCTCTAAATCTCCAATGGGATCTACTAAAATCTTAACGCAATCATGCTGGTTGGCCAGATCTATCCATTTAGACCATTGGTGGAAATCAATGTTTCGCAGTTCTATTTGGTAATTTACTAATGGGTTAATCCATGTATTGAGTTGCTCAGAATCCTCAAACTTATGATGTACTTCTAAGATTATTTTTTGTGTACCTGATTCAATAGCTTCTTCGATCTGAGCTTTAAGCTCTGTGGTGTTCTTGCTAAGGTAAAATCTTTGACTTATCTCAAAGGGCTCAGTAGATACCAGCTTCTTGTGATCTTTTCTGTCTTCGAAAGTATAAATAGGACTAATGTCTATTCCTTCAGGACTATGACTAATTAAATTCTCATAGGGTTCGCCTTGTTGCTGATATTGTAAGATTTGTTTCCAATACTTCTTGGAGACTAAATCGAACTCTTCAAAAAGATCTTTGAACATGGTCTAAAGTTATTTTACACTATCAATCTCTATGATGTAAATCACTTCATTTTTTTTCTTCATTAAATACTTCTCCCTGGCAAATTTCTCAAGCGAAGAATCCGATTGCAGCTCCTTAATCTGAGCATTGTAGGATTTTATTTTCTCTTGATAAAACTCCTTTGTTTCATGCATTTCTTTCAATTCATTCCTTAATTCACGTTGATTATAGAAGGAGTTTTCATCAAGAAACATCAGCCAAAAAGCAAATAAAAAAATGATCAACACGTATTTGTTGAATAGAAATTTATAGCTCGGTTTGTTAAAGTTTGTTTTCATGTATTAGGTAGCTAAGTTAGCTAATCTAATCGATTACTAATAACAGTTTTTAAAATATCGATAGCCACGTCATTATACCTGTCATGAGGAATGATGATATCAGCAAAGTTTTTAGTAGGCTCAATAAACTGTTCATGCATAGGTTTAAGGGTGTTCTGATATCTTGAGAGCACTTCTTCAATATCTCTTCCTCTTTCCTTGATATCTCTATAAACTCTTCTTATCAAGCGTTCGTCCGCATCGGCATGGACAAAAATTTTCATGTCCAATAAATCCATTAAAGGCTTATGGTTAAATATAAGAATCCCTTCAACGATGAGAACTTTTTTAGGGTGGGTAAGAACTTTGTCAGAAGTTCTATTGTGGGTAACAAAAGAATAGATAGGTTGTTCAATAATTTCTCCGTTTTTTAACTTTGAAATATTCTCAGTCAACAAATCAAAATCAATGGAACTAGGATGGTCAAAATTGATTTTAGTTCGCTGCTCATATGGTAAGTCTCCTGTATCATTATAATAAGAATCCTGAGAAATCACAGTTACTTCACCAATAGGAAGTTCTTTAATGATTTTGTTTACAACTGTGGTTTTACCACTTCCTGTTCCTCCAGCAATTCCTAAAATAAGCATGTGATTGAGTTTTATATTTGTTTTGCAAATTTAAGTAAAAATCAAAAAAAAAGACATGAATAAATCATGTCTTTTTAAGAGCCGATGGAGGGACTCGAACCCACGACCTGCTGATTACAAATCAGCTGCTCTAGCCAGCTGAGCTACATCGGCATTCTACGGTGTCGGGGTGGCAGGATTCGAACCTGCGACCTCCGCGTCCCAAACGCGGCGCGATAACCGGGCTACGCTACACCCCGTAGAATTTTTTAGCGGTGCAAAGATAGGTCAATTTTCTAATTCTGCAACTCTTTTTTAAAAATTATTTGAAGTAAATTTCATAAAGTCTTGTTAAGTCTTTTTTAAGTTCCTCTAAACCAAAGGCTCGTGTCTTTCTTAGGTATTCTTTTGATTCTAAAAATAAAATTAGGGTAGGGGGTATGTGAAGTTGTAGAAGGTCTAAGAGTTCCTGATTCGCACTATTTGAAATGAATGCTATTTTGATTTTAGGGAAGTCATTTTCGATCAACTTAAGTACTTTTGGCCCCACTTGTTCTCCCACGGAACAATTATCTGTTGTAAAATAAATTACAAAGGCGTTCTCAGATGATTTTAGATTTTCTAAATCTTCTAAAGTCGTTAAAAAATAGTCCATAATTATCATTTTAAAATCGTCTACAAAGTTACATAAGATTTGACTATTTAAGTATTGTAAAAAAAAATATAATTTACGACTGACTCAAAGTGAATTATTATAAATTTGTGTTTTAAAATTTTGAAATTATGTCAGATAACATAGAAAGAATAAAATGTTTGATCATTGGATCAGGGCCTGCAGGATATACTGCTGCTATTTATGCTGCTCGTGCAGATATGAAACCAGTGATGTATACCGGTATGCAGATGGGTGGACAGTTAACAACTACTACTGAGGTAGATAACTTTCCTGGATATCCTAATGGTACAGATGGTACAGCCATGATGGAAGACTTAAAAAATCAAGCGGAACGCTTCGGAACTGAAGTTCGTTTTGGTTTAATAACTGCTGTTGATTTTGCTAAAGAAGCTGGAGGAATTCACAAAGTTACCTTAGATGGTTCTAAAACTATAGAGGCTGAAACTGTTATTATTTCAACTGGAGCAACAGCTAAATATTTAGGATTAGAATCTGAAGAGCGTTTAAAAGGTGGAGGGGTTTCGGCTTGTGCCACTTGTGATGGATTCTTCTATAAAGGACAAGATGTTGTGGTTGTAGGAGCAGGAGATACTGCCGCTGAAGAAGCTACATATTTAGCCAATATTTGTTCTACAGTAACTATGCTTGTAAGAAGGGATGAAATGCGTGCTTCTAAAGCTATGCAACATAGAGTTGCAAAAACTGAGAACATTAAAGTGATGTATAATACTGAGGTTGATGAGGTTCTAGGAGAGCAAGTTGTGGATGGCGTTAGAGTGTTTAACAATCAATCGGGTGAGAAACAAGATTTAACTGCAACTGGGCTGTTTGTGGCTATTGGTCATAAACCTAACACTGATATTTTTAAAGGAGTATTAGATATGGATGATACTGGATACTTGATTACGGAAGGTAAAACTACTAAAACTAATATACCAGGAGTTTTTGCTGCTGGAGATGTTCAGGATAAAGAATATCGTCAAGCTATTACTGCAGCTGGAACTGGTTGTATGGCTGCCTTAGATGCTGAAAGATACTTGGGGGCTTTGAAATAGTTTTTGAATAAATTATAGTAAAAGAGGGCTTTATGCCCTCTTTTTTTTATCGTTAACGTTTTCGCAAATAATTCACTCTCAGGGTATCATAAGTTCAATATGTCTTATTTTTGTATATAAAAAGAACAAGCATGGATTTATTAAGTAAAAGCTACGTAGTATTATTTGTAATTATTGTCCTTGGATTTTTATTAGGGAGAATTAAAATTTTTGGAGTGTCTTTAGACGTTTCTGCTGTAATTTTCGTCGCTTTACTTTTCGGACACTATGGTTATCAAGTGCCGAAGGATTTTCAGTATTTAGGACTTGTTCTTTTTATTTTTACTATTGGAATTCAGGCAGGACCTAGCTTCTTTGAGTCTTTTAAGAAGAATGGTCGTCGTTTAGCCAGTTTGTCCGCTGTGCTAATTGTGACTGCAGGTCTTATAACCTATTTAGTCTTTGAATTTGGAGGTGTTGATAAAAACCTTGCTATAGGATTGTTAAATGGTTCCTTAACCTCGACACCAGGACTTGCTGCGGCAATTGATGCTACAGGTTCATCTCAAGCTTCGATTGGATATGGAATCGGCTATCCATTTGGCGTTATTGGAGTGATTCTTTTTGTGAGTTTATTGCCTAAGTTTTTAAGAGTCAATTTAGATCAAGAAAGAAAACAGTATGAAATAGAAGAGAGTGAAGGTCAGCTTCCTATGCTTAGGAAATTTTTCATTGTAGAAAATGAAAATGTGATTGGGAGGACCTTAGGAGAACTTAATATTAGGTTCATGACTAAAGCGGTAGTATCCAGAGTGAAGCAAAATGATCATGTCATCGCTCCTTCTCCGGAATTAGTGTTACACAAGGGGGATATCATCAGAGCAGTAGGGACTGAAGAGGCCTTAGAACGTGTAAATTTATTGATAGGTCCGGAGACCAAAAACTCATTCAGATTAAACAAAAATTACGAGGTTAGGTCAGTTTTAGTCACCAATGCAGAGGTCATTAATAAATCCATAGGTACTTTAAGTGTTTTAAAACAATACAATGCTACGGTTACTCGAGTAATGCGTAGTGGAATTAGTATTCCTGCAAGTCCTTCTTTGAAATTACAGTTAGGGGATAAGATAATGGTGGTTTGTAGTAGGGATTATTCATCAAAAGTTTCTAAGGTTTTCGGAGATGATAATCGAAAACTGTCAAACACGGATTTCTTTCCAATTGCAGCTGGTATTGTGCTGGGGATTTTAGCTGGAAAAGTAAGTATAGTGATTGGTGATTTTCACTTTAGTTTAGGTCTTACTGGAGGGATTTTAATGGTAGCTTTATTTCTAGGTAGAGCTGGTAAGACAGGTCCTATAGTTTGGACCATGACCGGTCACGCAAACCAACTCTTAAGACAGTTAGGTTTATTGTTCTTTTTAGCCGCAGTAGGAACCAGTGCAGGAGCAAATTTAGTCGATACTTTTAAAAGTTCTGGAGTATCCTTATTCGCCTATGGGATCTTAATTACTTTGATTCCGATGATTCTGACTACCTTGGTAGCAAAATTATTCTATAAGGTCAATTTACTGACCCTATTAGGGACATTAACCGGTAGTATGACCAGTACTCCAGGCTTAGCAGCTGTGGATAATATGGTAGATTCAGATGCACCTGCTATAGCTTATGCTACGGTATATCCCATTGCAATGGTTCTCTTGATTATAGTTGTTCAAGTATTGAGTTTGCTATAAGGAGTTAATAGCATTATCCATCCAATTGGCACGATCTACAACCCATGTTTTGAAATAGTTGAATTCATTGTTATAAGATCCACCGACATAATTATTAGGCCAAAGATAAATGTCTAATATATCCCAGATAGTGAAGTTTCTATTAATAGCGTTATTTGCACTTAATGTTGTGTAGTATTCTTCTATCTGAGTCTCTAGACTGTTATTTGCGAGAATACCACCTCGAAGAAGATTCCATCGAGATTTTAATTTTTCAACGAAATAGGGATCTTGCATTAAGCGTTCCCACCAAAAAGGAATAGACCATCCATCCCCTCCGCAACGTTCATTAAAACGGTATGCCCAGACGTTAGTCTCTCCTCCTGAACAATAATCTGCGTTCCCGAAGGCAAAATTGAAGTCCCAAATGGGTCCCATAATTAGTTTTCCGTTTTTAGGTTTATGGAAATAAGTACTCAATCTAAAACCATCTACATTATTTCCTAATTCATTAAGGATAAAGAAGTCTATAAAGCTATCAACATCTGCGTAAGCTCTATAGCCTTGATTAGGATCTTGAAAATTATTTGAAGCTAAGCTAGATTCAAAGGAATCAATATATTCTTGAATATAAATGCGTTGTTCATTTTGAATTTCATCTGGCTTGGGATAGACATATTGAAATCGGATAGGAAGTCCACTATCGTCATGTAATGGGCTATAATTAGATTCAAAAGACATATGAGAGTCATAGTTCATCCCTCCATTGTGACCTTTGTCTATTTTCATGATATAACCTCCGGTGAGTTCTTCGCCTGATATATCTATATCTTTTAATTTTGAAATATCGACACGACCTTGATCTCTTTTAATCTTCTCTAAAAATACGTAAACTCCTTTATGAATTCCATTTAATTTCATCTCGACAAACTCTGCTCGAGAAGCATATCTCCCCATGGAATTAGAAAGGTCGTAGACAAATTTATTTCTCATAAGAGATTTATCCACATAAGGGCCGTTTAGAATCCAATCCTCTTCTTCTGGATAATCCAATAAAGATACATCTAGATCGTTCCCTGAATCATCCCAAGTTTCAAATCCATATTGTTTTTTATCAAACCACAAGGAACTAGCCCCTCTAAGTTCTATTCCAATAGGTCCAGAAAACAAAGATTTACTACCCTTTTCAATTAATAATGTAGCGTTTATTTTAGGATCATCTATGATTTCTCTACCTCCAGTATTGATATTAAACATAGCTAGTCCTTCCTCCTCAGAATTGTCTGGTTCTTCGTCAATAGGTTCTTCTGTTTCGCCTTGTTCCGGAGGATCGAAGTTAGAATCCGGAGAACAGGAGAAAATCGCTAAAAAAAACAGGCAGAATATGGACCTTCGAATCATGAGTAGGGTTTTAGTTGAGGTCCATAAATATAGAAAAAAAATTAGAAAGCTTCTCGAATTCCGAAGTACCACATGAAGCCATCTTTCGAGTATGTTGTATCAAATCTAACATTTATTCTAGCATATGGGACAACGGCATATCGAACACCCAATCCTCCAACGGGAAGCCATTCCGCGTCTGAAAATGAGTTGTATTCTCCAAATACTTTTCCGGTTCCTAGGAGCCCCATAAATCTCAATCGATTATCCATCAATGGAGTCGTCCATCGATATTCTGTTTCGATATTAATAGCGTTTTTATCAATACGTCTACCACTTTGATATCCTCTTTGTACATCTCCATTTACTCGTCCGTAATAAGAATAGTTTGCAGGACTCGGGTTACCCCCTAAAAAGTTTCCATAAAGCTTAGTAGCAATTATATGCCGATTGTTCTTTTTAATTGACCAGAAGCCTTTAACATCAACTGTATTAGATAAGTAAGAATTGTCTTGATCACCTGAAGAAAGATATTGATAGCCTGTATAGCCCACATAATACCCACTATATGGATATTGAACATTATCACGTGAATCAAACTCCGTTTTATAACTGATACCAATATTACCGAAATTATTGACAAGGTTGTTAGCTATTAATAGAGTATCAACCTTGGTATCGTCAGAGTTATTAACAAAGTTTACCTTTTTGTAATTAAACCCTAGGCCAGCATATAGATGTTTGACCACTTTACGCATGGCATAACCATCGACTTGGAAAACCATCTGAGAAGCATCCGCCTCGGTTATTACAGAAGTGTCTGGGCTTGTGGTCCCCGGGTAAACATCATAGAGTTTGAGGTCTTTATTAAGCCTACCTCCACCTGCTCTAAGTCTAATTCTCCATGTGTCTTCTTTGAGGTACCATTCATTATTCATACCAACGATATAGGAGTTGTTAGTAGTGTACATGCCGTAGACTGAAGACATGGAAGCTGGAGAAATCATGTCTCCTTTACTTGGATAGTAGGTTAACATTGGAGCTACAAAAATTCCGAATTTAATAGATGGGTCATAAGAGGGACCAGGAATGATATTAAAACGAACACCGGTTCGTTCCTTTTTTGCATCAAATTTAGTCATCTGTTTAGTGGACTTCTCCTTTTTTTCTTTTTCTTGAGCATAGGTGAGCTCGGTTGCAAAACTTATGATAAATAGAATAACTAAAACATATAACTGTTTCATTCCTAATAGAATTGTAAGTTTATAGAAGCGAATACTTGGAACATAGCTTGATTAAAGCCTTTAGAGTACATGGAGTACTGTGGTTCTATGAATAAATTTACAACGTCGTTCCCTATTTTCATGACTTGGCCAAGACCGATACCAACAGGAAGATTCACCGCATCATTTTGCATATTTATCGTCCATATAGGTGCTCCTCTTAAATAGGTTCCTTTTCCAAGTTGGAAAAAATAGAATGGCTGTATAGCTAATAGACTTTCGTCCGCTGAAGTTTTAGTGACACTATCCTGTCCAACTCCTGCAACATAAGTGACTAATCCTCCATATTGGAATTTAGGGTTTTTTGCAACGAATACTATGGCAGCTGCACCAACTTGCCAATTGTTTGCTCCGAAATTTGAATCTTGAAAAGCGGGTCCGTCTGCACTAACGGAAGATGTAGGAGCGTATACCATAGGTCCAATTCCGAATTGAACAGGTGAATCAGATTTAGATGCTAAATAAGTTGCAAATAAATTGAAATCTCCTACTCCAGACATGGAAGAATTAAGACTTGGGGATGAACTTGTCAATGTTGGGAGGGTTGCTCTCAATAAAAATTTCCCAACGGGTTGAGCATAACGAAAAGAAGTCATCATGGTTTGATTGTCCGTGCTTGTGTTGTTGGAAAGGAAGTTGAATTGAATATTAAAGGCCTTAATATTCGCTAAGGGGTTGTTTGCGTTGGCAGCTTCTTGCTCTTTACTCTGGGCTTGCGTAGTAATTACTCCCAGAATGAATAATACCCCAAGAAAAACGTTTTTCATAATAGTGGTTTTTATTCGGGAGGAGATGAATTAAAGATACAAAAAAAAGCTCTAGATTACTCTAGAGTTTTTTTGAGTTTATTTAATCTGCATTGTTAACGCTTCCGCCCGATGAGCTGTCGCTGTCAACAAATTCAGGGGATCCATAATAACGTATACTTGCTCCACTGGATGCTCTTGCCTTTATTTCTTTAGAAGAATGTATTTTTAGTCCTGCTCCGCTGCTCACTTTAACATCTGCACTTTGTGATTTAAGATCTTGGCACCTGATACTAGAGCCACTTGAGGCCGAACCCTTGAAGTTTTCAGTAGAACCTTCAAGTTTTATGGTACTTCCGCTGCTTGCATCTGCTGAAATATTTTTTGATTGCAAGGCTAGCTTTATCGTGGAACCACTTGATGAAGAAAGGCTCATTTGGGCTGACTTTATTAGTTGATCACTCTTTGCTGAAGCTCCAGCACTTGCCTTAAGACCATTTAAAGAAGGAAGACTTACATAGGCTTTTCTTGATTTAGAATGCCAAATGTTTTTCTCTGAATAAATCTTTAAGACTCCGTCTCTAACTTCTGTTTTTATTAATTCCTGTAGGTTTTCATCAGCCTTAATTTCTATACTTGGTTTAGAGTCAATGCTAATGATTAAATCGATTCCGTCACTTACCGAGATCTTGTCAAAGTCTCCGTTAACCTTTCTTTTTTCTGTGGTAACTTGATCATTGCCTTTAACTCCGTTAAACGAACTTACGCAAGATGTAAGTGTGATAGCAACTATAGCTAAAAGTGTGGTTAGTTTAATGTTTTTCATTGGTGTTGGTTTTTAAATTTCATTTAGTTCTCTTAATTGACAATCCAGACATTTAAGACCTTGTGAGTTCATATGATAATAATGCCCTGCCATATCTTGATCATAAATATCATCTACATTCTCCACACGGTCTAAAAATTGTTCCGTATTGTCATCTAGATATAAATAAGACTCTTCTGGAAGATAAATTGTTACACGAACTTCCAAATCTCTTGATCTATTCTCAACTCCTGTTAAAAAATAGGCGTTCAGGGCTACATTATTCTCAAAGACTTCATATTGATAATCTAGACTCTCAGCGCGATTAGCTGCATCGACAAGATCTCTACCATCTGCTTTTCGTCTTACCTTGATATAAGCTTTCCCTGTTGTACTTTCTTTGACGTCTACTTCTACATAATTAGAATATAGATAATCAACGCCGTCGAAATTGATAACTTTTTCTTCTCTTCTACGGTATAAATCATCGTAGCCTATTAAGTCCTCATTACCGATCATTTTTAGACTTAGGGTGTCTTTTGTTTTAAGGTGTAATTCATGGTTTTGGACCACGAAGTTGTCCGTTACTCGACTGGATGAGAAATCTAAAGCGTTAAAAATAATTATAAATAGAGCTATGACCCATAATCCAAGAAGCGTGTACCCTGTGGTTTTTCCCATGGGATTACTATTGCCTAGAATTCTAATTCCCAAAATGAATAGTAACACAAATGGAATAGCAGAAAGTACAAATATTGCTGTGAATATCAGCCAGAAAGGAATTAATCCACCGTAGAAGAATTCTGGGTTTTCGTTCCAAAATGGAGTAAACCCTAAGATTTCAATACTACCTAAAGAAAAGGCACCAATTAGAAGTCCAATCAATGTAGATCCACTGATAATAATAAATAGTACGCCGAAAGTCTTTCCTATAAATTTAAGAAGTCCGGCCAAAAGCTTTCCCAAGCCGCTAAAGAATTTTTGAGTTCCTGATTTCGCTTTGTTTACATAATCACCTTCCTTTACACGGTTTTCGATATCTTGATATTCTTTCTTAACTCTTTTTTCAATATTTGAAATATTCACTGCTTCACCTTCCATTTCAAGTTTTTCTGCTGTAGTGTTAGCCTCAGGAAGTAAAATCCACATTATGATGTAAATTATAAAACCAGATCCTCCACCAAATAATAAGGCTAAGAAAAATAATCTCACCCATATAGGGTCTATTCCCATATAATGAGCTAATCCCGAACAGACCCCTCCTAAGAATTTGTCCGTTCCATCTCGATACAATTTTCTGGCTCTTTTTCTTTTCCCATTAGAATAGAGTTCATCCTCAAAAATTGATTCAGCCTCATAATCTTCAGGTTTCCCCATTATTTCAACAATTTCTTCAATATCCGGTGTTGAAATTACTTGACGAGGATCAGATATTTTCATGGCCAGTAACTCTGAAATTCTCATTTCTATATCGTTGATAATTTCATTTTTTCCTTGAGGATCATCACTCAAAGACCTTGAAATACTGTCAAGATATCTTCTTAACTTTTTATAGGCCTCCTCATCGATATGAAAGAATAGACCTCCTAGGTTTATATTTATTGTCTTGTTCATGGTTTTAGGATTTGGTGTTGGTTATATTAGATACAGCTTTTATTAAATTTTTCCAGGAGCTGTCTAATTCCTTGAGAAAAAGTTTACCGTTTTCGGTAAGTGCATAATACTTTCTCGGTGGGCCAGAAGTAGATTCTTCCCAGCGATAATTAAGTAGGCCTGCATTTTTCAATCTTGTTAGTAGTGGATATATCGTCCCTTCTACAACAATCATTTCAGAGGCTTTTAATGTGGATAAGATTTCCGAAGTATAGGCATCTTTATCTTGTAAGATTGATAGGATACAATATTCGAGAACACCTTTCCGCATTTGAGCTTTTGCGTTTTCTATCTTCATGTGTTCTGTGTTTAGTTTTTTAGAAATTTAATACTGATAGGGTAGTGAGCGTTCATTCCTTTACTGGTTCTGATTCCAGCATTAATGATAAAAACAATCCTGATGATTTGAAGTAGGAAAATAATTCCTGCTAGAGAAAAGATTCCAAAAAGGCTAAAATCATCGAAATAAAATGTATTACTATATGTATCATGATATGTTTGGTTGTTAATGAGTTGAGTGATAAAAGAAGAGATTCTTGCTATAATTACAGGTATAAATGAAAATCCAAGTATGAAGGTGTAAAGTGCAAAACTTAGATTGAAGTTAATGGCTGATTTCCCTTCTTGATCTACGAATTGGCTTTCGTCCTTTTTAAGACTCCAGAATAGCAATGGCCCTAATACTCCTCCGAACGGGAAGAAGAAGGATAACAGGCCAGAAAAGTGAATTAAGGTGGCTGAATTCTGTTCATTTTTTGAAGTCATTTGGTTTGGTTTAGTATTATCTATTACAAATATATGAACATTAGAAGGTATTATGCAATACAAAGTACTATAATTTAACAAACTTTAACATTATCAGCATTGAAGATTATTCTTCTAGAATTACTAAATTGAAAGAAAATTTAGAATATGAATATCAAGACAATTAATAAGATGCTAATGTTTAAGCTACCTTCAGCTTATTTATGCGGGGTTCGTTTAAAAGAATTAAATAGAAATAGTGCAAGAGTTGATGTAACTTATAAATGGATTAACCAAAACCCTTTCCGTTCTATGTATTTTGCTGTTCAATCCATGGCGGCAGAGTTAAGTACGGGTTCTTTGATACTCAGGGAGGTATCTGATAGAAAAGAAAAGTTTTCTATGTTGGTTGTGGGGCATCAAGGTGATTTTACAAAAAAGGCTGTCGGAAAAATAAATTTTACTTGTGATGGAGGAGAAATTGTAAAGCAGTCTTTTGATAAGGCCTTAGCAACAGGTGAAGGGGTGAGTTTTACGCTTTATTCTCAAGGAATAGATGGGCAAGGAGACGTGGTTTCTAACTACAGTTTTAAATGGAGTATTAAATTAAAAAAGAAATAATATGAATTCTCATGAGATAGATTTTGAAATTAAAGGAGCAGAAATGCAGTTTGTATCTATTGAACTAGACCCTGGAGAAGCCGTTGTATCTCAACCCGGAGCCATGATGATGATGGATCAAGGAATTGGACTAGAGACCATTTTTGGAGATGGTTCTCGGGATGATGAAGGTTTTCTCGGAAAAATGTTTTCTGCTGGTAAGAGGATGTTGAGTGGAGAGAATCTTTTTATGACTCTGTACGGGAATCAATCTGCTGTAAAGCAGAAGGTATCATTTGCTTCTCCTTATCCTGGTAATATACTCCCTGTGGATCTTTCTGAATTTCATGGACGTTTTATTTGCCAAAAAGAATCTTTTTTATGTGCTGCTAAAGGGGTTTCCGTTGGAATTGCTTTTAATAAGAAACTTGGAGCCGGTTTTTTTGGAGGGGAAGGTTTTATTATGCAGAAGTTAGAAGGAGATGGTTTAGCTTTTTTACATGCTGGAGGAAGTATTGTGAAGAGGGAGTTGACTCATGGAGAAACATTTAAAGTAGATACCGGGTGTTTAGTAGGGTTTACTTCTGAGGTAGATTTTGATATAGAATATGTAGGAGGAATTAAGAATACATTCTTTGGAGGGGAAGGTTTGTACTTTGCCAAGCTTCAGGGGCCAGGTACAGTTTTCGTGCAATCTCTACCATTTAGTAGACTGGCAGACCGTATTATAGCATCAATCCCTCGTAATGGAGCTTCTCGAGGAGAAGGTGGTCCATTAGGAGGGATTGGAAATATGATTGGAGGAGATAGAAGTTTTTAAACAATTAGATCTAAGTTCGATTTGTAGGCAAAAACCAAAACCTTATTTATTTAACTAAAAAACCTCCTTAGTTTTTAGAACTAAGGAGGTTTTTTTTATTAAAAAAAGCGTAAGCTTATTTTCTCGAATCGATCATTTGTTGAAAAGCCTTACCGTATTTGGATGCTTTTACCTCTGGAGTCAAAGATTGATTTACCGTATCTAGTAACTTATTCGTTGCATTGAAAAGTTCAGTCATTCCTAGGTAAGGAGCTACTTCTGAATCACCGTGGGTCATTGCAAAATTGGTTGTATAGAAATATCTTCTTTTAAGGAGGTTGTCAAATTGCTTAGAAATGCTGTCTGTTTTAGACGCGTCACCCTGCTTTTGAGCCTCAAAATTCGCTTGGATTAGATCCAGACGTTTGTCGTTAAAGCGTTTAGACATTTTGATATATTGATCAAGTAAATCTTGACTTTTAGAACCGGCAATTTTAGCTTTTACTGTAAAATCTTCCAATTCTGTATTTACTGTAATATGTCCTGCTTCTCCGAAAAATGCTATCCTGAAATTTTGATCTTTGTTTAGATTGATGAAGTACATTTCGGCATCCTTTACATTTGCTCCTAAAGTAAATTCATCGCTTCCATCAACAAATATTGAATCCACGGACACCATCATAGAATCCTGAACTTTTTGAAGGTAAAGATGTCCTTTTTTAAGTCCTTTTACATGTCCGTTAACGATCATATTATGATCTGAATTTGAATTACAACTTACCGTTAAAGCAAGAATTGTGATTGCTAAAAATATTTTTTTCATTTGTTATATAGCATTATGGTCTTAGCCTGCAAATATCTTCTTTTTTTTAAAAAATCCTAATAAAATTCTGTAAAGCTATGCTTAGAGACTTACGATTTCCATAAGTTGTGCGCATAATATGGCTCCAAAGGTTCCAACAGCATATCCAAATACAGCCAACAAAACACCAACGGTAGCCAGGGCAGGATGAAAAGCTGCTGCAACGACCGGTGCTGAAGCGGCTCCACCAATATTAGCTTTAGATCCTACCGCTAAGAAGAAATATGGAGCTTTGATCAATTTTGCAATTAGTATGAGTAAGAATACGTGAATTGCCATCCATATCAGTCCTACAATTAAAAGAAGTGGATTATCAAAAATTTGAGTCAAGTCCATTTTCATTCCAATGGTCGCTACTAAAATATATATAAATACTGATCCAAGTTTACTAGCTCCAGCTCCTTCAAATGATTTCAATGGAGTAAAGGAAGCAAGTATACCTAAAAGCGTTGCATAGGTAATCATCCAAAAGAAATGCGAATTCATAAAACTTAAAAAATGACTGGGGTCGTTAATGAATTCAAAAGAACTACTCAAGGCTCCTTGAGTAAACTGAGCACCTAAATGAGCTAAGGCTACACCGAAGAAGGCAGCCCCTAACATAATCATATAATCTTTGAGTTCTGGTTGGCGTTTGACTTGTTCACTATAGTTGGATACCTTTTCTTTCAAAGCTTCTATGGCTGAATTGTCTGCTTTGAGCCATTTGTCAATTTTGACTGATTTTCCAATCCCGAAAAGTAGTATGGCCATCCAGATGTTTGCCACAATAATATCTACGAAGACCATGGCTCCATATTTTTCAGGATTATAGCCATAGATTTCATACATCGCAGTTTGATTTGCACCTCCACCGATCCAACTTCCTGCTATAGTTGCAAGACCTCTCCACACTTCATCTGGTCCAGCTCCGCCTAATATATCGGGCTGAATGGACGAGATGATCAACAAAGCAATAGGACCTCCGATGATTATTCCCAGCGTTCCTGTAAAGAACATTATTAAGGCTTTTGGTCCCAGGTTAAATACAGCTTTGAGATCAATGCTTAAGGTCATAAGAATTAAGGAAGCGGGTAGGAGGTAGTTTTTTGCCACGGTATACAGTTCTGATTTACCTTTAACGATATGTTCTTGTGCATCTAAATAGCTCCAGCTGTCCGCAATGATCCCTGCTGAACTCAGAATTGCAGGAAGCAGGTAACACATTAGTAAAGCAGGAACGACTTTATAGAATTTTGACCAGAAGCCAGTCTTCAAAGATGAGGTGTAAAAGGTAAAACCTAAACATAACATCAAAAGTCCAAAAACGATTACATCTTGGGTAAATATAGGAGGGTTCATAAGCGTGGTAGTATTAGTTTAATTTTATGTATTAAATCCAGAATCTCTTCGGAATTGATTGTAATAGGTGGTTTAATTTTAAGAACATTGAGTTGTGGGCCATCGGTAGAGATTAAAACGCCTAGATCCTTGAGTCCTTCGGCAAGCCTTTTTGCAGTTAGGCCATCAGCTTGTCCTATTGAGTCTCGAAATTCAATTCCTAAGAATAGACCTTTCCCTCTAATTTTATAAAGGTTCGGGAGTGTTATTTTATGGAGTTCTCTTATTAATAAATCCCCCATGTTTAGAGCGTTTTGTTGAAGGTTATTTCCTTTAACTTCTCTTAAGACTGCTCTTCCAATTTCACAAGAAACAGGATTGCCTCCAAAGGTATTGAAGTATTCCATTCCGTTGTCAAATCCTTGAGCTACTTCTTCTGTACAAGCGACAGCGGCTAGGGGATGACCATTTCCTATGGGTTTCCCCATGGTCACGATGTCTGGTTGGGCTTTTATGGCCTCAAAGGCCCAAAAATGACTCCCAATTCTTCCAAAACCAGTTTGAACTTCATCTGCAATACTCAGTCCTCCTTGATCGTGAATAAGGCCTTCTAAATTTTTGTGAAGCTCCGGATTTAAAGGAATTTGTCCTGCACAACTTTGAATAGATTCGTAGATATAGCCTGCCACGGGATTAAGTGCGATTTCTTGACCGAGGGTCTTTAACCTTTGATCGTCACTTTTCTGTGCAGAGGCTAGTAGGGTGGAGGGGACTTTTCCCCGACCACCTTTGGCTTGAAATTTATAACTACTGATGTCTATGCATTGGGATGTGTTTCCGTGGTATCCATGATCAAGAGCTAAAATATTAGAATATCCGGTAAAGGTTTTGGCCATTCTAATGGCTAGCTCGTTAGCCTCCGACCCTGAGTTTACAAAATAGACGCGACTAAACCTTTTAGGAAGGGTTGCCATGAGTTCCTTAGCGTAGGCTACTCTTGAAGGGTGTAGATATCTACTGTTGGTGTTCAGTAGATAGGACTGTTGATTTCCGGCCTTTATTATATTGGGGTTTTCATGCCCTACATGAGCTACATTGTTGACCAGGTCAAGATATTTCTGGGCCTGGTAGTCATACAAAAAAGAGCCTTTGCCCTTGAGTATTAACAAAGGTTTCTCATAAGACAGACTTAAATTAGTTCCTAAGTTTTGTTTTCGATCTTTCAATATTTCATGATAAGAAAGACTCTGTTTTAACTTCGTTTTTGGTGGGTTTTTAAAAAGAATCATTGGACTGGGACAAATCATCTTCCACGCTTCTATATCATCTGGGTAGGCTACTCCAGGAAAATTTTTAGTATTTCCAAGCAGGTCCATAACAAGCTGGAAATGTAGATGAGGGACCCAATTTCCGTTTTCAGTTGAATTGCCAATTTCTGCAAATTTTTGCCCCTGTTTAATTTGTTGACCGAGACTGAGTTGAGCTGTGCTTTCAGTGCTTAAATGACCATAAAGGGTATAGAATTTTCTACCAGAATCCAGTAGGTGTTCAAGGACTATAAGAGGTCCGTAATCTTTCCTTATTTGATGATTTTCTAAGAGGACAATTTTACCATCTAAGGGGGCTTTAAGTACATGTCCGTTTTTGAACCAAAGATCAATTCCTAGGTGGATGCTCCTGTAATTTATTTGATTGAGGTCAATCTTTTGAAAGGCCTCGCTGGTATATAGAGTACGTGCTTCTAGATAGCCTCCTATAGCTGTGGTATTCTCGGGAAAAGTTCTTTGCAGATGCTCCTGGAATTCACTTAGGTCCTCTTCATTGTTTAAAGAAGCGAGAAAAGAACTTTCTACACTTAAGTCTATGGGCTCAGTTGGATTAGGACAAAACTGAGAAAAATCTAAATTGAGCTTAGAAATCTCTGCCAGTTTTTCTTTTAAATCTGATGGGGTTTTTTCTAGGGCGCTATAGAATTGTACTCTAGTCCACTGAGGGTTGAGTTTTGACCAGTTTTGAAGTCCTTTCCATGTTTTCTGAGCACTAACTTGAAGGTAGGTTTGCTCTGGGAAGGCAATTGAGTTTAGTTTGGATTTAGTCAAACTTACCGCATATCGCATTCTGATAAGTGGTTCTAAGAGGTCTAATTCCGCTTCAGATAGTGAATATTGGCTATGGTAGCCTTGGATTAAGGTTTTGGCCGCCTTATGAGGGTGATCCAATTCCATAGTAGCATAAGCAATTAAAATGGCTAAATCATTTATAGTTTGGCTATAAATAGCATCACCGAAATCTATAATTTCTACTGGGTCCCCTTCGGGGTCTATGATGATGTTATGTTCGTTTACATCATTGTGAATTATAGACTTAGGAAGGAGTTTATAGTGCTCTTGAATATTTTTGAAATCGATGATACTCCGTTGAATATATTCTCGTTGTTCTGTATCAAAAATGGAAAGGTGCTTTTCAATCCAAAGAGCTTGAGCTAGGTCCCATTCCAAGTTGAAATGGGCTTTAGGGTGCTCAAAGCTTTTTAAATGCTTTGTTAATCTTCCTGAAACTTTACCAAGATTTAAGAAGTTAGAAAGCTTGGGATGTGGATTACTTGCCCATACCTTACCTTCAATCCACGAAATGATTTTGACATTATAATCACCTAAGGCTTCGGGGTATTGTTTAATTAGACGAGGTCCTGTATAATCGGGATTTGAGCTCAGAAAATGTAGTAGGTCGTTCTGAAATTCTTGTGAATTTGAACCTTGGACTAGTTTGACTAAAAAAGAAGCTCCTTGATCCGTGATCATTAGAAAATTCAGATCTACTTCTCCAGGGAGCTGTTTCAGTGATTTTATCGAGTAGTCCTTGGAAAGAAAAGCCAAGAGTTCTGTCATTCTAGAAAGAGTTTAAAAAATGGGCGACACCATGTTCTTTGTTTCCTATGGTTTGATGTTTTGCGATTTGTTTAACCGCATCTTTTGCGTTGCCCATAGCAACACCAATCCCCACTGCTTCAAGCATTTCAATGTCGTTGTAATTATCCCCGAAAGCAATACAGTCTTCAAGCTTTATGCTAGGGTAATAATGATTCAACACTTCTTCTATTGCTGTTTTTTTAGAGATATCCATAGGGGAGATTTCCACATAAGTGTCTTTTGATCTATAGCAGTGCAATTGATTGGGAAACGCAGTCTCAAGATAGCTAATTAAAGCATCTACTTTTTCAGGTTCTCCCATCCCCATCATTTTGTGACTTTGATGATTCTCTTGAGCAATCATCTGGTCAAAATTGGAAAGTTTAGGGGTCACTCTAGTATTGTTTATTTCTCGAGCGGTCCACTGATCTTCCATTGGTGCGGTCCATGTATCTAGGTGATAGGTGCTTAGGTGTAAGTCTAAACTTTTTGCTTTGACTAATGCCGCTTTAGTGATTTGGTCGGAAATAGTGATTGAGCTCAATACTTCACCTTGTTTAATAATGAGCCCTCCATTATAACAAACTAATGGGGTTCCAGAGATATTCAGGGCCTCTTGTAGATAATACATTGCCGAGGGTTGTCTAGATGAGATAAGAATAGCATCTACACCCATTTGATCAAAGGCGTCTTTAGTTTGCTGGGAAATATAGCGCTCCGAATCCAAGAGCGTTCCATCGATATCTGTAAATAAAAGTTTAAAGGGTTTATTCAAAACTATTCTTCTTGTTTTTCACGTTCCAACACTGCTTTGATATTTCCTCTGTGAACAAAAACTTCTAAAACCTGCCAACCTGTTTTAGCATAGGAGTTTAGCAATTCTTCAAAATCGTGGTCTCTCTTAATGGCTGTTGGCTTTTGTTTTATGAATTTATATTCTTTCATTATGTTTTTAGTTTTTATGCAAGTTAGAAAAAACTGAAGATTTTATTACTTACTTTTGTTCAAAATATATTTAAATGAAAAAAACGATACTTTTAATTTTTGGTTTGATTTTGACTATAGGAGCTGGAGCTTCTGTAACTTTTTGGGGTGCAAATGGTCATAGAGCGGTGGGAGAAATAGCTCAACGAAATTTATCTGAAAAAGCTTCTAAGAAAGTGGATGAAATTTTAAATGGACATTCTTTAGCATTTGCTTCTACTTACGCAGATGAAATTAAATCAGATGATCGCTATGATGCTTTTTATACCTGGCATTATGTGAACTTTGAACATGGAGAAAAATACGACGCTGCTACAGCCAACCCTAAAGGAGATTTGATTCAAGGAATTAATAAATGTGTTGAGGTCCTTAAGGACCCAAAATCTTCGATGGAGGATCAGCAGTTTTATTTAAAAATGCTAACCCATTTAATTGGGGATTTACATCAGCCACTTCACGTTGGACATGGTTCTGATAAAGGAGGTAATGATGTTAAGGTTAAATGGTTTTATAAAAACAGTAACCTGCACACCGTTTGGGATTCAAAAATGATTTCAAGTTATGGAATGAGTTATTCTGAACTTTGCGATAATGTGGATCAATTAAGCGATGCCCAAAAAGCAAATATACAATCTGGAGTGCTTATGGATTGGGTGTATGAATCTCAAAACTTAGCAGAAAAGGTTTACGCTTCTTGTAATCCTGGAGATAATTTATCTTATGAATATATGTATGAATATTTCCCTATATTGAGAACTCAATTGCAAAAAGGAGGTTTAAGATTAGCCTCTGTTTTAAATGAAATTTATGAATAAACTTATTCTAAAATATATTAAAAGCCTAGCAATTTTGCTGGGCTTTTTTTTTACGTGGCATTCTTGGGGACAAGCCATGGAGATCCCTGAGGATTTTGTTCAAATGACTCAAGAACAGGCTGATGTTCGCATTGATCTGAGGTATGCCAGTAATAATAATTTCATGGGGCGCGTGGTTAAAGGCTATGAAGTCAGAAAAGACTTAATCCTAACCAACTCCGCTTATATAGCCCTTCAAAAGGCTATAGAAGAATTTAAATCCTTAGGATATGGAGTCGTTGTTTTTGATGCCTACAGGGCTCAGAAATCTGTAGACGACTTTGTTATATGGTCAAGGCAGAGCAATGATACCTTGAAAAAAGCTGAATATTATCCAGACTTTGAAAAACCAGACTTATTTAAATTGGGGTATATCGCTGCTAAATCTGGTCATAGTAGAGGCTCTACAGTGGATCTTAGTATCTATGATTTATCCACTGGTAGAGAATTAGATATGGGAAGTCCTTTTGACTTTTTTGGTGAAATTTCGGGGGTCTATTATGAGGAACTTTCAGCAAAAGCAAAACAAAACAGGAAGATACTTCGAGAGGTAATGATTCGATCGGGCTTCAAGATTTATCCTGAAGAATGGTGGCATTTTACATTAAAAAAAGAGCCTCATCGAGACTCTTATTTTGATTTTTAAAAAAGGAGGTAATTCAACGTGTAACTAACTAACTCATGAAAACAAAAACAACAATTACCCCCTTTTCTTTATGTTTTTATCAAATGATGACAAGAGGTCGTTTTTAAACTATTAACGACCATTATCAAATCATTGATATCTATTTTGATTTTTTTCTTAAACGTAATTATTTGTCTAACGGTATTGTTCGTATCTAAAATGTAAATTCGATTGAGTTCTTCATCAGAATTTGAATCAAATCCATGATCAAACTTTTGTTGAATCATGTTGTTCACATCGTAGATTACAGGAAAGGAAATTGGGATTCTAGTTTTAGTCTGTGAACCTCCCCAATATTCAGAGTTTTCAAAACTTTGAGTTAAGGCAATAACTTGCATATTGAGCTGCTGAAGCCCCACTTTAGTTTCAGCCATGAAATAAGGGTTACCCTCATTGATGAATTGGCAAGGCGCTAAAAATAATAAAGACCATTTCGATTTGGACCAATGATGAAAGTCAATAGGTCCCTCAGAAGATAAGGCTTTGAAGTTCGGGCTCTTTCTCCCAACGTTTAATTCTTTCAGGTACTCCCTCATGTTTGCGGAGTTTAATAATTATTTCTCTAGTAAAAAGGGGTGTCTTTTCAATGAATGAAATAAATTTCGTCTGGTAGGACTATCGTTCTTCTAAATTAATTAAAAATCTTTAATTAAACAACAACTGCTTGTAAATTAATTAATTAAAAAAAAGCTGCACTAAAAATAGTGCAGCTTTAGCCCTTAAATAGAAGGTGTTTTATTTAATAAGATCAAAACTTCTTTTAATGAAATTTGTCAAATCTTCTCCGTGTAATAGGTTTTGAGACAACTTAGCAAGATCAAAAGATTGTTGAATCAATTCTTTTTGTTTTGATTCATCTTTGGAATTCAGAATTTCACCAACCAAATCGTTGTTGGTGTTCACCACTAAATTGTACATCTCTGGCATGTTGCCCATTCCGAACATTCCTCCGCCACCACCAGTAGCATTCATTTCTTTCATTCTTCTCATGAATTCAGGAACGGTAATGATAAATGGGTTTTCCGAAGAATCCATAGCCTCAAGTTGAACAGTATAGGTTTCTTTAGGAACGTTGGCCTCGATTATAGGTTTTAAAGATTCTTGTTCCTTGTCAGTAAGTTTAGAGATCTTCTCTTCGTCTTTTTGAATTAGATTGTCTACATGATCAGAATCTACACGTACAAACTTCATCTTTTCATTAGAAGTTTCTAGTTTTTGCATTAAGTGAGATACGATTGGAGAGTCTAATAACAATACTTCATATCCTTTAGCTTTTGCTGATTCAATATAGCTATGTTGTGCTTCTTTGTTTGCAGCATAAAGAATAATGTGATTTCCATCCTTATCCGTTTGCGCATCCTTAGTTTGTTCTTTGAGCTCTGAAAGGGTCAAGAATTTGTCGTCTACTGTAGGGTAAAGCGCAAATTTTTCCGCCTTTTCGAAGAACTTATCCTCAGAAAGCATTCCATACTCAATAATAACTTTGATATCATTCCATTTTGTTTCAAAATCAGCTCTGTCCTTTTTGAACATTGAACTTAATTTATCCGCAATTTTCTTAGTAATATATCCAGAAATCTTCTTAACGTTTCCATCAGCTTGAAGATAAGATCTCGATACATTCAATGGAATATCTGGAGAATCAATTACTCCTCTTAGCATCTGTAAAAAGTCAGGTACGATTCCTTCTACGTTGTCTGTTACAAAAACTTGGTTTTGGTACAATTGGATTTTATCCTTTTGTAAATCTACATTTGGACTTAATTTAGGGAAGTACAAGATACCCGTTAAGTTAAATGGATAATCAACGTTCAAGTGGATTTGGAATAAAGGATCATCAAACTGCATAGGGTATAATTCTCTATAGAAGTTCTTGTAGTCCTCATCGTTTAGATCAGATGGTTTACGTGTCCAAGCTGGGTTTGTATTGTTGATGATATTGTCAACAGTTACTTTTTCTGCCTCTTGATCTTCAGGAGCATCTTCTGCTTTAGGTAAGGTTTCCTCTTTTGTTCCAAATTTGATTGGAATTTGATTGAATCTGTTGTACTTAGTCAACAATTCGTTAATCTTAGATTCTTCTAGGAACTCTAATGAATCTTCAGCAATATGAAGAACTATTTCTGTACCTCTGTCTTTTTTCTCTACTTCTTCCAGAGTATATTCTGGAGAACCGTCACAGGTCCATTTTACAGCAGCACCTTCTTTAAAAGAATTTGTGATGATGTCTACTTTGTCAGCTACCATGAATGCAGAATAGAACCCAAGTCCGAAGTGTCCTATAATCCCAGCATCTTCAACCTTATCTTTATACTGTTCTAAGAACTCTTCTGCTCCAGAAAATGCGATTTGGTTGATGTATTTTTCTACTTCTTCTTCGGTCATCCCAATCCCTTGGTCGATTACGTGAAGTGTTTTATTCTCTTTATCAATTTTGATTTCTATTTGAGGAGTTCCATACTCAACTCCAGGAGCCTCTCCCATTGTTGTCAAGTGCTTCAGTTTAGAAGTAGCATCCGTTGCATTCGAAATCAATTCTCTTAAAAATATCTCGTGATCCGAGTAAAGAAACTTTTTAATAAGTGGAAAGATGTTTTCCACAGAAACATTAATATTTCCTTTAGCCATTTTATATTTATTTAAATGTTAGTATTAATGCTATGTCAAAAAAAATACCAAAATGCTTTTTGTGACAAGATGTCAGATAGTTGTTTAAAACGTTCAAAATTCCTTATATTTGATAGTTATAAACAGACATTAAAAGAAGTAAGAATATGTATAATTCAAAAATAATAGGATTAGGACATTATGTGCCTGACAATGTAGTGACCAATGACGACCTTTCAAAGTTTATGGACACTAACGATGCTTGGATTCAAGAACGAACAGGAATCAAAGAAAGAAGATGGATAGAAAAAGGTTCAGGAGATTCTACTTCTGTGATGGGGGCTAAGGCTGCCGAAATAGCGATTGAACGTTCTGGATTAGAAAAAAAAGACATTGATTTTATTATTTTTGCCACTTTGAGTCCGGATTTATATTTTCCTGGAGGTGGAGTAGAGGTACAAGAATTATTAGGCTTAGGGACCGTTGGTGCTCTTGATGTTAGAAACCAATGTTCAGGGTTTATTTACTCATTGTCTATTGCTGACCAGTTTATTAAAACAGGAATGTATAAGAATATACTTGTAATTGGATCTGAGAATCACTCTGGTGGATTGGAAAAATCTACAAGAGGTAGAGGAGTGACTGTTATCTTTGGTGATGGAGCTGGGGCAGCTGTACTTTCAAGAACGGAGGAGGCAGGTAAAGGAATTTTATCCTCTCACCTGCATTCAGAAGGAAAGCATGCTAAGGAACTTGCACTAATCGGGCCTAGTACTAATAGATGGGTTCCTGAGATCATGGAGGCTAATGATCCAGATGATGTTTCTTATTATCCTTATATGAATGGTCAATTTGTATTTAAACATGCAGTAGTACGTTTCTCAGAGGCTATTGTCGAGGGCTTAACTAAGAATAATTTGACAGCTGATCAAATTGATTTATTGGTTCCACATCAGGCTAATTTGAGAATTTCTCAATTTATTCAAAAGAAATTTAAACTAAGAGATGATCAGGTATTCAATAATATCATGAAATATGGTAATACCACTGCCGCTTCTATAGTTATCGCATTGACTGAGGCATGGGAAGAAGGACGAGTGAAAGACGGAGACTTAGTTGTTCTTGCTGCTTTCGGTTCTGGATTTACTTGGGGTTCTGTAATTATGAGATGGTAATATAAAGTGTAAAATAAAAAAAAACCTGTCTTTTAAAAGACAGGTTTTTTTTATGATTACCAATAATACTTGGCTTGATCACCGAGCTCATGTTCGATTTCAAGTAAACGATTATATTTTGCAATTCGTTCTCCTCGAGAGGCTGATCCTGTTTTGAGATGCCCTCCACCCATTGCTACAGCAAAATCAGCTAAGAAGGTATCTTCTGTTTCGCCCGATCTATGGGATAAGAAATAACGCCATCCAGCTTCCTGACACATTTTGACAGCTTCAATGGTTTCTGTCACGGTTCCAATTTGATTGAGTTTAATCAAACAGGAATTTGCAGTTTTATGTTCAATTCCTTTTTTTATAAACTTAGTATTGGTTACAAATATATCATCACCTACTACTTCAATTTGATCGCCATATTTAGCAGTAAACTTGGCAAAACCATCCCAGTCACCCTCACTTAATGGGTCTTCCCAAAGGATGATTGGATATTTTTTGAGCCACTCTCCAGAAAGTTCAATCAACTGATCAGAGGTCATTTTTCCGGCACCAGACCAGCTTAAATCATAGTGGTTGTCTAGTTGTGGTGAAAATGAATTTGCAGCACTATCTAAGGCAATGAATAAGTCCTTTCCAGGTGTGTATCCTGCTTTATTGATTGCTTCGATGATAAGTTCTATTGCGGCCTCATTAGAGGAAGCATCAGGAGCAAATCCACCTTCATCTCCTACAGAAGTTGCAAGTTTTCTACTTTTTAAAATTCCTTTAAGCGTATGAAAAGTTTCTGCTACATATCTTAAACCTTCCGTGAAGTTAGGAGCTCCTTTAGGGACTAGCATGAATTCTTGGAAATCAACAGAATTATCGGAATGTTCTCCTCCGTTCAAAATATTCATACATGGGACTGGAATCCTTACAGAATTAGGTCCTCCTAAATACTGGTATAAGGGTAATTCTGCGGATTGAGCTGCCGCTTTTGCCACGGCCATAGAAACCCCTAGGATTGCATTTGCTCCTATTCTAGACTTGTTGTCGGTACCATCTAAATCGATCATGAGGTAATCGATTTTTGCTTGCTCATTCGCTTCGATACCGATTAATGCTGATCTCAATGTGGTGTTGACGTGGTTAACAGCTGCTAACACCCCTTTGCCACCATATCGTTCAGGGTCATTATCTCTCAGCTCGACAGCTTCATTTTGTCCAGTAGAGGCTCCTGAAGGTACAGAACTATAGCTTGTTGTTCCGTCTGCTAGAGTAACATAAACTCTAACCGTAGGATTCCCTCTCGAATCTAAAATTTCTAAGGCTTTTAAATCTGTGATTTTAGTACTCATTTTTTTCCTTTTAAGATACGAAAAAAATAAATGCCCAACTTTGACTGAGTTGGGCATTTGTAATGAATAATGCGATTGATTCAAATAACTATAGGCATTAATTCAATTTTATATAAATCCACCACCACTGGTTTCGTTATTATCTCTTCGTTTTCTTCTTTTAGCTTTGTTCTTACCAGAACCGAACCTGTAATTGAACCCTAAATAAGCAGTCCTTGACTCCCAATTGAATTGTCCGTTTTGAACATAAGGATTGGTAGATTCAAATTTGAATTTCATTCCTTGGAAGATGTCATTCACTCTAAAAGTCAAAGATCCTTTTCCTTTTAGAACATTGTAATTTACTCCTGCATTGATCATCCACATTGGATCTACCTCGAATTGAATGTCTCTTCCACCACCACGATACATGGCAAAAAGTTGGAATCTTAGATTTTTACTTGCTGTAAAGTTATTTTGAATTCTAAAATTGATTGCGTTGTTTGATACGGTGATGTTTTCCCCATTTGATACGCCACTTTGTTCCTGATAATAAAGATCCCCACTAGCATTAAACCTCCACCAGTTGGCAAATTTATAAGCAAAGGATAGCTCTACTCCATAACGCTCATTATCCTCGGTGTTGAAATAAGAAAGTATGATCTTTTCATTATCTTCTGGGTCGACATTTAAAATTCGTGAGATGTTTCCAGTTACATATCTGTAAAACAATCCTGTAGTGAATGATCCTTTTTCAAAGTTATGTGTATAGTTAAACTCATAGGAGTTGGTGAATTGTGGGTCTAATTCTGGATTTCCTACTGACGTAATTAAAGGGGTTGACCATTCTCTAATAGGGTTAACTTGTTGAATTCCTGGTCGATCAACACGTCTGGAAAAACTCAATTGATAGTTGTTCTTTTGACTTGGATTATAGTTGAGGTATGCTGATGGATAAATACTAAATATTTGATCTGAATAGTCTTGATTGTCATCTCCTTGTTGGAAGTTACCATCTACTAAATATTGCTCAAAACGAGCACCAAGCTGATAAGAGAATTTTTCTAATTGCTGATTGAAATTTACATATGCCGAATAAATTTCACGATCATATCTAAAAGAGGAATTTGGTCGGTCCACATAAATGACACGCGAATCTTCTATAACCGGATCTTCTTGAGTGGTGATGTTTTGATTTTGTGTGTTATTAATTCGACTTTCAAGTCCCAATTCTAATTTCATGTTTTCTCCTAAAGGATTGACATAGTCCAAGTTTATCAAAGAATTGGAACGGTCGTTTGTGACGTCATTAATATAGTTTTGATTAGGATTGTTAGGGTCTAGTTCTTCTTGGTATGTTGCATATTCAGGAGCATCAGTGGAAGACCAAGTCCCTTCTAGTTCAATATTATGACCTTCTTTGTCAAAATCCAGAGCATAGTTTAAATTGTAAGTTTCACTTTGATTCGTCGGTTCTGCGGTGAAAAGACTGTTAAAATTGAGTTGATTGTTTTCAGTAATCATGGTCGTACCTTGATTAGTACCTTTGTAATCATTTAAGGTGGCATAAAAGGAAACCGTGTTTTTATCGTTCAGATATAAATCAGCTCCGGCTTTCAATAAATTAGATCTGTTGGTGTTCAAAAAATCAAATTCTTGCAGTAAATCATCCTCAGGACGATCAACATAACCATGATTTTCTTGATTTCCATAATTGTATCCATAGTTTGCAAAGAAGTTCACAATTCCCGTTTTGTAGTTTAAATCTAAAGATCCGTTGTATCGTGTGTTTTTTCCCTGAGTTACTCCTGCATTTAGAGTTCCATTGAATCCAATACGTGCACCTTTATGTAAGACAATATTAATAATTCCACTCATTCCTTCTGGATTGTATTTAGCAGAAGGATTTGTAATTAGCTCTACGCTTTTTATTGAAGAGGAAGGAATCTGTTGAAGGATTTGAGCTGGGCTTACATTAGTTGGTTTTCCATCCACGAGAACTCTTACATTTTCATTTCCCCTTAAAGAGATGTTCCCTGTTTGAGAATCTACGGTAACCGACTGTACATTGTTTAACAATTCAGCCGCAGTAGCTCCGGCTGCAGTAAGGTCTTTTCCTACATTAATTACTCTTCGGTCAATTTTTTGTTCTACCGTGGAGGTCTCTGCCCGAATCTCTACTTCATCTAATTGAGCTGAATCTTCTTGAAGATGGATAACTCCGAGGTCTATTTTGAAATTTTCCTTAGTCAACTCGAAAGGAGTAGTGAAGGTTTTATAGCCCATATATTGGACGCTTAAAGTATAATTTCCAAAGTCTAAGTTCTTAATTTGAAATACCCCATTGTCATTAGTGATTCCTCCGCTTATCATGGCCTTATTAAGATCATTAATAACAACATTTACATAAGGGAGTGGCGTTGTAGTCAACGAATCACTTACTTGGCCTGAAATACTTCCTTTTTTTGGAAGGTATTCTTCGGACATTTGGGCTTGTGATACTAGGGTAAATACTAAGAAGAGAGCTTGAATAAAAGTCTTCATGTTGGTTTGGTTGATTTTTGGTTGGTTATGCTATGAAGACGTACGTTTTCAGTATCTTGTTACGTAGATTAACAGTATTTAACACTGTTTAACTTAAATTTTAGTATATGAATAAAGACGATAAAACTTTAGTTCTAGGGGTTTCTGCTAATTCAACACGTTATGCTAATTTGTTGGTAGATAAGCTCTTGAAACACGGTTTAGGAGTAATCCCTTTTGGGAAGAGTAAAGGTGAAGTGAAGGGCTTGAAAATAGAAAGCATATGGAATGCCCAATGGGATGTTGATACGGTAAGTCTTTATGTGCGACCTTCCTTACAATCATCTTTTTATAGACCGATATTAGACCTGTCTCCAAGGAGGGTTATTTTTAATCCGGGAACCGAAAACCCTGAGTTCTACAAGCTTCTCCAAGCCGAAGGAATTGAGGTTGAAGAGGCTTGTTCATTAGTGTTATTAAGTACTGGACAGTATTAAAATAAAATCGTTTGACCTGCATGTACGGCCTCCGAGTTTTTGAAGATACTTTTTGCTTCTTGCTCAAATACTTCCGTATTTGGATAGCGATTGGAGTAGTGGCCTAAAAGTAGTTTGCCTACTTCTGCTTGATCTGCAATTTTTGCAGCCTGTAAGGCTGTACTGTGCTTAGTTTTTTCGGCTAAATTGGCTTCAGATTCTAAGAAGGTTGCTTCGTGATAAAGCAAGGTGCTTTTTTTGATTTCTGAACAAATCTCTGGCTTATAGGCCGTATCACTGCAATAGGCATAAGATTTAGGAGTTTCAGGGTCAAAAGTCAGTTCGACGTTAGAGATGATCGTCCCATCTTCTTTGATATAGTCTTTTCCGTTTTTGATGTTCTGATAGTCACAAATATCTATTTCTGATTCTAAGTCAATGGCCGACATATTAAGCTTGCGCTCCTTTGTTTTTTCTTGAAACAGAAAACCGTTAGTGTAGACTCTATGCTCTAGGGGAATTGTACTTACCTGGAGTTTTTCATCTTCAAAAATTAGCTCAGGCTGATCAGAGGTCAATTCATGAAAGAACAATTGAAACTTAGTGTAAGATTTACTTAGTTTTAATTGAAGTAAAATGATTTCTTTAATTCCTTTTGGTCCATAGATGTGAAGATCTGGAGCTCTGTTTAAAAGGCTTAGAGTAGATATTAAGCCAACCAAACCATAGAAGTGATCTCCATGTAAATGGGAGATAAAAATATGTTTGATTTTATTAAAGGAAATTTTCTGCTCTCTAATTCTCATTTGAGTGGCTTCTCCACAATCGATGAGGAAGAATCTACCTCTCATCTCTAAAACCTGAGCGCTGGGGAAGGCCCCAGCTCTAGGAGTCGCAGAGTGACATCCTAGTATTGTGAGTTTGTTTTTCAAAATTTAAAAGCCTAGATCTCTTTCTATTGCTTCCATTTCCATTAAGTCTTCAGCCTCTTGAAGGGTAGGTGCAATATTCATTCCTTGTTCTTCTAACTCATCAATGTCAATTCCCGAGGTGAGAATGACAAAGGAGCTTTTGGTTGCTTTATGCTCTATTACCGAAGGTAAGAATGAAGCAAGATTTCCTTGGGAAAGGTCTTCTATGTTTATTAAATCGAGAACCACATGTTTTGATTCCCATTGTTTTTTTTGATTTGTGAATTTTTCTCTAAAAACTTCAAAAGTACTCGTTGATGGGGTGATTAATACGTAATTGTCTTGTTGTTCTACCTTCATCCTTTGTGTTGTATTTGTTGAGCTAATAAGTAAATAACAGCCATTCTCACGGCTACTCCATTTTCTACTTGATCTAAAATTATAGCGTTATCCGCATCTGCCACTTCACTAGTCAATTCTACACCTCTGTTGATTGGCCCGGGATGCATGATGACCAGTTCCTTATCTAATTTACTTAAAATTTCTTTATTGATTCCGAAAAGCTTAGCGTATTCTCTGGTAGAGGGGAAGTAACTCACATCCATTCTTTCATTTTGAACACGCAATGAATTGACCACGTCAGCCCATTGTAAGGCCTCTTCAAGATTGTGAGAAACTTTTACACCAAGGGATTTTGCATATTTAGGGATTAGGGTTGTAGGGCCACATAGCATGACCTCAGCTCCTAATAATTTCAGGGCATAGATATTTGAAAGCGCTACTCTAGAATGGAGGATATCTCCAAGAATAACCACTTTTTTACCTTCTACAGATCCGAATTTTTCACGAATTGAATAACAATCCAATAAGGCTTGGGTGGGGTGTTCATGAGTCCCATCACCAGCGTTGATAATTTTTGCATTCACATGCTTGGATAGAAAAACACCTGCTCCAACGTCTGAATGTCTCATCACCACTATGTCCACTTTCATCGCAAGGATATTGTTGACCGTATCAATTAGAGTTTCTCCTTTTTTAACAGAAGATTGCCCGGCAGAAAAGTTGATTACGTCTGCAGAAAGTCTTTTTTCAGCAAGTTCAAAAGATAGTTTAGTTCGCGTGGAGTTCTCAAAAAACAAGTTTGCTATAGTAATGTCTCTTAAAGAAGGTACTTTTTTAATCGGACGATTGATCACCTCTTTGAACTGATCCGCAGTCTCAAAGATTAATTCTAGATCTTCTTTATTTAGATATTTAATTCCGAGTAGGTGGGGTACACTTAGTGTTTTCATTCTAGTCAATTGTAATTAAAACTTGATCTTTTTCATCATAATCACTCCATGTAACAGTGACTCTCTCGTTGTTGAGTACATCTACTTGACGTCCTTTATAATCTGGTTGTATGGGTAGGTCTCTAGAAAAACGACGATCGATGAAGACTAAGAGCTCAATACTCTTAGGTCTTCCAAAACTTTGAATTGCGGTAAGTCCTGCTCTAACACTTCTTCCTGAGAATAAAACATCGTCTATAAAAACGACTCTTTTTCCTTCCACTAAAAAATCAATTTGCGTTGAATTAGCTTCCAGGGGTTGATCTCTTCTTCTAAAGTCATCTCTAAAAAAGGTAGTATCGAGAAACCCTAAGTCAATGTTGTTGATATTGAACTTAGATTCCAAGAGGCTTTTGAGGCGTTTTGCCAAATGGCTTCCCCTAGGTTGAAGACCAATAAGGACACTGTTTTCAAAGTCTTGATGGTTTTCGACCAGCTGACAAGCAAGTCGGTTTAAAATGATATCGATTTCCTCAGCACTGAGTAATGTTCTTTCTTCCATGCTTTGTTTATGGGTTTCCAGAGCAAATATAGTAAATCTGTTAATTAGTTTGTTAAAAACATTCTTGAACAAAGTGAATTTGGATTTAAAATTAGCCGTATCTTTACACCCTGAAATTAAGTTAATTAAGTTTAGCCTCAAAAACCCTGATAGATGCCGATAGCGAAATTTGAATCCATGCTGAAAACCAATAGCGTTTACTTCTTTGACGCTAATGAGTTTGAGGAAATCATAGACTTTTATATAGAGACTGGTAAGCATAATCTTGCGAACAAGGCCTTGAAACTAGGTCTTGAGCAGCATCCTATGTCTAGTGTCCTTCTTATTTTGAAGGCTGAGTTATACATATTTGAGGACCGTCTTGAAGAGGCTTTTAAGTTATTGAAAAGGTTAGAATCTATAGAACCTTTCAATGATGAGGTTTATATACAACAAGCTGATATTTATTCAAAAAAACACCAACATCGCCAAGCAGTTGAAATGCTGAATAAGGCTCTTGATTGCACTGATAATCCTGCAGATGTATGGTTGTTACTTGGAATGGAATATATTTTCTTAAATAATTTTTCTGTAGCTAGAACATATTTTGAACTTACTATAAAGGAGTCTCCTGATGATTTTTCGGCCCTTTTTAATGTTGTTTATTGTTTTGATATGGAACAGAAGCCTTATGAGGCAATTGCTTTCTTAAATAAGCTGATTGATGAACATCCATACAGTGAAGTGGCTTGGCATCAATTAGGTAGACAGTATTATGGGATAGGTGAGTTTGAAGAGGCTTTAAGGGCTTTTGATTATGCTTCTTTAATTGATGATGAGTTTGTGGGTGCCTTTGTTGAAAAGGCAAAAACCCTTGAGAAACTTGACAGACCCGCAGAGGCCATAGAAAACTACCTGATTTCATTGGAACTTGATGATGCAACAGCCTTTGTATGTTATCGCGTAGCAAGATGTTATGAGAAATTAGAGAAATTTGAATACGCACTTCAATATTATGCAAAAGCGACTGTAGAAGATCCTTTATTGGAGAAGGGGTGGTATTCTCTTGCTCGTTTGTATTACAAATTAGAGGATTTTGAAAAGGCTTATTATTATTGCCAAACCCTTCTAAAATTAGAGCAGGAAAATTTTGCCTATTGGAATTTATACGCGGTTTTGAGCCTTAAGCACAAGATGTATGAAGAGGCTATCGAAGGATATAAGAATTGCATTCGATTGGATGCTAATCATTTGGAGATTTGGTTGGCTGTAGTGGATTGTTTGATTTTTATAGGAGAACATGATCAAGCCACAAGCTATACAGAAGAGGCTATGAAATCACATATGAATAGAGTAGAACTTTCTTACCGCTTAGGAGCTCTTTATTTTCTTTATGGCAATAAAGATTTAGGACTTGGTATATTAGAACATTCTAAGAGAATTGATCCTAGTTACGAAGCGCAAATCAAATGTGTTTTTCCCGAATTATTTGTTCAGAAATCTTTGGAAGCTTCTATAGGATAGGCTGATAGTTTCCTTTTTTTTGATAGTTTTGCAATCTAATACATTCAGAACTATGAAGAATATCAAAAGTACAATAATCCTTGGTTTAAAAGGTGTAGCCATGGGGGCTGCAGATGTAGTTCCAGGAGTCTCAGGAGGGACAATTGCATTTATAACAGGGATTTATCAGGAACTTATTGATACCATTGAAGGGCTTAATTTCGGATTGCTTAAATTGTGGAAGAAGGAAGGTTTTAAGGCCTTTTGGAAAGCTTCAAATGCTTCTTTTTTAGTTACCTTATTGGCTGGTATTTTCTTTAGTGTTATCACTTTAGCTAAGGGAATTAGCCATCTTTTAGAAACCGAACCTGTTCTTGTTTGGTCCTTTTTCTTCGGTCTAGTCTTAGCCAGTATTTTTGTTGTGGCTAAAAGTGTGGATAAGTTTTCATGGAAAGGACTAATTATTGCAAGTGCTGCTGGTTTTTTTGCCTACTATATTACAACGCTGCAACCACTCGTGAATGAGGACGCCTCTCTGATATTTTTATTTATTTCTGGAGCTTTGGCAATCTGTGCCATGATTCTACCTGGAATTTCAGGGTCTTTTATCTTGGTACTTTTAGGGGCATATACTCCTGTTCTCAACGCCATTCATTCAAGAGATATTAAGACTATTGCCGTTGTTGGATTGGGTGCGATTGTAGGCTTATTGAGCTTTTCAAGATTACTTAAGTGGTTGTTTACTAACTATAAAAACAGTACCTTAACAGGACTCATTGGTTTCATTATCGGGTCTTTAAATAAGATTTGGCCTTGGAAACAAGTTTTAACCTGGAGGACGAACTCTCATGGAGAACAAGTGCCTTTATTGGAAAAGAGTGTTTTACCCCAGAATTTTGAGGGAGACCCACAAGTGTTCTATGCGGTTTTAGCTGCGTTATCTGGCTTGGGGCTCATTATATTAATTGAATGGTTAGCCAATAAAGGAAATAAATCGATTGAAGAGTCTTAACTTATTAATTAAAGGAGTCATCATGGGGATGGCGAATAAAGTACCGGGTGTTTCTGGGGGGACTGTATCTTTTGTTCTCGGTTTTTATGAAGAGTTCATTTATTCTTTACAAAAATTAAACTTGAAGGCTCTGAAATTGCTGATAACCGGAAGGTTTAGGTCTTTTTATCGCTATGTAAACGGAAGTTTTTTATTTCCTGTTATGATGGGGTCCTTATTGTCTTACTTTACATTTTCCTATATACTTGAATATTTTATAGAGCATTATGATCTCTATGTTTGGTCTTTGTTCTTCGGAATGGTAATTGGATCAATAATCTATATCCTAAAGGACTTTAGAGATTATTCTAAAAATAATATAATTGGAATGCTCTTAGGGGCAGCACTAGGTTTTGGTATTAATTTTATTTCCCAAGGTACTGAAAACGATAACCTATGGTATGTGTTTCTCTGTGGGATTATTGGAGTCTCAGGAATGACCTTACCTGGACTTTCTGGGAGTTTTATCTTGATGCTTATGGGGAATTATGTCCTGTTAATGGTGGAATCTGTAAATGTTCTTTTTAAAGGGATTATAGAAGTGTTTTCAGGGGATTTTTCCATTTTTTCAGATCCTCATCGCTTGCACTATATAGAGGTTATTGTCGTTTTTGGCCTCGGCTCTGTCTTTGGGATGATTGCTCTGGCTCAGCTTTTGAGTGCTGTTTTAAAGCGTTATCACAATTTGGTTATTGCAATTATTATAGGTTTTATTACCGGGTCTCTCGGTGCTGTGTGGCCTTGGAAAACTAAAGTTTATGAGATGGTGGAAGGTCAAATTACTCTTAATGATCAAGGGAGTCCCATTGTAAGACTCTATAAACATTATTGGCCAGATTTTTCGGATTCGAGTACCTATATTGCCCTAGTTTATATTTTTGTTGGAATAGCATTGGTATTATTGATAGATTTGTTAGCACAGAAAATGCGTGAAAATGACTAAAAAAAGACTTTTCGGATTATTAGGTAAGGATATAGACTATAGTTTTTCAATGTCTTACTTTAAGAATAAGTTTGAACAAGAGCAAATTGAGAATACAGTCTATGTAAATTTTGATTTTCAATCTTTAGATTCAGAATTTAAACAATTACTGGATTCGAATGAGATTAGTGGTATGAATGTTACCATTCCATACAAGCAAGAGATTCTTCCTTTTTTAGATGATATGGACGCTGCTGCTCGGGAAATTGGAGCTGTAAATACGGTTAAATTTGAACAAGGTAAACGCATAGGTTATAATACAGATGCCTATGGTTTTGAGAAATCGTTATTGACTAAATTAAATTCAAGTCATACCCAAGCCTATATTTTAGGGACTGGAGGAGCTTCAAAAGCGGTTTCTTATGTGTTTAATAATTTAAAGATTCCACATGTTTTTGTCTCTCGCTCTGCTTCAGAATCTGAAAATAAAATTAGTTATGATCAGCTTAAAAACCAGGTCATGCCTCAAGGAAGTATTATCGTGAACTGTTCTCCGGTTGGAACTTATCCTAATGTAGAAGATAAACCTGAGTTATCTTATGATCAAATCGATGCCTCTTTTCTTTTATTTGACCTAATTTATAATCCTGAAAAATCTGCTTTTCTAAGGGCTGGCGAGTTTCGTGGTGCACAAATTCAAAATGGTTATGAAATGCTTGTGAATCAGGCCGAGAAATCATGGGAAATTTGGAATAATTAAAGGACCTATTTATTTTGCTAAACGCATATAGATTGGTATATTTAGATGCAATATTTAGGAACCTTAAACATGTCAATATGTTAGATCAATCAAATGAAGAACAATCTAAAGAGAATTTAGAGCCATCTGAATCACTATCAACGTCTAATGATGCTCCAAAAGAGACACAAGCGGAAGATAAAGCCGTAGAAGAGGTAGAGAATGAGATCGCAAAAGAATCGGAAGAATTAGTCGATTCTGTTCCTCAAGTAGACTATACCAAGTTTAGCCTTTCTCAAATGGTGGAATCTTTAGACAACCTATTAAAGAATCAGCCTATACAAAACGTCAAGAAGAATGTAGACGATATCAAGTCTGTTTTTAATGCGAAATTCGCAAAATTGTTAGCAGAGAAAAAAGCTGCATTCCTTGCTGAAGGAGGGAATTCTATAGATTTTCAATTTTCTAGTCCTGATAAAACGGCCTATAATAAGTTGATGAATTCTTACAAAGAGAAGAAAGATCACTATTATAAGGAGTTGGACAAGCAATTAAATCAGAATCTTCAGACTCGAGTTCTAGTTATTGATGCATTGAAAGAATTAATTCAAAATGCGGATCCTAAAACGATGTACAAGGAATTCCAAGAGTTGAAAAATAGATGGAATTCTATAGGCCCTGTTCCTAGAAGTAAATACAACGATACGTGGAGAAACTACCATCACCATGTGGAGCGTTTCTACGATTTACTCCATATGAGTAATGATTTCAGAGATCTAGATTTCAAACACAATTACGACGAGAAACTTAAATTGGTTGAAGAAGCTGAGGCTCTATCCCAAGAAGCTGATGTAATGAACGCTTTTAAGCAGTTGCAGGAACTCCACCGTAAATGGAAGGAAGATTATGGTCCGGTAGCTCGTGAGAAGAGGGAAGAAATCTGGAAAAGATTTTCTGAGGCAACTAAAGTGATTCATCAAAAGAGAGATCAATACTTTTCTGAATTAAAGAGTAAGTATGAAGGAAATATTGATAAAAAAAGAGCAGTAATTGAAAAGCTAAATGCTTTTGATTATTCTGCTTTGAAGTCTCATAGTGATTGGCAAAAGGGAATTAAGGATTTTGAAGCTTTGAGAGAAGAGTTTTTTGCTGTCGGAAAAGTTCCGAAGGCTAAGAGTAATATGATTTGGGAAGAGTTCAAACAAGCTACTAAGCCTTTTAATCATGCAAAGAACAAGTTCTACAAGGATGTTAAAAAAGAACAACAAGAAAACCTAAATAAAAAACTGAAGCTCGTTGAGGTTGCTCAGTCATTAAAAGATAGTGATGACTTTGATACAGCTACGGAAACCATGAAGCGAATTCAAGCGGATTGGAAAAGAATTGGTCACGTACCTCGTAAATTCTCTGATAAAATCTGGAAGGATTTCAAGTCTGCATGTAATGCATATTTTGATCGTTTGCATCAAGAGCAAGACAAGAAGGATGTAAAAGGGAATGAGGCTTACGATGCTAAGAAAGCCATTTTAGATCAGTTGAGAACCCTGTCTGAAGAAGGAAGTGAACCGACTACAGAAGAGGTGATGGGCTTAGTTGAAAAATGGAAGGATTGCGGAGCGGTACCTGGAAATAAGAGACATATTGAAGGTAAGTTTGATAAAGCTCTTGAACGTGTTTTTGCTAAATTAGGTGTCCCTAAGGATCAGGCAGCGATGTTCCGTTTTAAAACGATGATCGATGCTTTAGTGGATCAGAATAATTCTAGAAAGTTAGAGAGTGAAATGAATTTCATCAGAAAGAAGATTGATGAACTTGTTAAAGAATCTAAGCAATTAGAAAATAATTTAAGTTTCATTTCTAACGCAGGAGAAGATAATCCTTTGGTGGCAAATGTTCAGAAATCTATTGACGAAATGGAGGAAGAAATGGATATTTGGAATATGAAATACAATTATTTGAAAGCATTAGACTTTTAGTCTTAGCAGAAATAGTAGATAAAAAAAACTCTAAGCTTCAAGCTTAGAGTTTTTTTTTGTGACTTACATATTGCGTCGGTATTGTCCACCAACTTTAAATAGGGTCTCTGTAATTTGACCAAGGGAAGCTACCTTAGTTGCTTCCATCAAGGATTCAAATATATTGAGACCTCTGCTAGCTCGGTCTCCGAGTAGTTCTAGCTCTGTTTCAACTTGACTTTGATTGCGCCTATGAAGGTGTTCTAGGTTTTTAATTTGCGCTTGCTTTTCTTCTTCAGTGGCTCTTATAACTTCACTTGGGGTTAAGGTAGGTGAACCTTCTTTGTTTAAAAAAGTATTTACCCCAATAATTGGGATTTTACCTTGATGCTTGAGGGTCTCATAATACAACGATTCTTCTTGGATTTTATTGCGTTGATACATGGTTTCCATAGCACCCAGAACGCCACCACGTTCAGTTATTCTGTCAAATTCCTCATAAACCGCTTCTTCAACTAGGTCTGAAAGTTCTTCAATAATAAAAGAACCTTGTATCGGATTTTCATTTCTGTTTAGACCAAGTTCTTTATTGATAATTAATTGTATCGCCATGGCACGACGCACAGATTCCTCTGTAGGGGTTGTGATCGCCTCGTCGTAAGCATTGGTATGAAGAGAGTTACAATTATCGTACAATGCATATAGAGCTTGTAGGGTTGTTCTTATATCATTAAAGTCTATTTCTTGTGCATGAAGAGAACGCCCAGAGGTTTGGATGTGGTATTTTAATTTTTGAGCTCGCTCACTTGCTCCATATTTATGCTTCATGGCTTTTGCCCATATTTTACGAGCGACACGTCCAATAACGGCGTATTCTGCATCCAATCCATTGGAGAAGAAGAAACTCAAATTAGGACCGAAGTCATCAATTGACATTCCTCTTTCCAGGTAGTATTCGACATAAGTGAAACCATTGGCAAGGGTTAGCGCTAATTGTGTGATAGGATTTGCTCCAGCTTCTGCAATGTGGTAACCTGAAATTGAAACAGAATAGAAATTCTGGACCTTATGCTGAGTGAAATACTCTTGTACATCACCCATTAACTTTAAAGAAAATTCAGTGGAGAAGATACAGGTGTTTTGGGCTTGGTCCTCTTTGAGAATATCTGCTTGAACGGTTCCTCTTACTTGGTTCAAAGTTTTGGTTTTGATTTCTTGGTAAATCTCAGGAGCAAGGACTTGATCTCCAGTTAATCCCAGTAAATATAAACCTAAACCATCATTACCTTCCGGTAATTCCCCTCTATATGAAGGGCGTTCATGGTTTTTAAATAGGTCATTTATTTTGAGGTCAATTTCTTTTTCTAAATGATGTTCTTTGATGTATAACTCACATTGCTGATCTATGGCTGCGTTCAAGAAAAAACCTAAAATCATGGGAGCAGGTCCATTAATAGTTAATGAAACAGAGCTTAAAGGATGTGCTAGGTTAAATCCTGAGAAGAGTTTCTTGGCGTCATCTAAACAACATATAGAAACTCCTGCATTTCCTATTTTACCGTAAATATCCGGTCGTATAGCTGGGTCATTTCCATAAAGCGTCACCGAATCAAAGGCGGTGGACAAGCGTTTAGCTGGCATTCCCAGAGATACATAGTGAAATCTCTTATTGGTTCTTTCAGGTGATCCTTCCCCTGCAAACATTCGAGTTGGATCTTCTCCCGTTCTTTTAAAAGGGAACAAGCCAGATGTAAATGGGAATTCTCCGGGTACATTTTCCTGTAGACTCCATGTAAGTAAATCACCCCACGCCTTATAGGTTGGGAGGCTGATCTTAGGGATTTCTGTATGAGAAAGTGTTCGGGTATGGGTTTGTATTTTAAGTTCTTTTCCTCTGACTTTAAAAATAAATTCAGGGTCTTTGTAGCTTTTGAACTTGGTTTCAAAGTTACATATGGTCTCCCAATGAATTGGAAGTAAGTTCATTTTTACTCGGTCGAACTCTTTGAAGAGTAGGTTTAGAAATTCAAGTTTATCTTCTGAACAGATTTCTTTTAAGAGCTCTTGATTCAGTCCGTAGGTATTTAAAACTTCTTCTTTGGTTTCAATTTTGCAAAGACTTAAAACCGTTTGATAGATTCCGTAAAGCGTTTGAGCTACTTTAGCTTGATCTATGACACTTTTATTATAGTTTCTATTGTTATCAGATATTTCTGATAAGTATCTATTTCTTTTTGCCGGAATAATGAATTTCTTTTCAGAAGCGAGTTCTCTTTTTTCCAGTTTACTTCCTTTGATTTCAAGTAAATCTAGAATGGCCAAGTAAAGACGGTCCGTGCCAGGATCGTTGAATTGAGAAGCCATAGTCCCATACACCGGCATTTCTTCTAGAGGTGTTTCCCATAAGAGTTTGTTTCTTTGAACTTGTTTTTGCACATCTCTTAAGGCGTCAAGCGCTCCTCTTTTATCAAATTTATTCAGCGCAATAAGGTCTGCAAAATCAATCATGTCAATTTTTTCTAATTGAGTTGCCGCTCCGTATTCAGGGGTCATAATGTAGAGGCTCTTGTCTGAATGATCCAGAATTTCTGTGTCGGATTGGCCGATACCGGAAGTCTCCAATATAATCAGGTCAAATTCTGCATATTTCAATATAGATAAGGCATCATTGACATGAGAGGACAAGGCCAGGTTTGATTGCCTGGTGGCCAAAGATCTCATGAATACGTTCGCCTGATTAATAGAGTTCATTCGAATTCTGTCCCCTAACAGGGCTCCTCCTGTTTTTCTTTTAGAGGGATCCACAGAGATAATTGCAAGTTTTTTTGTTGGGAAATCTGAGGTAAATCTTCTGATAATTTCGTCTACCATAGAAGACTTCCCAGCTCCTCCTGTACCTGTAATTCCCAGTACGGGTATGTCATTTTGCTTAGCTTGGTCAAGTATAGGGGAGAAGAAGGCTTGATGTTCTTTTTTGAAGTTCTCTACACAGGATATGGCTTGACCGAGTGCTAAAGGATTTTTTGTTTTAAGGTCTTGGGGCTCAAAGTTGATTTGCGATCCTGTTGGGAAGTCACAACTTTGGATCATATGATTAATCATGCCTTGAAGTCCCATGGCACGACCATCGTCAGGTGCGTATATTTTAGTGATTCCATAGTCCATGAGTTCTTTTATTTCCTCAGGGAGTATGACACCACCACCGCCTCCGAATATTTTGATTTGAGAAGCACCCTTTTCTTGGAGTAAGTCATACATGTATTTGAAATATTCCATGTGCCCTCCTTGATAAGAGGTCATGGCTATGGCTTGAGCATCTTCAGCAATTGCTGTTTGAACCACTTCATCCACACTTCGATCATGACCTAAATGTATCACCTCGACGCCCGAAGCTTGAATGATTCTTCTCATTATATTGATTGCAGCATCATGGCCATCAAATAATGAGGCTGCTGTAACGATTCTTATTTTATGATTACTTTGATAAGGTGTAGTTTCCATTGTTGTTGTTTGTGACGCTACCAAGATACTTAAAATTAAAAAAAATAGAATTGAAATCGATTGCGTGATTATAATTTACTTTTATGATTAATTGAATTTTATTGGTGATTTACATGGTGTGAGTTGAGTCTTATGTATTTAAAGCTCTTTTTTATTGTTGTTATTGTAAAACAAGTAGTGGTTTTTAATTTCTTTTTAAATGAAATTCAGTGCTGATGTTTTCTTCGATTTACTCTATATTTGTGCGAAATGAAATTAGAAGACATGGATTTTAAAGAAGCTATTTTACAAGGTATACCCAATCAACTTCCACCTAAAAAACAGTATGATATTAGTATTAATCATGCTCCTAAAAGGAAAGAAATACTTGACGAGTCAGAAAAGGAATTGGCATTAAGAAATGCATTGCGCTATTTCGATGCTAAGGACCACCCTGAACTGATTAAAGAATTTCGCGAGGAATTAGATCTTTATGGTCGTATCTATATGTATAGGTTGCGTCCTGAGTATAAAATGATGGCAAGGCCTATGTCTGATTATCCTGGAAATAGTGAACAAGCAAAAGGAATCATGTTGATGATTCAGAATAATTTAGATTATGCTGTCGCGCAACACCCACACGAGCTTATTACTTATGGAGGAAATGGAGCTGTATTCCAGAATTGGGCTCAATATCTATTGTGTATGCAGTATCTAGCTCAAATGACCGATGAACAAACTCTAGTGATGTATTCTGGACATCCTATGGGTTTATTTCCTTCTCATAAAAATGCACCGAGGGTTGTAGTAACCAACGGAATGATGATACCGAATTATTCTCAGCCTGATGACTGGGAAAAATTCAATGCCTTAGGAGTAAGCCAATATGGCCAAATGACTGCGGGTAGTTATATGTATATAGGACCACAAGGTATTGTTCATGGAACTACCATTACGGTCTTGAACGCTGGGCGAAAAATTTCTCAAGATGGGGAAGGACTGGCAGGCAAAATATTTCTGACCGCTGGGTTGGGAGGAATGTCAGGAGCTCAACCTAAAGCAGGAAATATTGCAGGTTGTATTACGATTTGTGCTGAGGTGAACCCTATGGCTACTCAAACGAGACACAGTCAAGGATGGGTCGATGAGGTTTATGATAATGTCGTGGATTTAGAGACTCGTGTCCGAGAAGCTAAAGAAAATAAAGAAGTTGTTTCAATTGCCTACCAAGGTAACGTGGTTGAGGTATGGGAACATTTTGATAAAGTGGGATTGTATATTGATCTAGGTTCTGATCAAACTTCACTTCACAACCCTTGGGCTGGAGGATATTATCCTGTAGGAATGAGTTTTGAAAGGGCTAATGAAATGATGGCTCAGAATCCGGAAGAATTCAAAGTTGCTGTACAAAAATCCTTAGTGCGTCAAGCAGATGCAATAAATAAACATACAGCAAAGGGAACCTATTTCTTTGACTACGGGAATGCATTCCTTTTAGAGGCCTCTCGTGCCGGTGCTGATATTATGGCTGAGAATGGAGTTGATTTCAAATATCCTTCTTATGTACAGGATATTATGGGGCCTATGTGCTTTGACTATGGATTTGGACCATTTAGATGGGTGTGTGGAAGTGGAAGTCCTGAGGATCTCTTGAAAACAGATCAAATTGCTTGTGAAGTTTTAGAGCGCTTAATGCTTGAATCTCCTGAAGAAATTCAGCAGCAAATGTCCGATAATATACAGTGGATTAAAGGAGCTCAAGAGAATAAATTGGTTGTAGGTTCTCAAGCGAGAATTTTATATGCCGATGCTCAAGGGAGAATCGAGATTGCTCGAGCCTTTAATGATGCAATTGCCGAAGGAATCATAGGTCCTGTGATTTTAGGTAGAGATCATCACGATGTTTCAGGAACGGATTCTCCCTATCGAGAAACATCAAATATCTATGATGGTTCTAGGTTTACCGCAGATATGGCTATTCAAAATGTAATTGGAGATTCCTTTAGAGGAGCTACCTGGGTTTCTATCCATAATGGTGGTGGAGTAGGATGGGGAGAAGTAATCAACGGTGGATTTGGTATGGTTCTTGATGGTACTAAGGAAGCAGGTAAGAGACTGGAGTCCATGCTGTTCTGGGATGTCAATAATGGGATCTCTAGAAGAAATTGGGCTAGGAATGAGGGAGCCACTTTTGCAATAAAAAGAGCTATGGAAAAAGAGCCTTTGTTGAGAGTGACCCTTCCAAATTTGGTTGACGACAAGCTTTTTAACTAAACCCAAACCACTATGAAAAACTTTTTAAAAACTGGACTAGGTCTATTGTCATTTTTGCTTTTATTTTCATGTTCCTCAATCAAGGTTATGAGTGACTATGATTCTGAGGTTGATTTGACTTCATACAAAACCTTTGCTTTTTATCGTCCAGGCATTGATAAATTGAAAATGTCTGATATTGATAAAAAGAGAGTGCTTCGTGCCATTGAAGGTCAATTGATCGCAAAAGGGTACCAAAAGAGCAGCAATCCAGATTTCATGATTAACGTCTTTACTAAGTCAAAGGAGAAAATAAATGTCTATAGTTCAAATTACTATGGATATGGTTATTATGGTTGGAATCCATATTATTGGGGACCTGGTTTCAATGATGTAAACGTAAACCAGTATACAGAAGGAACTCTATTTATTGACATGATTGACGTGAAGAAATTAGAATTGTTCTGGCAAGGAATTGGAACGGGACCTGTTTCGATGGAGGTTAGAGATAAAAAAGAAAAGAAGATTAACGAGTTTGTTGGAAAAATTCTATCCCAATACCCAAGTTTAAATCAATAAATGAATTCATTAGAACCAGAAGACTACTATTTGTCTGAAGAAGGCTATAGAGTATTTACGGAAAAGTATCACTTAAAGAGAGGGTATTGTTGTAAAAGTGGATGTAGACATTGTCCCTATGGTTATGATAAGAAGACAGACAGAGTATGATTTAATTATAAATCATACTCTGGTTTATCAAGGCTTTTTCTCACTTGTTTAAAGTAAGAAAAGGCCTTTGTTATTCTAGATCCATACCAACTGAAGTAGGTGCCATCAACAAATAAGGTCTTGGCATGATGTGTAAACCTTCCTAGTTCAAAGGCATCTTCATCTTTAAAAGGATAGGGCTCATTGGGCAAGAGTACCACTTTAGCATCGCCTTCCATTCTAAATTTTTTGATCATTATTTGAGGATAACGCTCATGATTGGCATACATGTTTTCAAAACCATTTATTTCAAGCATATGGTTTATGAAGGTGTTGTTTCCCGCAGCCATCCAAGGTCGTGCCCAAATAAAATATGCGACTTTTACAATTGGATAATCCTTTATAAAGGACTGAAAGTCTTTCTGAGCGTAATTAATTTTATCTACAATATTACGGGCTTCTGAATTTTTAAAACATAGTTTCCCAAGATTTAGGATCATTTGATTATTATCCTCAAGGGTCTTGATATCGGTTAGATAGACCGGAAACTTTTCAGCCAGTTGAAGGATTTCTTCTTGTGTGTTTTCTTCTTTATTGGCTATGATTAAGTCAGGTTGAAGCTCATCTATAAAGTCTAGTTTGAGTTTCTTAGTCCCCCCTATAATGGGTTTTGTTTTTTTTATATGAAGAGGATATTCACAGAATTTAGTCACTCCAATGAGTTGATCTTCTAAATTTAAATCACATAACAATTCAGTGATGGAAGGAACTGTGGATATTATTTTTTGTGGCTTGGGCTTTTTAGTTAGATGATCAATTGAATTAATGATGAGTTCCATGGATTATTTCTTTCATTTCTTGTTGTAATTCAAATGCCTTCTCTCTACTTTTTGAAGCAAAATCACTTTCTTGTCCAGCGTATATAATTCCTCTAGAAGAATTGACCAATAGTCCGATATCTTCATTAAGGCCATGATCGCAGACATCTTTGAGACTACCTCCTTGTGCACCAACTCCAGGAACGAGTAAAAAGTGATTGGGAACAATCTTACGAATTTCTTTAAAATAAGATGCTTTCGTCGCTCCAACTACGAACATTAACTGATCTGAGTTTTTCCAGTTTAAGGAAGTTGTCAATACTTCTTGGTACAGAGGTGTTTTGTTTTCCGATTCTATAATTTGGAAATCTAGTCCTCCGCGGTTGGAAGTAAGCGTAAGCATGATAGTAAACTTGTCTTGAAATTCTAAAAACGGCTCAACAGAATCTTTACCCATATATGGAGCAACAGTAACGGAGTCAAAGGCTAGATCTTCAAAAAAGGCCTTAGCATACATGGAACTCGTGTTTCCTATATCTCCCCTTTTTGCATCGGCAATAGTGAAAATTTCAGGATATTCCGTATTTAGATAGGCGATGGTTTTTTCTAAAGATTTCCATCCTTTTAGACCGTAAGCTTCGTAGAAAGCAGTATTGGGCTTATATGCAACTGCAAGGTCGTGAGTGGCGTCTATTATGGCTTTGTTGAATTCAAAAATAGGGTCATCTGTTTGCAGTAGATGTTTAGGTATCTTATTTAAATCAACATCGAGTCCGATGCATAAAAATGATTGCTTATTTTTTATTTGAGCAACGAGCTGTTCTCTATTCATTTTCTGTGTGTTTTTACAAAATTAATATTTTTATTGTTTACCCTTTAGATATTTGTTTTATTTGTAAAAAAAGATCATTGATTAAGTATGTTTTAGAAAAAGTGGGCTATGCAGTACTGACCTTATTCGGAGTGGTGAGTGTAGTGTTTTTCTTGTTTAATATACTTCCTGGAGATCCTACTCGAATGATGCTAGATCAACGAGAGGACAGTCAGCAAATGGAGGCTTTAAAGATTAAATATGGCTTTGATCAACCTTTAGAAAAGCAATATCTATACTATTTAAATGATTTATCACCTATATCCTTTCACAGTGTAAATTCCGATGCTTTTACTACTTTAAAGGACGATAAATATAAGGTTTATGGAAAAATTAGGCTGGCAGATACTTTTGTAGTCTTGAAAAACCCCTATTTGAGAACCTCGTTTCAAAAGGGAGATAAGCCTGTCAGTGATATTATCACAGAAACCCTTCCGAACACTGCAGTATTGGCCTTTGCAGCTATTTTAATAGCCTTATTTATCGGTGTGATCTTAGGTGTGATTTCGGCCTTGTTCAAGGATACTTGGTTGGATAGGTTAATTGCTTTGATTTCTACAGTAGGAATGAGTGTTCCTAGTTTTTTTAGTGCGATTCTGTTTGCTTGGATTTTTGGGTTTTTACTTAAACCCTATACTGGGCTTAATATGAACGGAAATCTTTATGAAATTAATGATCTTACAGGTGAAAGTTCTCTTGCCTTGAAAAATCTGATATTACCGGCAATCGTTTTAGGAATTAGACCTCTTGGAGTTGTAATTCAATTGATGCGTAATTCCTTATTAGAGGTTCTAGGTCAAGATTATATTCGTACGGCCAGATCAAAAGGATTGTCCGAGCTAAGCATAATAAGAAAGCATGCCTTGAGAAATAGTTTAAATCCGGTGGTAACGGCAGTATCAGGTTGGTTTGCTTCTATGTTAGCCGGAGCAGTTTTCGTAGAGTATATCTTTAATTGGAATGGTCTTGGAAAGGAAATTGTTTCTGCTTTGAACACACTTGATCTTCCTGTTATTATGGGAAGTGTCCTGGTTGTAGCGTTCTTTTTCATCTTGATTAATATCTTAGTGGATCTTCTATACGCCTTGTTAGATCCAAGGATTCGTCTGGACTAAAACCATAGTCAAATCGAAAACGTTATCGTTTAATTCTTGACTTTTAAAAGTTTATCATGCAATAACTCTTATATTTGTAGAGGAAATTTTTAAAATTACAGAAATGAAAAGACGTAAAATTGTAGCTGGTAACTGGAAAATGAATAAAACGGTTAAAGAGAGTAAGGCTTTAGCTCAGGAATTAGTGGATGCAATTGCAAAAACCAATTTGGTAAATACTGATGTAGTTATTGCACCTACTTCAATTAACTTAGATGCTTGTTCTACAGTAGTAGCTGATTCTATGTTAGAACTTGCTGCTCAGAATATGCACCAAGCTGAAAGTGGAGCTTATACTGGAGAGATTTCAGCTTCAATGATCAGTGCTTTTGATATTAATTATGTGATTTTAGGACATTCAGAAAGAAGAGAATACTTTGGTGAAACAAATGCATCTTTAGCTGAGAAAGTGTCTACAGCATTGAAGCATGAGCTTACTTCAATCTTCTGTATTGGAGAGGTTCTTGAAGAGCGTAAAGAAGGAAAGCACTTTGAAGTTGTTTCTCAGCAAATCAAAGAAGGTCTATTTCATATTGAAAATTTAGACTGGAAAAATATTGTTTTGGCTTATGAGCCAGTATGGGCAATCGGAACTGGAGAAACTGCTAGTCCTGAGCAAGCACAAGAAATTCACGCACATATTCGTTCTGTAATCGCTGAGAAATATGGTCAAAATATCGCTGATGAAGTTTCTATACTTTATGGAGGAAGTGTGAAGCCTGCAAATGCAGAAGAAATTTTCTCAAAAGCTGATGTAGACGGTGGTTTGATTGGTGGAGCTGCTTTGAACAAAGATGATTTCATGGCTATTGTGAAAGCAATCTAGTTATAAAATATAATTATAGAATTGAAAAAGGATGGCTTAGGTCATCCTTTTTTTTGTACTACCTTTGTAGTCTAAAATAGAAGTTATGAGTGTGTATATAGGAGTTGATTTTGAGTTTAAAGATGGTCTTTCAATTAGTGAAATGTTAATTGCTGAATTGGGGGCTTTAGGTTTTGAATCATTTGTGGAAAAACCTGGTGGACTTGAGGCCTATATTCAGAAGCCTGAATGGTCTTCGAACCTTTTAGATTCTGTTTTTGTATTGAATTCTGATCAATTTCAGATTGATTATAATGTTAAGGAAATAGAGCAAGTGAATTGGAACTCTGAGTGGGAAAAACATTTTGACCCAATTCAAGTAAACGATAGAGTGAGTATACGTGCTCCTTTTCATGAAAATCCTAATTTGGATTATGATATCATTATAGAGCCTAAAATGAGTTTTGGGACTGGACATCATGAGACTACCCATTTGATGGTCTCCTATTTATTGGAGATGGATTTAACAGGAGAGAAGGTTCTTGATATGGGATGCGGTACTGGGATTTTAGCAATATTTGCTGAAATGCGTGGAGCTTCTTCTGTAGATGCGATCGATATAGACAATTGGTGTTATATTAATACACTGGAAAATATTGAGAGAAATAAGATTAAACATGTAAAAGCTTACGAAGGAGATGCGAGTCTTTTAGTCGATCAGTCTTATGATATAGTGATTGCTAATATTAATAGAAATATATTGCTAGCAGATATTCCTGTATATTGTGAAAGACTAATGTCTGGAGGAACTTTGTTATTGAGTGGTTTTTATTCTGAAGATGTTTCTTTGATCGAAGCGAGGTGCTCAGAATTTGGAATGAAACTTGAAGAACAAAAGGAACGCCATAATTGGATGGGGCTTAAATTTGTGAAAAAATAGAGAAAATGAGTGAAGTAGCAGAGCCGATAGAAAAGGTTGAGGTTGAGGAAAAGAAGACTAAAAAATATCAATTGGTATTGTTCAATGATGATTTTAATACTTTTGATTTTGTAATTGAATGTTTAATCCATGTATGTGAGCATACTCTAGAACAAGCGGAGCAATGTACAATGTTGGTTCACTATAAGGGTAAATGCACGGTTAAAACCGGTGAGTTGGAAGTGTTAAAACCCAAGCATAAAAAACTTGGAGAATTAGGATTAACTGCGGAAATTATATAAAATGGAAACTTTATTAGAGTATTATAATTTTTCTGGTCTATTTAAAGATAAATCAGGATATTTCAATGATCATATGATTTGCTATTCCCTAATTCGAGAGGATTTATATCTTGTTTTTGAGGACATTGGTGAAGATGTATACAAATTGTGGTTTGTACAATTCCCTGACTCTGAAAGTATTGGTTCAAGCTACCCTGAGGCCTCGAATTTACTTATTGATAAGTTTAAGATTGATTTAAAGGAACATCGAGAATTATTACAGAAATATTTAGATTATAATTAAAATATTGACCTATTGTTTGTATATATAATAAAATTGATATATATTTAAGTATGTTTATCAAGCTTGATGAAGAATTTTTTTAGGGGTAGGAGGTTTCATTCAACCTTGATAATTTAAATAAAGAGTCCTTTTTTAGGGCTCTTTTTTATGCGTACATAGTAATTTTACTGGTGATGGCATTAAAAAAAGCGATACTTAGAGGTATCGCTTTTTTAATTAGATGATAGGGTAGTTTTAAATATCAATCTTCACAAGGAATGCACTAAAGGGGGTAATCGTGCGGGGTAATAATTCTTTGTTTGGTATTGATATATCAAATATATAAGGAACTACACATTTATGCAATCCCGAGAAATGGGGAAATTTTTCTAGCTACTATCTAGGGGTAGTCCGACTAAAAATGTTTAAACAATACCTTTGAATCTCTTTGGAATTTTTAAGATGGAAACTTCTTTTAAAGAACCAGGTTTGTTCCATGCATAAATAGGACGCTTAGTGTTTTGTATTTGTCTTGCTTGACCAAGAAAGGTTTCATTGAGAATATGTTCAGCCTCTGTGATTTGCTTGAATATGGCAAATCTTCTATCTAAGTGCTGCGTCCATCCCTGATCTAGACGTGATTGATCTTTAGTTTTTCCTCCAGAGCGTTCAAAATCGACCATACCAAAGTGAAACAAATATAAGTTAGGGTCAATTTTGAAGTTTTTGTTTTTGACGCGATGATACCCAGAGCCCCAAGTAATTGGTTTAAGTGCCACAACTGGTTTGGTATATCTTGAGGAAATTACAGCATAATCTCGTTGACCAAGAAAAGGTTGGCTTAGATCAATACTTGATTCCTTATCCAGGTGCTGTCCTATGTCAAGCCCTAAGGCTGATCTACTAGAGCCTCCTTTGAGTTGTATCAGGTAATCATATAGATTCGTATTCGTATTAGGATCAAGTACTAAAAACTCATCAATGTCACATGCAATAACCCTATCATATCTTTTAAAAAGAGATTGGGCCAGTTTAGAAACGATTTGTACTCTGTTTTTATCCCCTTTTGATCTCGTAAGCTGTTTGTGCGGAACTTTGATACAATTGATCTCTTGATTATCAGGCTTCTCCTGATCTAATCCGTCAAGTATTAGGTATAAATTATTTAGACCAAAATGTTCACCGTAATAAGCGATCCATTTAGAGATGAACATGTCATCATTTCTGGCCATTGAAATTACTGCGATTCTATTCATTTCTGTTTATTGGGTGAATAATTTGATCAAGTACTTTATAGATTTGTTGTTGATAAAAGGACGATAATTGATCTAAACTTTGAATACATGCAAACTTATACAATGGATTTTTAAGCATAGAAATCTTTTTGTATAGTTTTGTTTTGTTTGAAATTGTTTTTATATAAACTAATTCGGTCTTTGAAAAGTTATGATTTTCATACTGTTTTACCTCAATGTTATTCGCTAAAGAATTGATTATAAACTGACTATTGTTTCTGAATCGGAAATTTATGTTTTGTAAAAAGGATTCTTTGTGCTCTAGATAAAACTTTTTGAGGACATTTTTATTTAAAGGGTACGGAGTATGGTCGTGCTTCCAAAACTTTAGATCTGAATTAACTAGTTTAGCAGCTCTGTATTGTCCTACTTCAAATGAGTATCTGTTCTTTTTGTTTATTTTGAATATAGACCAATAAAATTTTTTAAGCTTTAAAAATGCAAGTTTGGGATAAGGAGGTAAAGTCATGCTGCCCCTAAGAATAGGTCTAGGGCCTATAAAAAAATCATTGATCTGAGTGGGCTGTATTAATAAAAAATCATCGTTGAAATAAATAAATCGATCGCTCAATCCTGGAATACGCCATAGACATGATTCTATAGAAGTAGAATTGAAATTGGGAAGGATGTCTATCTCTTTTGGAAATATTTGCGTGTGATCAATTATGATAATGTCATTTATTCTATGAGGGTAGAATTTTGATACATCTTCGAAAATGGGAGGTGTTTGATTGTCTGTAACAATATATATATTTTTAACCCATGAGGCATATTTAAGAATAGAAAGGACGCAATAATTTATCTCATAATTTGTGGCAAATCTTGTACTTGATTCATTTTCAGACTTTTTTATATGCGTGTTGAGATATTTTGCTCTTTTGAGTTTGTGCTTTCTATCATCTCCGTCTACCCATGTAATAACTGCATCAACTGACATAACTTATAGTTAGTTTAATTTTTCTTCTAAAATTGATTCGACTTCTTTGATTATTGATTGATTAGATTCACTCAGAGATTGTAGACATAAGTATTTTTTTGACTTGTTGTTCTTTAGTTGTTTTATTTTCTTTTTTAAATATGATGGGTTGTCAATTGAGAAATCTATATAGAGTTCTTTTTCAAACCTTGTGCTTGTTTTGCCTATTTTTATTTGGGCAGCAACATAGTAAGTTATTGCAGTAAAAGAATCTGAGACCCTAAATCGATTCGCTGCATTTTTTAAAATAATCTCTTTTTTCATTTGAAATGCTTGTTTTAAAAGAGATTTAGAGAAAGGTTTAGGAGTATGGTTTAGGTAGAAGAATAAGTATTCGAAACCTAATAACCTTGCCCCTCTATATTGTAAATAAGTATAGTTCATAGGTAGGGTTAACCCTTTATTAATGTATTTTTGAAACTTATTGTATCTTGAAATTTTACCAAGTTTCCATTTCCCTAAATTAATAGGACCTTTTTCATTAAACCATTCGTTGTATGTGATTGGCTTTATTAGAAATGTATCATCATTAAAATACACAAAATTTTCACTTAATTCAGAAATTTTCCATAAGAAACTCTCTATAGTAATGGAATTAAAAGTTGGGTAGATTTCTGGGTATTCACCGAAAAGATCTTTATGATCAATTATACGAATGTCATTAAGTCGTTCTGGAAAGTGTTTTTCAATAGTGGATTCATAATTAGGCTTCTGATTGTAAGTAATAATAAATACCTTATTGACAAATGGAGCAAACTTAAAAATTGATCTTAAGGAATAAAGAATTTCATCAACCGATTCATATCTTAATTTAGGATTGTTCGTAGGTAAAATATCATCAGTATTTTGTTGTTTGTACCTATTAAGATTTTTAATAAAATCAGGATCATTTCCATCTACATAAGTATAAACAATATCAATCTTGTTTGATGATGCCTCCATTTCCGTCATAATATTCTTCATTTGAGAAGCCAAAGATAAAAAAAATAACCCCTTTAGAGGTGTATAAATCTCTAAAGGGGATAATGTAATTGTTTACCAGTTATTCATAATAACTTGTTTAGTGGCCTTAATTCCGTCATCTTCGCTTAGGTTTTTACCCTCATATTCAATTCCAATATACCCTTTGAATCCTGAATTTTTAACAATGGCCATCATTTTTTTGAAATCAATGAATTCAGGGGTTCCATCTTCTTTGAAATCGTAGGTCTTAGCGCTTACACTTTTTGCATAAGGCATAAATTCTTCAACACCTTTATAGATGTCGTAAGCCGCTTGGCAAGCGCCGTCAACACCACCCCATTGTTTAGAATAACACCAATTTCCGAAATCGGGGAGCGTACCGACATTTGTCAGGCCTACTTGGCTGATAATGTCAACCATCTTGTCCGCTTCTGAAGAGAATGAACCATGGTTTTCGATAATGATATTAAGGTCATATAAAGAAGCTGTTTCTCCTAGTTCTGTCAAGCTTTTAATCATTGATTCCTTAAAAACTTCGTATTTAGAACTCCCGAAAGCATTTACTCTAATACTCTGACATTGCAAAATAGAGGCTGCTTTAATCCATTTGTGATGGTTGATCACGGCTTGTAGCCTTTCTTCTTCATCTTCGGCTCCTAAGTCTCCTTCACCATCTACCATAATCATGATGTTCTTCACACCGTACTGATCAGATCTATATTTCATATCCTTCCAGAAAGATTCATCAGTTGCTTGGTCCACATAAAAGGCAGAGACGTATTCTATGGCCTGAATTCCATATTTTTCTTTTGCATCTTTAGCAAAATCCTTTGGATCAGCAGATCCATCAAATAATTGCTGGTGCATGGACCATTGGGCCAATGATATTTTAGGAATATCTTTTTCTTGAGAATTACACGAGCTTAAAAGAATTCCTAAAAGAAATACTTTTAGATAAATAGAGGTTTTTAGTTTCATAGGTCTAGTTTTAACAATATTAGCTTTTATAAGTAGGAATCTTGTTTATTTTTTTTCAGTGAAAGTATGTATTCCATAAAATAGTCGTTAAATTGCAGTATGAAGCAACTATTTTTACCATTATTAGCCATACTATTTTTTGTCCAATCAAGTTTTTCTCAGGAATTGGGGAAAAAGAATATGGATTTTGAACTTATGTTTTTGAGTAAGCCTCTAGCCGGAGCTATTGCGATTAACTTAAATACTAAAAAGTTTAAAATTTCAGATGAATCCGGTATTGTTAATGTAGAAGTAGTTTTAGGGGATACCATCGAGTTTTCTCATGCCAATACGGAAAAGTACTTTTTAGTGATGGATTCTTTTTTTATGAAACAAAAGAAGATTGAGGTTCAAATGAAACAAAAAGTAGTTGAGTTGGAAGCCGTGGAAATCAAGACTTTGGATGCTGAAGTGATGACTGGTGTGCCGAATTATGGTAAAGAAAAACTCAGTGAAGGCCAGCGTCAACTTAATGCAGCTAGCAAAGCAGCTCCTAAGGGAGATCGAAGCGGTCTTGTAGGAGGTAAGGTCAATGTTGACTTTATTTATAATTGGATGAGTGGAAAAACCAAGGAACTCAAAAAGAAGCGATCTATGGAATTAAAGGAACAGAGCCTTAATTATTTAGATTTAAATTTTTCTGATTATTTCATTGAAAAACTTAATTATGATTCTGGTTGGGTGAACCGTCTCTTTGAGGCTTCATTAGATGATAAGTTAGTGCATGATATGATCCAAGACGGAAATAAGGATGCCATCAAAATTTATCTGCTTAATCTGGCAGAAACTTTTGAGAAGGAAAATGAGTTACAAGAAAATTAATTAAGTATTTATTGATTTTTTTCTTGCCAATGATGGGCAAGAACTTTCTCAATAAGTTCTTCTTTGGTTAGGTGTTTAAAAATCTGTTTTATTTCAGACTTAAATGCAGGACTAAGGTCATGATTAGGCTTGGTTTTAAAAATCTTTTTTGCCCAAATTAGGCTTAGGGTCTCTGCTAATTTTTCCGGATCTGCTTTATCAATTTCATTGAATTTGATGTTTAAGGCTTCTTCAAAATATGGGATTTCACTTAATTCTTCCTCTTGAATGATCGTAAGGCTCGTCCCTGTTTTACCAGCTCTAGCCGTTCTACCCGTTCTATGAGTGAAGGCTTCATAGGTGTCCGGAAGGTGATAGTTAATCACAAATCCTAGGTCCTTTATATCAATTCCTCTTGCTGCTAAATCGGTAGCTACTACAATTTTGATATGTCCATCTCGGAACTGAGTCATCACTCGGTCTCTGATTCCTTGACTTAGACTTCCGTGAAGTGCTGCTACAGAAAATTTATTCTTCGCTAAGTTTTTAGTGAGCTTGTTGACAGCAGCTTTAGTTTTACAAAAGATAATCCCTTGCTCTTCTCCTTTAGATTGCAGATGGTCCAGAAGAACTTCAAGTTTTTCTATGGGTTCCACAACGATGAACTCATGACTAATAAGCGTCTTGTCCGACTCCACCTCAATATGGCTTAAGGATTTAGCAAAATAATTATGAGTGAGTTGTTTTACACTACCGGGTAGGGTCGCAGAGAAAAGGTAAGACTTCTTTTCTTTAGGACTTCTTTTAATGATCTCTAACACAATATCTTCAAAAGATTGAAGGATCTCATCCGCCTCATCTAGAATTAGATATTTTAGGCTTTTAAGATCAATTTTATTTTGATCTAATAAGTCCATCAAACGTCCCGGAGTGGCAACAATAATTTGTTTGGAATCACGTAGTTTATCAACTTGTGACTTCTGAGAGCTTCCACCGAAAACCCCAGTAATTTGATTGGGGGCATAGTACTCGAGTTCCGACACAATTTGCTGCCCTAGTTCACGTGTAGGAACTATGATAAGTGCTTGAGTTTGGTCCAGTGAGGTATCGATATTCTGAATAATAGGCAAACCAAAGGCAAGTGTTTTACCACTTCCAGTTTGCGCTAGTGCCACTAGATCTCGTTTCCCGTCTAAGATAATAGGAATTGCTTGTTCTTGTATCGGACTAGCAGCAGATATAGCTTGGTCTTTAAGTTTACTCTCGAGATCTTTATGAATCCCTAATTCTGAAAATCTTGCCATAATTAAACCTTTAGCTTAGCGTCTTGAATTATTTTTACCGTTTCTGTTTTTCTTTCTGTTGGCAAAAAACTCTTGTTTTCTTTTCTCTTTAAGTTTTCTTTCTTCCTTTTTCTCAGCAGCAGACATTGGTTTTTCAGTTTGAGGATAAGGATTATCTTGAACCACAGTGATTTTCTTATTGATCAGCTTTTCGATGTCACGTAAGTATTCATTCTCTTCTGGTTCACAAATAGAATAGGCCACTCCTTGCTCTCCAGCACGTCCTGAACGCCCAATACGGTGCACATAGGTCTCTGATTCATTAGGGATGTCATAATTAATTACGTATTGTAATTTATCGATGTCAATTCCTCTTGCTGCAATATCGGTAGCCACTAGGACCTGAATTTCACCTGATTTGAATGATTTCAGAGCTTTTTGACGTTGGTTTTGGGACTTGTTCCCGTGAATTGCCGCACATTTAATTCCTTTTTTACTTAGGTTACGAACAATTTTATCTGCCCCGTGTTTCGTTCTTGAAAAGACAAGAACTTGTTTCATTTTAGGCTGCTTCAATAAATCTAACAATAAGGCCGCTTTAGTCCCCTTGTTAGTCATGAACACGAATTGCTTAATGGTATCGGCCGTAGAAGAAACCGGAGCAACAGAAACTTTCTTAGGATTATTCAAAATATCTTTAGAAAGGTTCAGGATATTTGTTGGCATGGTCGCAGAGAAGAATAGCGATTGCCTGCGTTTAGGTAAATGTGAGATTAATTTTTTAATGTCGTGGACAAAACCCATATCAAGCATTCTATCCGCTTCATCAAGAACGAAATATTTGATGTGCTTTAAAGAAATATAGCCTTGATTCATCAAGTCTAAAAGTCTCCCTGGAGTTGCTATCAAAATATCAATTTGATTCGATTTTAGGGTTCTTACTTGAGGGTTTTGGTTGACCCCACCAAAAATCACTGTACTCTGAACGCCTGTATATTTAGAGTATATTTTTACGTTGTCCGCAATTTGGATAGCCAATTCTCTTGTTGGTGTAATAATCAAGGCGCTAATTTGTTTCTTAGAACGACTTTGATCTCCAGCATTTTTTGCAATATGTTGAATAATTGGAATTGAAAAAGCGGCTGTTTTACCCGTTCCGGTCTGTGCGGTACCCAAAACATCATTTCCCTGAAGAACTAATGGAATAGATTTTTCTTGAATTGGAGTTGGGTTTATATATTTTTGTTCCTTCAAAGTCTTTAATATAGAAGGAATTAGATTTAAATCTTGAAATGTCATATTGTGTATTTAGAGCTACTTCACTTAACGTAAGTAGTAATATGCAAAAGTAGTCTAATTCTGCTAGTTATAAGTTGTTAAATGATAATAAATGTCATTTTAAGAGTTAAAAAAACCGATGACTAAGCATCGGTTTTGTACTTTAATAGGTTTTGTCTTATTTTTTTGATTTACTTGGTTTCATAAATTCCGCAACAACCTTTTCAGCCAAATCAGCGGATGTTTTAGAAAGTGAAGTTGGATCATCAATGTCCGTAGTCACTACAGCCAGTAAGCTTTTTCCGGCCGGTTTAGAAAGGTCGTAAATTACAGTTTCAACAATGTACTTCTTCGCTACTTCTGTAGTTGTAGATGAAGTTCCCCATGTATTCATAGAACCGTAGTAGGCTCCAAATCCTCTGTAGTATCCTCCTCCGTAAAAGCCAGGGGTTCCATAACTATCATAGGTAGAGTTAGATTTTAAGTATTGTTCTTTATCCTTAAGAACAATCATAAGCACTAAGTTGAATCCTTGGTCCAGAAGTTCTTTTTTAATGGCTTCCGTTTCTTGATCTGAAATTTTCTTATCAGGATCTATTTTTTCCATAGATTTAAAACTTGATGTAGCTTTAAATCCAGCAGCATTTAGGCTGTTAACCATATCGGCTTCAATTCTTGAGCGATTGGTATTGTCTGAAGTCTTGGCGATAACCTCTATTTTTTCTCCTACAAGACTGCTAACATCTTCATTACTCCACGAATCTGTTACTGAAACGGCAGAGCATGATCCCAATAGAAATAGACCAATTAAGTAAGTTAATTTTTTCATGTGATTGTGTTTAATTTTACTTGAAGATACGGATTTTTTTAAAAAATTGAAAGAGGGTAATCTTTTTTGATTTTTTCTTAACAAGTTTTAAGAGCTTGGAGGCTTCTTCTATATTGATTATCTTTAGGTAAGTCAAAAATCAGATTTTATGGATAGAGATACAGCAAAAGAAAAGGCAAATCAAGCTATAGATACCATAGCGGATAAAATTCAACTTTTAAAGATTAAAAGTAAAGAAGCTGGAGATGGTTTAAAAGTGAAGTATGCCGATCAAATTGCCCAATTGGAGGATCAGAAATCAGACTTGGAACAGAAATATGAGGACCTAAAAGATAGCTCACATGACCAATTTGATCATATGAAAAAAGTGTTTTTTGACGCTTCATCTTCCTTTATGGAAGGCTTTGATAAGCTTTCAAATTTATTTGAAAAACCGGAAAAATAAGATACTATGGAATTCAATACCGACACTAAATTTGTTTTTTTTACCGGAAAGGGTGGAGTAGGAAAAACAACTATGGCCTGTGCTACGGCGGTTAATTTAGCTAAAAAGGGAAAGAAAGTTTTATTGATTTGTACCGATCCAGCAAGTAATTTATCAGACGTATTGGAGATGAATGTGACGGATGAGGTTTCTTCTCATCCTAAGTTATCTAATCTAGAGGTGATGAATATTATACCAGAGATCGTTGCAAAAAAATATAGAGCTAAGGTTCTGGATAGTTTAAGTTCTGCCATCGGTTCTTTAGAATATCAAAAGGTAGAGGAAGAACTTTCAGGGGCTTGTACGGTGGAAATTGCCTCTTTTGATGAGTTTTCACGTTATGTTGCAGGGGATGCCGAAGAGCGTAGTTATGATCATATTATTTTTGATACAGCTCCTACAGGACATACTCTTAGGTTGTTAGAGTTACCTGCCGCTTGGGGAGGATATTTAGAAGACCATCCTAACGGGGCCTCATGTATTCGTCCTGAAACGGGACTTCAAGATTGTAAGGGACGATATTATGATGTGGTTGAAAGCTTGAAGGACCCTTCATTGACTACGATGTTTTTAGTCAGTAGAACGGATCAGACCTCGCTGTTTGAAGCTTCCAAGACTAAGGAGGAATTATTGGATATTGGTTTGTCGAATCAAAAGCTAATTATAAATGGAGTGTTTCACGCAGTGGATCGCTCGGATGATTTTGCATTGAAGATGGAGGCGAATGCTTTAAAAGGACTTGAAAACATTCCTGAGAACCTTCAAACTATGGATCATTTTAATTTTCCTCTTTTACCTTATAATGTACTCGGTGTAGAAAAGCTTGAGTCCATTTTTGACCAGGGTCTTCAAGAACTAATTACTAAAGAAATTTATGTAGCAGAAGATGATTCCAAACAAGAGAATCTTCCTGATTTAGATGCTTTAGTCTCACAGTTTGAAAGCAAGGGGTCGGGGCTTATTATGACCATGGGAAAAGGCGGTGTTGGTAAAACTATTATTGCCTCTACTTTAGCAGTGAAATTAGCGCAACGAGGGCATCCAGTTCTTCTCACTACTACAGATCCTGCGGCTCATATTGATAATTTTATAGGAACGATGGAGAGTCTGCCAGACACGCTGGAGGTTCAGAAAATTGACCCGAAAGTGGAAACGGAACGTTATGTAGATCGTATGGTGGCTAAGAAAAGTGCAGGAAAAACTCCTGAGGAGATCGCCCAGTTAAGAGAAGATCTAAGATCCCCATGTACTGAGGAGATTGCGGTGTTCTTAGGTTTTGGCGCAGCAATCAGAAAAGCAAAACGTCAATTCGTTATCATGGATACAGCTCCTACGGGCCATACCTTGTTATTATTAGATACTACAGGGAGTTATCACAATGAGGTTATGAATTCTAGTACGGTGATGGCCAATCATATCACCACTCCGTATATGGAACTTCAGAAGCCTGATTTTGCTAAAATTATTATTGTAACCCTTCCTGAGCAAACGCCTATTAATGAAGCTGATGATTTACAAAAGGATTTGAATCGCGCTTTAATTCGTCCATTTGCTTGGGTTGTGAATCAAACACTTTCGGAAGTTAAGGGAATCAAAGACCCGCTTTTAAAGGCAAAAGCCTCCAATGAGATAGAACAGATAAATGGGATTAAGTCTGGTCTGAGTGACAATGTGTTCGGAGTGCCTTTTAGGGTGGAGAATCCGATCTTGCCAACCTTGATTTAAAATAAAAACAGCTCTCAATAAGTTTGGGAGCTGTTTTTTATTAAGGTTACTTGGTTTTATTAAACATGTATTTTGAAATAAGCCAGTTTCCGTTTACTTTTTCGAATACAAATAACTCTCTATTTTCTTCGGGAACTTCCTGTCCGTTTGCATGGATTTTTACGGTTCCTTTTGAATTGGTTACCGCAAAGGCCATATCACCTTCTACTTGAATTTCTTCTATAAAGAATTCTACATTCAACTGAATTTGAGAAAAGACAAAATTATAAGAATTCAGTATTCCATCCTGTCCAATTCCACTTGGAGCTTGCGTGGGCATGAAAATCCCATCTTTAGTATAAAGGCTGGTGGCCAAAACTGCATCAGAGCTGTTTAAAGATTCTTTGTATACCTCTAGTAATTTTTCGATTTGTTGTTTTTCTGTAGCGATCATTGTTTCTTGTTTTTTAGTGTGTGAGCAGGAAGCCATAATTAGTAGCGTTAAACCTGCCAAAATTGTGTTTTTTATCATTACTTAATTTTGGTGCTACAAAGATGCGGACTCTTTAAGTTCGGGAGGTATAAGATAGTTTAAGAAAGAATCTTAAGGTAGTTTAAGATGGAATAAACTATATTGTTAGTCTGTTTATCAAAAGTTGTTATGAGAGATTGCAAAATTCATGTTTTATTATTTCTGTGTTTGTCTTCATGGGGTGTCACGCTTGCGCAAAATGAAAACAGTCTAGTTGATATAAGGTTAAAGGATGGTGATTCCCTTATAAAAGGTGCAGTTGTTAGAAATAAGACTCAATCAAAGAACTTTATTTCTGATGAGAATGGTCTGTATCAAATTCAGGCTCAACTTGGTGATTCTATCATTGTTTCTCATATTTCTTATAAGGCTTTGCATCCTCTTATTGTAAATCAGGAAATTATATCTCAGGGAAGTTTTAAAGTTGACCTTACAGGACAATATGATACATTAGATGAAGTCTTTTTGTTTGGAAATGAAAACGTCAACTCTATTTCTTTAGGCTTAATTGATGAGTTTCCCATGGCCCTATCTCCCAACGAAAGACGTTTGAGAATGGCAGGTGATTTCAAGGCAATACATTTACTTGGAATTCTAGGAGGAGGGATAAATGTTGAAGCATTGCTTAATAAGTTGAATGGCAGGACTAAGAGACTTAAAAAATTAGTAGCCCTAGAACAAGAAACTAAGGTTTACGATCAAATTTTTATGGCCTACTCTGACTATATTGTTCAGGTGTTGAAGGTGAAAAAGGAGCATCTGGGACAGTTTATTTATTTTCTTGTCTCAAAGCCGGATTTCGTGAAGCTACTGAGCAAAGGCGAGAGCAGTGCAACCGTGCAATTGTATATGTTTGAGTATGCCGATGAGTTTAATAAGGGAATGGAGAAGACTTAGTTGTTTTGATGGAAATTCTTCCAGAACTCAGGGTTATAGTCCACTCTGTTTAAGGCGGTTTGACCTTTTTCCTTCCATTGGTACTGGATTTGTTCTATGTGGTCTGTTTCGAAGTTAAATAAATAGGACTCTCTTTGAAATACGGTATAGGAACTCTTTTTACGTTGATCGATAACTTGTTGGTACATTCTATTGAATAATTGAGAGGCGTAGTATTTCCCTGAATCATCTATTTGACTATAGATACATTTGAAGGGGGTTATGAAGCATATGGATGATTTAAAACGTGTATAGATTAAGAGTACCTACCGGATCGCAAGGAATCGTGATGCGAGTAGCAAGTACAAATGAATCAAAATGAAAAAGCCTAAACTTACGTTTAGGCTTATGATTTATTAGTTATTCCTCCATTAAAGATTCTTTTCCTGGATGATATTTTGATGCTGCTCTTTGCTCCACGTCTTCTCGATAAAAGGCAACTTCCTTAAATTTTGCATCAGCATAGGGCTGAGCCTGATCATCGAAGTGTGGGGATTCAGGATCACCACTCTGTCCTCCGGCGAGCATAGATTTTGCTCTCACTTTATCTCCGAATTCCACTACAGCAACAAAGCTATTACCTGCAGTTCCATATTGACGCTTGGTATCTTCACCAAACCGTGTACCAAAAGAGGCTAGGGCACCCCATGAACCTGAGGCCATTCCTACAGGTAAACTAGGTTTCTCATCATCAAAGGATTGGTTGATGGCTCCGTCATTTCTTTGGTACCTGTTGTATTCACCCCAAGGGGTTTGCCATGACCCAAAGTCTGATTTAAGTTTCTCTAAAGCCGTCTGAAACACTGTCAAACGCTCCTCTGCTGAAGCGGTTTCGCTCATATATTTGAATCGGCCTAATCGGGTGATGCGTTTATTGCCACTTTGTCTAGGGATTTTCTCAGATCGATAATATGCTTTAAGATAAAAATCTGCTAAGGTCATACCTATAGAGGTCTCACTTACCCTAAAGTCCCAATCTCTTAAAAGGTTTATTGCTTCCTGAGCTTCGGCCGTTTGAACAGGGGCCTTGTCTGCTGCGTCCAATAAGCCACTTATAAGCTGATCTGCTCCCGGAAGGTAGGAGTCATATGCTAATTCGATTAAACCATCTAAAGTTAAGTCCTCAGCTTGACTTAGTAGGGAAATAGCATGAATACCTCTGAAGTTTTCGGGAAAAGAAGTCATATAGTTCGGGTAATCTTCTGGTTTCGGGCTGTATTGCAAGGCACTGGTAAATGGCGTTGAATTACAGTTCTGTATCCAACCATTGGGTGGGTTCAAAACGAGTATATTGTCCTTAAGAGGGTGTAGACCTTGCCAGTCGGTTTCTGGATTACTCCCATCGACAGGTTTAGTATAGTCATACTTGACATCCCTCTTCGGAATGAAGTTTCCGTGGTAATAAGCTATAGTACCGTCTGCATCTGCATAGACAGTATTGTTAGAGGAATTGGTTCTGATATCCATCATCTTATAAAATTCCTCGTGATTGGATTGTTTTGTTCTCGTAAAAGATTGTTCCAGAGCCTTTATAGGGCTCCACATTAGGGCGGTGCTGACCCATTTGTCTCCATTGGCATGAGTAATCGGTCCATGATGGGTTCGATAGGTCATAAATTGTCTTTCCTTCAGGTCTTCACCATCTTTGTACTTGAGATTTACTGCAATGGAATCCATTGCTTTGTACCGATCTCCATAACGGTATGTAGTTTTTGAGTTTTGTTTGTGAATGCTTTCCTCAAATTCATCGATAATATCTGTTCCTGTTGAGGTATGCATCCACCCTGTTTTTTCATTGAAACCTTGGTAGACGAAAAACTGTCCCCAAGTTACCGCTCCATAAGCGTTTAATCCTTCTTCACTTACAACATGTACTTCACCACGGAAAAAGAAAGAGGTATGTGGGTTGATTAGTAACATGGCATTTCCTGACTTAGTTTTTTGTCCAGCAATAGCGAATCCATTGGATCCTCTCGGCTCATCGTCTTTCAGTCTGATTAAACCATCATTTACCGCAAGGGATGTTGCGCTTTTATCGTAAAAATCTTTGATTTTTTTAGTGGATACTCGTTCGATATCTCCACCAATAGACCCTTCGCTGAAGTACATCGGCATCCAAGGTTCAAAGTGTGTGATAAGTTTTGGTTTTACTTCGGGATGCGTCTCTAGGTAGTAATTTACCCCGTCGGCAAAAGCCACGCATAGTTCCTGTAACCACTGAGGTGATTGGTTGTAATTTTCGATTGCTTCTTCAGTAGTCATGTAAAGATTGGCCCTTAAATCACTGTATAAAGCGGATTCGCCTTCAACTTCTGCCAGACGTCCAATGGCCCAAATATAATTGCGCTCTACACGGTTGAAATCATCCTCGCATTGGGCATAGAGTAAGCCAAAAACCGCATCGGCATCGGATTTACCATAGATGTGTGGTACACCGAAGTCGTCTCTTATGATTTCTGTGTTTGCGGCATGCTGTTCCCAGCGTTGTTCTTCAATTGTTTTGGATTCACTTGTGCAACTAAAAATGATAAGTGCCAAGAGAACTAGGGGTATTCTGGACATAGGTTTATTTTTCAGGTGAATATCGATAATTTTCAAACGAATTCAAAATCAGGTTTAAACTACAATCAGTAAAAATTTATCCTTGAGTTAGATCTTAAAAAAAGCGAATTTAACAAGCTCAGGATATCAAAATGCGAAACTCAGTCAAGAATAAAATGAGATTGAGGAATGGTTAATAGAGGGAGGGGTTGGTATAGGTAGGACAGGATTACATATCCTGTTTTATCAAAATTCCGAAAGCAAAACCTTTATGCTAATGCATGTATTTTATTTGACTTTACATAAAGGTGAGTTACCAAACTTTTGGATCGATAACATCAACTTTGTTTGAGCCTTTCAACCCTTTACATACATAGACATTAGGTGCAAAAAGGAATCCAGGTTTAGAAGCCATTAGAAAGATTATTGAATCTTGATGTATTTGTGGTTTTGTAATAAACATTGTACTTGTAGGAACTGAGTTGTACTTGTTTGGAACCACTTTTTTAAAGTCCAATTTAATTGAATCGAAATAAACATTTTTAATTGTAAAATGAATGGGTTTAGGTTTACTCTCCCAAGTTTCCAATTGAGGAAACTTTGATATTAATTTCCTATATGGATAATGAGAACCTTTCTTTAAAAGTAAAAAAGTATCCAAATCAATTGTGTGAGCGATATAAGGGATTGGAAATGGATTCTGTTTATATGCACTTATTACATCTATATTGCGGTAAGTATACTGCCGACTCGCAATATTCTCTTTCATCGAGACAAATTGTTGAATAACATCCGAATATAATAGATCATAATTTTGATCAATTTCGGGTTTACATGAAATAAGGCTTATAAGTAATATAGTTAGGAAGATTCTCATTTTGACAGTTAGATTTTGGTGTGGCTATAAACAACGCAGCCATAAGCTATGGTTAATAACATGATAACCAAATATAAAGTATTTCTAGTTGTTTTATGATTTTGAATTTAGGGAGTGATGTTTTTTTATTGCTAAAACCTTAATTTGAAAGCTTTGTGTTTTGTTGAGGTAAGTTGGTATAGGTAGGGTAGGATTGGATATCCTCATTTATCAAAATTCCGAAAGCCAAACCTATATGCTCACGGATGGGTTTTGTATGGTCAAGTATTTCATGAGATATAGATAGGACAGGATTGGATATCCTCATTTATCAAAATTCCGAAAGCAAAACTTATATGCTCACGCATATGGTTTTTTTATACCCAAAACCTTCACTTTCAAGCAAGCTTGAGCTCGGTTTTGGGCATAAAAAAACCGATAAAGTTTCCTTTATCGGTTTTGCTCTCTTGTGACCTCGGCAGGATTCAAACCTGCAACCTCTTGAGCCGTAATCAAGTGCACTATTCAGTTATGCTACGAGGCCTTTTGCGGGTGCAAATATACTACTGATTCTTTAATTAAAAAAGAAAAAAACGAAAAAATTATGAATTTATAATTTCTTTGATAATTGCAATTGCTTTATCGTTGTCTGCTTCGTAAACGAAGATGTCTACAGAGGCGGGCTGGCCTCCTAAGATAACATCATTAAGGTCAGTTGCGTACTTGTCTTTTAATAAAGCAGCGATGTTTTCCTCTGCTAAATTTTGATTGATTCTTTGAGCCATGAACTCAGAGTCGGCAGTGTACACTAAAACGTGTTTTTGAGTATCCATATCTATAGTTGTTTTATTAAAGTTAAGAAATTTAGAGCGTGTTTACAAGGCATTTTTGGTTACATACCAGCGATAGCCGATGATGGCCATTTGTAATTTTGAAGCTTGACTCATGTCTAGTTGTTTCCTTCCATATGATGGAAATATAGACTTGTTGATTTTTGCTAAAGACTTAAAAAATGCTTTTTTCATGTGCTTTTGTTTCTAACAAAGTTAAAACAAAAAGCCCATCTAAAGATGGGCTTTTTAATATTTTTAATGGAGGTTTTAGTCTTTTGTAGAAATTAAAATAACTCCATTCTTGCCTTTGTCTCCATATTCTTTGGCAGCTTTTTCTCCTTTTAGAACTTCTATGCTTTCTATGTTTTCAGTTATTATATGTTCCATTTCTTTGGAGGTAATTTCCTTTCCGTCCAAGATGTATAAAGGTTTTGCTTTTGAGTCTGAGGTTTTGATTTGAATTTTACTTCCAACAGGAGCTGCTGCTCCGTCTTCTTCAACTTCAATGATTTTGATCATTTTAGTTGTTTTTGGAGCTACTGGCTTTCCTTCCTCGTCAATTTCTATTACTTGAATAGTCTTTGTTTCGTGTAAGGTGTCCTTGCTTACCCAGACATTAGCACTAGTGCTGTGAAGAACATCTTCATCTGAATCTACTTCGACTACAATGTGTTTTCCGTCCTTAGAGGTCCATTGTTGAGTCCCAGTCGTTTTGACTGTTGTTTTCTCTCCATTTTCATCTATAAATACGGCAACTGCTTCAGTAGATGGAGCAACTTCAAAAATTTGTGGTTTAGCATAACTAGAACTCACAATCGGCATGTCATTATCATAACCCACAGAAATATTTGGGATTCCTTTTGAGCTTGACCAAGATGATGACCCTTTATTGTCTTTATATTGTGCGGAGATAGAGATTTTTATAATTTCCTTATCACTATTATATTTTAAACCTGAATATTTCAAAGTTAGGCCTTCTTTAGCCATTCTTGATACTACTTCGTTTAATTGTTCTTTAGTGAAGGTTTTTGTGATTAATTCCATTTTAACTTCATGTCTTTCTTGTAGGAAAGCTTGCTTTTCTTGCGCATATGAAGTTTGAACATTGACTTTAGCAAATAGAGCTACTGCTAAAGAGAGTATCAGTGTATATTTAATTTTGTACATAGGATTGTTATTTTTAAGGTTAATATGTTCTATTCTTTTTTTGATGCTTCCCGCTGCGAAGCCTGTTAGATTAAACTGCTGACTTGATTGTGCATACTTCAAAAGTTCGTATTGGTAATTTTTAACTTGTGAATTCTCTTTTTCTTCCAAGACACTTTGATCTGCTAAGTATTCTAGATTGTCTATGAGCTGTCTTTTCAATAAGTAGGCAATTGGGTTGAACCAATTAATAAGCGTAAACAAAATTGCTAGAGTCGTATCTATACTGTGAAGTTGTTTTACATGTGCAAGTTCATGCTGTATTATATACTCTTGTCTTTTTGAGTTAAAATCAAATTCTGAGAGTATTATGTTATTCCAATAACTGAAAGCAGGTATTTCTTTAGAATTCAGTTTGAGACTGGCGCTTATTCTAGTGCTAAGTCTGAATTTCGCCTTTAGATTTGACGTATTAATGAGTTTAACCAGAGATGAAAGTTTAATTATAGTCCATATAAGTAGAGTGCAAAGAATCAGACCATAAATAAGTAAGGGAATATTCCAAGTGTTTGTGATTTCATTAATTTCGGAGAGTGCCGGAAGTACTGAACTTTGAGTCTCAGAAGTGAATGGAATGTAGACCAGCTTGGTCCATTTAATAAATGGAAGCACTGTAGAGAGGATCATGGCGAGTATCAGATAAATCCTGTTGTGTCGATAAAGGCCGGTTTTAGACAAGAATAAACGATAACTAAGATAGAAAAAACCTGACCAGATAATATTTTGTTGTATATACTCTAGCATGCCTGATTATTTAGATTCGATCATTTTAATGATTTCCTTGAGTTCTTTGACAGAGATCTTTTCCTCTTGAGCAAAATGACTCACCATTTCTTTATAGGAGTTGTCAAAATAATTCTTCAGTGTAGTACTTACTGTAGAGCTACGATAATCATCTTGAGCTATGGCAGGTAGGTATTGGTAGGTACTCCCGAAGTCCTTGTGTTTGATATAGCCTTTAGTTTCCATTTTTCTAATGGTGGTAGAAACCGTATTGTAATGCGGCTTAGGCTCGGGTAACTCTTGAACAATTTCTTTTACAAAAGCAGCTTTTAACTTCCATAAAACCTGCATGATTTGTTCTTCTTTGTTGGTTAATTTGTTCATATTGTATTTGTTATTGATGCTAACTTATAACTATTTTTGTAGTTGTACAACTATTTTTATAGTTAAGGTTGATTTTTTAACGTTCATTAACATTGTAAAATGATGTATCTTTACCGCTTTTAAGATCTATTTATGGAGTTTGTATATATTGTTTTAGGTTTAGTAATTCTTGTAGTGGGAGGGGAGTTCTTGTTAAAAGGTGCTGTTTCAATGTCCCTGAAATTGTCTATTCCTAAGGCGGTAATTGGGATGACTGTAGTATCCTTTGCCACATCAGCACCTGAGCTTATCGTTAGTGTTCAGTCTGCCCTAAACGATCATGCGGATATCGCTCTTGGTAATGTGGTGGGATCTAATATAGCTAATCTAGGCTTTGTTCTTGGTATAACACTTTTGTTAACACGCCTAGAGATTGGAAAGTCTTTTGCTAGGATAGATTGGCCAGTAATGATGCTTGCTTCTGTGATGTTATTTCTCTTTATCTATTTTGACGGGCTATTAGATCAATATGAAGGAAGTATTTTGTTTTTGATGCTGATCCTCTATTTGTTTCTATATCTAAAATATTATAAAAGATCAAAATTATATGCCTTGGATCATTTGTCAGATGAAGAGGAGGAAGTAGATTTGGATATAGGTAAATCTTGGGCTTGGACTTTGTTTTTTCTTAGCTTAGGTGGTTTAGGATTGTGGGCTGGATCTGAGCTGTTGATTTCTGGTTCTGTGGATTTAGCTGTGAAATTTGGTGTAAGTGAAAGGGTTATTGGGATTACCATTGTTTCTATAGGAACTAGCATACCTGAACTTGCGGCGTCTGTAATTGCGGTGATGAGAAAGGAAAAAGCAATCTCTTTAGGGAATCTTATTGGGTCTAATATCTTTAATATATTTGCGGTTTTGGGCTTGACCTCAATGATCACTCCAATACGTGTTGGAGATACTCATCTGCTTTCTAATGATTTGATTTGGATGCTTGGTTTTGCTCTTGCAATTTTACCTTTGATCTATGCTCCTAATAGAAGATCTTTAGCATGGAAAGAAGGGCTTATTCTTCTTGGGGCTTATGTGATTTTTATTTTCTCAACGATATAGAAAAGAAAAAGCCTGACTACATAAAGTAATCAGGCCTTTTATATGAATAACCGCTTATAATTATTTCTTATACTTTGCGCTTACAGGTTTAACCGTTTTAATGATACGGGCAGCAATCTTGTATGGATCTCCATTTGATGCTGGACGACGGTCTTCTAACCATCCTTTATAACCTTTCTCTACAGTCATAATTGGAATTCTGATAGAAGCACCTCTATCGGATACTCCCCAAGAGAAGTCGGATACGTGAGCTGTTTCGTGAAGTCCTGTTAAACGTTCGTCGTTAAATTCTCCGTAAACTGCAATATGTTCCTCAGTTACTGGACGGAAAGCTTCACAGATTTCAGCATAGATTTCTTTTGACCCACAAGTTCTAAGAACTGAGTCAGAGAAATTGGCGTGCATACCTGATCCATTCCAGTCTCCTTTAACTGGTTTCGGGTGGTATTCTATATAATAGTGGTATTTTTCAGTTAAACGATCCATAAGGTATCTAGCGATCCATATTTCGTCTCCCGCAGTTTTTGCACCTTTAGCAAAAATTTGATATTCCCATTGTCCTGGTGCTACTTCTTGGTTGATTCCTTCGAAGTTCAAACCAGCTTCAATACACATATCTGCATGTATTTCAACCACATCACGTCCCCAAGTGTTTTTTCCACCTACAGAACAGTAATACATTCCTTGAGGTCCAGGATAACCACCGATAGGGAATCCTAAAGGAAGACCAGTTTTAGTATCCATGATAAAATACTCTTGCTCAAAACCAAACCAGAAGTCATTGTCGTCATCCTCGATTGTTGCTCTTGCATTAGATTCATGAGGAGTCCCGTCTGAATTATATACTTCACACATCACTAACCATCCGTTTTTACGGTCTGGGTCTGGATATATAGAAACAGGTCTAAGGATACAGTCTGATGCTCCTCCCTCTGCTTGTTGGGTTGAAGATCCATCGAAAGACCAATCACCAATTTCCTCTAAAGTTCCTTGAAAATCATCATGATCTTCCACTTTAGTTTTACTTCTCATGTTTTGTGTCGGAGTATAACCGTCTAGCCAGATATACTCTAATTTGATTTTGCTCATAGTAATAATGTTAAGGCTTTTTACTGTGACAAATTTATATAAATATTCCAAATAGGTGTGAAAAACTAGGGTACTTTTTAACAGAATTATCAACATATCAAAATCACCCCCAAAAAAATAGGGGGTATATGGTTTTTCTGTTTTTATTTAGTCTATTAATTATATATTTGTAAAAATTATCAAATTTTACCGAATTATGTCAACATTGAGATTTGAAGCAGTGAAGGAATCTATGAATAGGACTTCAGTTAATAATATAGAATATAAAAGCGTTTCTACTGAAGAGTTTGCTAAGAATGTGTTTAACGACCGTTCTATGCGAAACTATATGAGTGAAGAGGCGTTTCAGGGAGTAAAAGACGCCTCTGAGAAAGGAAGCAAAATTGATAGAAACATTGCGAATCAAGTAGCTTCGGCAATGAAAAACTGGGCTAAATCCCTTGGGGTAACTCATTATAGCCATTGGTTTCAGCCCTTGACGGGTTCTACGGCAGAAAAGCATGATTCCTTTTTTGATTTAGATAAAGATGGTCAAGGAATTGAAAAGTTTTCTGGAGCCTCTTTAGTTCAGCAAGAACCAGATGCTTCTAGTTTTCCTCATGGTGGAATCCGTAATACTTTTGAAGCTAGGGGGTATACAGCTTGGGATCCAACCTCGCCAGCATTTGTTTATGGAGAGACACTTTGTATTCCGACGGTGTTTGTTTCTTACACAGGAGAGGCTTTGGATTATAAAACACCTTTGTTAAGGGCCTTGAATGCTGTGGATAAGCAAGCCACCGCAGTGGCAAAATATTTTGATAAGAACATTAAGAAGGTTAGTGCATCACTTGGTTGGGAGCAAGAATACTTTTTGATAGATCGCTCTTTAGCTGATTCTAGGCCCGATATAGTACTTACAGGAAGGACGCTGCTAGGACATTCTGCGGCTAAAGGACAGCAGTTGGATGATCACTATTTCGGATCTATACCCAACAGAGCGCTTTCTTTCATGAAAGAGCTGGAACAAGAATGTTTATGGTTGGGTATTCCAGTCAAAACCAGACATAATGAGGTTGCGCCCAATCAATTTGAATTAGCTCCTGTTTATGAAGAAACTAATTTATCTGTGGATCATAATGCCTTATTGATGGATTTAATGGGAAAAGTGGCGTTTAAACATAATTTTAAGGTGCTTTTTCATGAAAAACCTTTTGAAGGTGTTAACGGTTCAGGGAAGCATAATAACTGGTCTTTGAAGACAGACACAGGAATTAATTTATTAAGCCCTGGTAAGACTCCGATGAGAAACTTACAGTTTTTGACCTTTTTTATCAATACCATTAAGGCAGTGAGGAATTACGAGGAACTGATGAGAGCCGGTGTGGCTTCTGCCTCTAATGATATGCGTTTAGGAGCGAATGAGGCTCCACCTAATGTAATGTCCGTTTTTGTAGGGGAGCAGCTCACAGCAGTTTTAGAAGAACTTCAATCTGTAACTACAGGTAAACTTTCGCCTCAGGAAAAGACAGATTTGAAACTGAATGTAGTTGGAAAGATTCCAGAAATCTTATTGGATAATACCGATAGAAATAGAACTTCTCCCTTTGCTTTTACAGGGAATAAATTTGAGTATCGCGCTGTTGGATCAAAGGCAAATTGTGCTGATCCAATGACTATATTAAATACTATAGTTGCTAAACAACTTAAAGACTTTAAAAAGGAGGTTGATGTTTTAGTAGATAAAAAGGGTCTGAAAAAAGACGAGGCTATCTTCAATGTACTTCGTGAGTATATTAAGGAAGCTAAGGAAATACTTTTTGAAGGGAATGGTTATTCACAAGACTGGATTGATAGGGCTGTAAAAAGAGGTTTGTCTAATAATAGCAATACTCCTGATGCCTTAAAGGTTAAGAAATCCAAGAGAACCATTGATCTTTATGAAGAGATGGGGGTCATGAATGGGGTTGAGATCTTAGCGCGCTATGATATCGAAATGCAAGCTTATTCAAAACATATTCAAATAGAAGGAAGAGTCTTGGGGGATGTGGCATTGAATCACGTTGTTCCAACAGCGATTCGTTACCAAAACACCTTACTTGAAAATGTCTCGGGCTTACAAAAGGTTTTTGGCGAGAATTTTGAAACTTTAGCAGAAGGTAGAATACAATTGATAAAAGAAATAAGTCAACACTTAACAGAAATTAATGAAAGTGTAAGTGCAATGAAGAAGTCTAGAAATAGAGCAAATTCATTTGAAGATATAACTGATAAAGCTCAGGCCTATTGTCATGATGTTAAACCATATTTTGAGGTGATACGCAAGCATTGTGATGAATTGGAGTTGATGATTGACGATGAGCTTTGGCCACTGACAAAATATCGTGAATTATTGTTCACACGATAAAGGATTTACTTACTTTTACCCATACAAATTTTAAGCATGAGTTCAGAAATTAGTCAAAGATATAGCGGACGTGGAGTTTCGGCTTCTAAAGAAGATGTACACGCTGCTATCAAAAATGTTGATAAGGGATTATACCCTCAAGCATTTTGTAAAATTATTGAAGATTCTTTAACTGGGGATCAAGAGTATTGTTTAGTAATGCATGCTGATGGAGCTGGAACTAAGTCTTCTCTAGCCTATATGTATTGGAAGCAAACGGGAGACCTTTCCGTATGGAAGGGGATTGCTCAGGATGCCTTGATCATGAATATAGATGATTTATTATGTGTGGGGGCCACAGATAATATTTTATTGTCTTCCACCATCGGCCGTAATAAAAATAAAATACCTGGAGCGGTTATCAAAGCCATCATTGAAGGTACTGAAGAGTTGATTGAAGATTTAGCTTCCCATGGAGTTACAATTCGTTCTACCGGAGGAGAGACCGCTGATGTGGGAGATTTGGTTAGAACCATTATTGTTGATTCTACAGTTACCGCTCGTATGAGAAGAGATCAGGTAATTGATAATGCTAATATTAAAGCGGGAGATGTAATTGTAGGTTTAGCCTCTTACGGTCAAGCTACTTATGAAAAACAGTATAATGGAGGAATGGGGTCAAATGGCCTTACCTCTGCAAGACATGATGTGTTCTCTAAGGACTTAATGAAAGAATTTCCAGAAAGTTTTGACTCTGAAGTTCCAGAAGATCTAGTTTATTCAGGTTCTAAAAAACTTGAGGATAGGGTAGAAGGAAGTCCACTGGATGCGGGTAAATTGGTACTTTCTCCAACGAGAACTTATGCACCGATCATTCAAGCTATTTTTAATCAAATGGATAGAGCTGAGATTCATGGAATGGTTCATTGTTCAGGAGGTGCTCAGACTAAGGTTTTGCACTTTGTTGATAAGGTGCATGTTATTAAGGATAATTTATTTGAGGTTCCTCCTTTGTTTAAGTTGATTCAAGAGGAGTCAGGAACGGATTGGAAGGAAATGTATCAAGTCTTTAATATGGGGCATAGAATGGAGCTTTATGTGAATGAAAAATCCGCAGCTCAAATTATTGAAATTTCTAAATCTTTCGGAGTTGAAGCTCAGATTATTGGTAGGGTAGAAGCTTCAGAAGATAAGAAGTTGACGATAATCTCTGATAAGGGAGAATTTGTGTATTAAATTTGTAAATTTGCATTTTGAAGAGAATTTAAGTCTATGTTAGATAAATTAAGAATAATAAAGCAGCGTTACGATGAGGTTTCGGATTTGATCATTCAACCGGATATCATCTCTGATCAGAAACGCTACGTTAAGATTAATAAGGAGTATAAGGATTTAGCTGCCGTAATGGAACTTGCTAAGGAATATGAATCTTTGTTAGCCAATATTGAAGAAGCAAAAGAAATCATCTCAGATGGTTCTGATAAGGAGATGTCAGAAATGGCAAAGATGGAAATGGATGAAGCTAATGATCGTATACCTCAATTAGAAGAGGAGATCAAGTTTATGCTTATACCTAAGGATCCTGAAGATGCTAAGAATGTTATTGTGGAAATTCGTGCTGGTACCGGTGGGGATGAGGCAAGTATATTTGCTGGTGATTTGTATAGAATGTATACGAAGTTTTGTGCCGATAAAGGATGGAAGACCGATGTAGAGGATTATAGTGAAGGTACCTCAGGTGGTTTTAAAGAAATTATATTTTCTATTACGGGGGCTGACGTCTATGGAGATATGAAATTTGAGTCTGGAGTACACCGTGTACAACGAGTACCTCAAACGGAGACTCAAGGACGTGTTCATACTTCTGCCGCTACAGTTATGGTTTTGCCGGAAGCGGAAGAGTTTGATGTAGAACTTAATATGTCTGATGTAAGAGTTGATTATTTCTGTTCTTCTGGACCAGGAGGTCAATCTGTGAATACAACCTATTCTGCAGTTCGTTTAACGCATATACCAACAGGTTTGGTAGCTCAGTGTCAGGATCAGAAGTCACAGCATAAAAACAAGGATAAAGCGATGAAAGTGCTTCGTTCTCGTTTATACGAAATGGAGTTGGAAAAGAAATTAGCTGCAGATGCTGCTAAGCGTAATTCATTAGTTTCTTCTGGGGATCGATCTGCAAAGATCAGAACGTATAACTATCCTCAAGGAAGGGTTACTGAACATCGTATTGGCTTAACCCTATATGATTTGCAAAATGTAATTAATGGTGATATCCATAAAATAATTGAAGAGCTTAAACTAGCAGAGAATACAGAAAAACTAAAAGAGCTAGGAGACGTTCTCTAACATATTTTCAAATAAAAACAGATAGAGCGATTACATTTACATGTAATCGCTCTTCTTTTTCAAAATATTCTTGATTTTCATCAAAAAGGTTAAATGTTTTTCAAACATAGTATTATTTGATTAACCTCAAACTTTTTTTTAAGATAATTTTAAGACTCTGCATAAAAATACCAACTTATAGGGAGGTATAGCTTAGTTTTTATGCATAAAAAAACCTCACCGAAGTGAGGTTTTATAAGCAAGAATATTAAATAATATGTTTATTTTACTTTATCAACGATAGCCTTAAAAGCTTCTGGGTGATTCATCGCTAAATCAGCAAGTACCTTACGGTTTAACTCGATGTTATTAGCTTTAACTTTCCCCATAAACTGTGAATAAGACATTCCATGAATTCTAGCTCCTGCGTTAATACGCGTGATCCATAGTGCACGGAAAGTTCTCTTTTTGTTTTTACGGTCTCTGTAAGAATAGCTCATTGCTTTCTCAACCGCATTTTTTGCTACTGTATAAACGTTTTTACGACGTCCGAAGTAACCTTTTGCTTGCTTCAATATCTTTTTTCTTCGAGCTCTTGAAGCAACTGAATTTACTGATCTAGGCATAATTCTAATTGTTTTTGTAGTAGGCGAGTCTTAAAGACTACTTGGTAAATTTTGCACTACTCCATGGTTTATATTAATTCCCTTTTTGCAGGTTAAGATTTAATTACTTAAGTCTTAACTGTTGCTTGATGCTTGCTTCATCTGACTTGTGAACTAATCCGTCATGAGTCAATTTAAGCTTACGTTTTTTACTTTTCTTAGTCAAAATATGACTCTTAAAAGCGTGCTTTCTTTTAATCTTTCCAGTACCGGTAAGCTTGAAACGCTTCTTAGCACTAGACTTGGTTTTCATTTTAGGCATTTTCTATTCGTTTTTTTTCTTGCTTATTATCTTCAATAATTTATTACTTCTTAGCAGCAATAAACATAATCATTCTCTTTCCTTCGAGTTTAGGCATTTGTTCTACCTTTCCGTACTCTTCCAAATCTTGTGCCAAACGCAACAATAAGATCTGTCCTTGATCCTTAAAGATGATTGAACGTCCTTTAAAAAACACATATGCTTTAAGTTTCGCTCCATCTTGAAGGAATTTAATGGCGTGTTTTTTCTTGAACTCATAATCGTGCTCATCAGTTTGTGGACCAAATCTGATTTCTTTTACTACTACCTTAGTCGCTTTTGACTTAAGAGCTTTATCGCGTTTTTTTTGTTCATACAAGAATTTCTTGTAATCAATAATTTTACATACCGGAGGAACTGCATTAGGCGAAATTTCTACTAAATCCAATTCTTGTGCTCTGGCGAGCTCTAATGCTTTACGCGTTGGGTAAACTGCAACATCTACATTTTCACCTACTAGACGTACTTCTGGTGCTGTAATCTTTAAGTTGATTCTGTGTTGATCTTCTTTGATCACTCTTCCAGGACCTCTTCTTGATTTTTTTCTTCTTATTGCTATGACTCAAAAATTTTGTTTTCTGCTAAGGCAGAAATAATTAAACTCTAAAATTGTTGGAAGGTTTCTAATTCAGCTTCTTTGACTAAGTTTTTAAACTCTTCGAAGCTAAATGTTCCTAAATCTCCTTGACCGTGACGTCGTACTGAAACAGTGCCTTCTTCGGCTTCTTTTTCACCAACGATGACCATAAATGGTATCTTACTTACTTCGGCATCTCGGATTTTTCGACCTGTCTTTTCAGAACGGTCGTCTAACAAGGTGCGAATTTCGGCATTTTCTAGCAATTCTAAAACATTTTCCGCATATTTTTGATATTTGTCACTGATAGGCAGGATAATAACTTGCTCTGGAGTTAACCAAAGAGGGAAATTCCCACCTGTGTGTTCAAGTAAAACTGCAATAAAACGTTCCATAGAACCGAATGGGGCTCTATGTATCATTACTGGTCGGTGTAGTTTGTTGTCTGAACCTTTGTAAGTTAGTTCAAATCTTTCCGGAAGATTATAGTCTACCTGAATGGTTCCAAGTTGCCAACTTCTTCCTAAGGCATCTTTTACCATGAAGTCTAGTTTAGGGCCATAAAAAGCAGCTTCACCTTCTTCAATGATATAATTAAGTCCTTTATCCTTTGCTGCATTGATAATCGCATTTTCTGCGCGATCCCAGTTTTCTTCCGTTCCGATGTATTTCTCCATATTGGATTTATCTCGAATCGATACTTGAGCAGTATAGTCTTCGAAGCCTAAAGATTTCAAAACATATAGCGTTAAGTCTATTACATTTTTGAATTCTTCATCCAATTGTTCTGGAGTACAGAATATATGCGCATCATCTTGTGTAAATCCTCTTACACGAGTCAGTCCGTGTAATTCCCCTGACTGTTCATAACGATATACCGTACCGAATTCAGCAAATCGCTTAGGAAGATCTTTATATGAGTAAGGTTTTGCATTATAAACTTCACAGTGATGTGGACAGTTCATAGGCTTTAATAAGAACTCTTCATCTTGCTTAGGAGTTTTGATCGGCTGAAAACTGTCTTCTCCATATTTCGCATAATGACCCGAAGTAACATAAAGTTCTTTCTGTCCAATATGTGGAGTCATGACCATCTCATAACCTGCTTTTTTCTGAGCTTTCTTCAGAAAATCTTCTAAACGTCCTCTCAAGGCAGCTCCTTTTGGAAGCCATAAAGGAAGTCCTTGACCTACTTTTGAAGAGAAGGTAAATAACTCTAGCTCTTTACCTAGTTTACGGTGATCTCTTTGCTTTGCTTCTTCAAGCATTTCAAGATACTCCTTAAGCATTTTTTGCTTAGGGAATGAAATCCCGTAAATACGAGTAAGTTGAGTATTGTTCTCGTCTCCTCTCCAATACGCCCCTGCAGCACTCATTACTTTTACCGCTTTCACGATTCCTGTATTAGGAATATGCCCTCCACGACACAAGTCAGTAAAGGTATCGTGGTCACAGAATGTAATGTCACCATCGGTAAGGTTTTCAATCAATTCGACCTTGTATTGGTTTCCTTCTTCTTTATATTTTTCAAGCGCATCGGCTTTAGACACTTCACGCATCTTAAAGTCGAATTTACCTCTTGCGATTTCTAAAAATCTTTTCTCAATATTAGGGAAATCCTTTTCAGACACATGGTTCTCACCAAAGTCCACATCATAATAAAATCCATTATCAATAGCAGGACCAATAGTCAACTTAGAACCAGGATAAAGATCTTGAATGGCTTGAGCAAGTATATGCGCTGATGAATGCCAAAATGCTTTCTTACCCTCCTCATCATTGAAGGTATATAAGATTAAGTTTCCGTCGGTGGTAAGTGGTGTAACGGTTTCAATAGTTAAACCATTGAACTTTGCTGAAATAACATTTCTAGCAAATCCTTCACTGATGCTTTTTGCAACATCCATAGGAGTAACGTTTTTTTCGTACTCTCTAATACTACCATCTGGTAACGTAATTTGTATCATGAAAAAGTTTATTTTAAAGGACAAAGATACTTCAAAAGTCCGTGATAAGCAATTATAAAAAGAGCAAAGAATTTTAGTCAATTTCTCAAATTTTATCAAATATGATTACCTTTGCCACATGGGGAAAATTACAATTGCTATAGACGGTTTTTCGTCGACAGGGAAGAGTACATTGGCTAAACAGTTAGCCGAAAAATTAGGGTATATCTATGTAGATACTGGTGCGATGTATAGAGGAGTTACCCTTTATGCTATGCAGAAAGACTTGCTTGAAGTAGGGGTCTTAGATCAGAAGAGCTTGATTGATCAATTAGACGAAATTCAGCTTAGTTTTGTGTTCAATCCTAAGCGTGGATTTGCCGAATTATATTTGAATGGAATAAATGTTGAAGATCAGATAAGACAAATGGATGTTTCTTCTAATGTGAGTATTGTAGCGGCAGTGTCTGAAGTTAGAAAGAAATTAGTTTCAGCCCAACAAAAGATGGGAGAGAATAAGGGTGTGGTAATGGACGGTAGAGATATCGGTACTGTTGTCTTTCCTAATGCAGAGCTCAAAATATACATGACAGCATCAGCAGAAACTAGAGCGCAGCGTCGTTTTGATGAGATTAAAGATAAGGGGGAGGATGTTAGTTTTGCTGAGGTTCTTCACAATGTCGAGGAGAGAGATCGCATCGATAGTACACGAGAGGATTCTCCTTTAGTTCAAGCTCAGGATGCAATTCTTTATGATAACTCTCATAAATCTAAAGAAGAGCAGTTTAATGATATCTACAAATTAGCCGAACAAAAAATATCCCTTAGCTAAGGGATATTTAAGTATTTATGAGTTTGTAATGAAATGTTCCATTTGGGATGCTTCATGACGTAGTCAATAATTTCTGGAGTGACTTTTTCTTTCTTAGACCATTCAGGTTGAAGGTACAAGAGACAATTAGGTCCAACTTTAGCGGCCTGTTCTTCAGCAAATTTAAAATCACTTTTATTGTGAATGATCATTTTCAATTCATCTGCTTTAGGATAGATTGAGTCCACTGGGAGTTTTGTCTTTTTAGGAGAAAGACAGATCCAGTCCCAAGTTCCTGTAAGCTCATAAGCCCCAGAAGTCTCTATATGCACCTTGATTCCCTTTTCATGTAATTGATCACATAAATAGTCTAATTGCCACATGGAAGGTTCCCCTCCTGTAACTACAACAGTTTTAGCCAGTTTAGCTGCTTCAATAACAATACTTTCTGTAAGTGTAGGGGGATGAGTTTTTGAATCCCAACTTTCCTTGACATCACACCAATGACATCCCACATCACAACCACCTATTCTAATGAAATAGGCTGCCTTTCCCGTATGTGAACCTTCTCCTTGAATGGTGTAAAATGCTTCCATTAAAGGAAGGCTTAAGCCTTTATCTATGAGTGACTTCGTTTCGCTGTTCATATTTCTATATTATTTTGCAAAGTTACGACAAGTTTAATCCTTGATAAAAAAAAAGCCTATTTTCTTTTATTCATTGGGATTCCTTTTGATTATCCAAAGTTTCTTCTAATTTTACGTTTGAAAAATTTAGACCTTAATGAGAATGATTTCTAGAGTACTTGGAGTTTTATTTATTGGGCTTGGCCTGATGAGCTGCTCAAACAATAGTGAGTATTTAATCAAGAAAGGACAAGTGGGTCCTGTAAATGAACTAACTGAGGTTCAGGACTTAGAGGATATATTTTCATCCGATTCTTTAGTTAGTCGTTTAAGCGAAGGAGAACTAGGCTTAAGAGGTTCTATGGTACAAGGAGAAGATCAATATTTGGTTTATTCTCTAGAAGGAGAGCATTTGATGACTCTTGTAGCCGATCAACCTTTAGATTCTACTTCTTTAATCAAGAGAGTTGAGGTATATTCACCTAAGTATATGACGAGCGATGGAGTTGGTATTGGATCTAAATTCGAAGATGTAAATCTGAATTTAACCATCAATAGAGTGGAGAAAAGTTTTACTTCAGCGACTTTGTTTATCGATGAACTTAATGCCACTATGGTAATTGATCAGAAAGAATTAGGTATTAAATCCTTAAGACCAGGAGAATTGAGTTTAGAGCAAATTCCAGAGGCTGCTAAATTTAAGGCTTTCACGGTTTGGTTAAATTAAAAGCAGCAAATGTCTAAAGAAAAGTATACGCTACAGAAATTACCCTTTATTGTCCCAACCGAGGATGGTAAATATATAGGAGAGCATTTCGGTAGAGCAACCCATGATAAAGATGGATTTTCTTTAGCCCATATGAAAGCACCTGCTGGATGGAAAGAACCTTTTCAATGTCCGGAGTTTGCCGAATACACCTTAGTTATTTCCGGAAAAAAACAGATTCAGATCGACGAGGAGATTATAGTCCTTAATCCTGGAGAGAGTATTCGAATAGAAAAAGGAATAAGGGTTAGATATTCCAACCCTTTTGATACTGTTTGCGAATATATCTCTATTTGTACCCCTAGTTTTGATTTCACTAAAGTTCATAGAGAAGAGGATTAAATACCTCGTTCTTCACAAGCTTGTAAGGTGTTCTTGAGAAGCATTGCAATGGTCATCGGACCAACGCCTCCAGGAACCGGAGTGATATAAGATGCCTTAGGAGCGACTTCATCGTACTTGACATCTCCAGCTAATCTATAGCCTCTGACCTTAGAGCTATCTTCAACTCGAGTGATTCCAACATCAATGATTACAGCTCCGTCTTTGACGTAGTCCGCCGTTAAAAATTCAGCTATACCTAAGGCTGCGACAATGATATCAGCCCCACGGCATAATTCTTTTAAGTTTTTTGTTCTACTGTGAGCCACAGTAACCGTTGCATCTCCAGCCGGACGTTTTTGACTCATCAAAATACTCATAGGTCTTCCTACTATATGAGATCTTCCGATGACTACAACTTCTTTTCCAGAAGTCTCCACCTGATAACGCTCTAAAAGTTCCATAATCCCATAAGGAGTGGCAGGAAGGAAAGTTGGTAGGTCAAGAGTCATTTTCCCAACATTGGTAGGGTGAAATCCATCTACGTCCTTTTCAGGAGAAACGGCAAGAAGAACTTTTTGTTCATCAATATGTTTAGGCAAGGGAAGTTGAACAATATACCCGTCGATTGCCTCAGAAGTATTAAGCTCTTCAATTTTTGAAAGTAAAGTTTCTTCTGTGGTTTCAGTAGGTAGTTCTATTAAGGTAGATTCAAAACCAACTTTTTCACAGGCCTTTACTTTACTTGATACATAGGTCATACTGGCACCATCGGTTCCCACAAGAATGGCAGCAAGATGAGGAGTTTTAAGCCCACGCTCTTTTCTTTGTTTTACCGATAGAGTGATTTCTTCTTTGATTTGATTTGAAGTGAGTTTACCGTCTAAGATTTTCATGTTTGAATGTCGAAATAAGAGTATTAGTTGGAAAAAAAAGAGGGCAGTATCCCTTAAGAAACTGCCCTTATTAGTTTAGCGCATATTGCGCATCATGTTCATCATTTGTCGGCCACCGCCTCCTTGCATCATCTTCATCATCTTGCTCATCTGATTGAATTGCTTGAGAAGTTGATTTACTTCTTGGACACTTGTACCAGAACCTTTTGCAATTCGTTTCTTCCTGCTCGCGTTGATCACATTCGGAGTCTCCCTTTCTAGTGGAGTCATGGAATGAATGATGGATTCAATTCCCTTGAAGGCATCGTCATCAATGTCGACATCCTTTAAAGCTTTTCCGGCACCAGGAATCATTCCCATTAAGTCCTTCATATTACCCATCTTCTTGATCTGTTGAATCTGAGATAAGAAATCATCAAAACCGAATTGGTTCTTTGCAATTTTCTTTTGAAGTTTTCTAGCTTGTTCTTCGTCGTATTGCTCTTGAGCTCTTTCTACTAAGGAAACAACATCTCCCATTCCAAGAATACGATCTGCCATACGATCTGGGTGGAATACATCAATAGCTTCCATTTTTTCCCCTGTACCAATAAATTTAATTGGTTTGTTGACAACAGTCTTAATAGATAAGGCTGCTCCACCTCGTGTATCACCATCTAATTTGGTAAGTACAACTCCATCAAAATTAAGAAGATCATTGAAGGCTTTAGCTGTATTCACTGCATCTTGCCCTGTCATAGAATCTACAACAAAAAGTGTTTCGTTAGGTTTAACCGCCTTGTGGATGTTTGAGATTTCCGTCATCAGCGCTTCATCAACAGCTAAACGACCTGCGGTATCAATAATTACCGTGTTCTTACCGTTATCTTTAGCGTATTTTAATGCGTTTTGAGCGATCTCAACCGGGTTTTTATTCCCTTCTTCAGCATATACTTCTACACCAATCTGTTCTCCAACCACTTTTAACTGGTTGATTGCAGCAGGACGATAAACATCGGCTCCTACTAAAAGAACTTGTTTGGTTTTTTTATTCTTAAGATAATTTGCAAGTTTTCCAGAGAAGGTTGTTTTACCAGAACCTTGTAAACCTGCCATCAAAATCACAGTTGGATTTCCAGATAAGTCAACTCCTACGGTTTCACCACCCATCAATTCTGTTAATTCATCTTTTACGATTTTAACCAGTAATTGACTTGGATTTAAGGAAGTAAGTACGTCCTGACCGATAGCTTTTTTCTTAACGCTATTGGTGAAGTTTTTTGCTATCTTAAAGTTAACATCGGCATCAAGTAAAGCTCTACGAACTTCTTTTAATGTTTCAGCAACATTAACTTCTGTAATCTTACCATGTCCTTTTAAGACGTGTAAGGCCTTATCTAGTTTATCACTTAAATTATTAAACATATAATGTTTCTTGAGATTTTAGGGCACAAATATACTATAATCACCTTGAAGAAACAACTCAAAAAACACTTCAGTTCAAGAGCTTTTTTTCTTCTAATTTCAGTTTGTTAGCTAACAGTTTTTTAATGAGTGCTAGTCGTTTATCACGGGTAGATTCTTTCTTAGCTCCGGCATAGTATTTAATAAGTTCTTTGCGATTTGTATAGGAGAGCTTTTCAAAAAAGTATCTTGAAACAGTAGGAACCACCTTAGATCTGATTTAAAGCCTGCTCATATTGAGGATTGTTAGGGTAAAGTCTTACAAAAGTGTTGAGAACTTCAATAGCTTTGTCTCTATTACCCGTTTGACGGTACATGGAAAATGCAAGATTTAAAATCAAACTATTATAAGGGTCTTTTGAAAGACTTTTTTCTAAAATAGTAATTGCTTTTGAAGTTTGCTTTGCATCATTGAGCATAATGGCGTAATAATAAACCGCGTTGGGATCAGTTGGGTTTTTCTCATAAGCCTGTTTGAATTCTTGCATAGCCAAGTCTGTTCGCTTTAATCGAATATAGGTGAATCCAAGGGCTTGAGAAGCTAAAGTTAGATTGGGGTCTATTTTTAGGGCTTCTTTCAATAGAATTACCGCCTGTTGGTCTTTGTTTTCTTGTCTTTTTAGATCGGCATAGTTTACCATAGCAAACCTGTTGAGACTGTCGAGTTCTAATGCTTTTCGAAAATGTTTCTCTGCTCTTTGTATTTGACCTAGGGAAGCGTAGGCAGATCCTATATTAGCTTCTCCAGCACTCCTGTCTTGGAAGTAAGAGAGTTGCTTGAAGTATTCGAGCTGTACCTTTTTGACCAATTCTTGATCTGTAGGATTTAAGTTTTCTAAAGGAATATTATACAAAAAGGTGTAACTGGCGAATCGTACACTTAGGACGGAATCATTCACCATAGATTTTGCATAAGTGAATTGCTGTTCGGGTCTCAAGTTAGCAATCGACTGGGTTGCTGAACGTCGGATTATGGCATTAGAATTCTTTAATCCTTCTTGAAGGTATTTCAAACCTTGTGGATTGTTTTGATAATCAATCAACGAATAAGCTGTAGCCTTTATAATCTCAGGGATTTCAGGATCAGCCATCAATGCATCAAGTTTTAGTTGAGCCCCTGGTTCATTTTTTCTTAAAGATTGAAGCGTGAGACCATAATGACCGATCGTGTCATATTTATTCCCATAAAGTTCTTTGAATCCTTGGACGGCCCATTGTACTGATTTGTCTTTATGACAATTATTACATGCGTTGAAACTTCCTGTTTTCTCACTAAGATCAGGTCTTGGAATCCTCATAGAATGATCTGAACGCGGATCTACAACCATAATTTTCTGTTTAGGCATGTGACAAGAAATACAATCTGGATTGTTATCGGCAAAATTGTGTTTACTATGATCAGGAGTATCGTATAGCTCAGGGATATGACATTGTGCACAGACGTTCTTTCCTGGAAGTTTTAATTTTGTAGAATGGACATTGTGGCAATCTTTGCAGCTTACACCTTGATGATACATTTTTGATTGTAAAAATGAACCATAAACATAGTCCTCATCATTGGTAGTTCCATCTTCGTGGTATAAAGGTGGATCTATTAAGGCAACCTGATGCGTGTTCTCAAGAACTTTCCCATACGTATAGTCATCGGTCAGTTGCGTACGTCGAGCGTGACATCTTGCGCAATACTCGACTTGCATTTGATTGGTTTTTGGTTCCGACCTTGTAATGGAACCATCTTCAGGGTTTGGAATGAAATACCCTGAATCTCTATCGATGATGTCGAAGAGTAATCCTTTGTTTTTTAATTGTTCACCCCCTGAGGACTCCGCCCATTTTAGATGCAGATCTCCTGGGCCATGACAGGCTTCACAAGAAACATTGATTTCATCCCAGGTGGTATTATAGCTTGAAGTTTCGGGGTCAAAATTCTTTTTGACATTGGTTGAATGACATTCAGCACACATATAATTCCAATTCTGAAGCTCTCTTCCCCAGTGTAATTCATCATGAGAATCTATGAATTCTTTAGGATAGATATGTTCCCATTTCTGCCCTCCATCTTCCTTAGTGTTGGAGTCCCAAAAAGGAGTCACAACCTGTAGTTTACCTTTACCAGTGTCGACTAAATATTGTTGTAATGGGAAGTATCCAAAGGTATATTTAACCTCGTAGTCATGATAATCACCATCCGGTCCTTGAGTATTAATTATAAAAGTGTCTCCCTTTTTGAAAAAACGAGAGGTAATCCCATAAAAAGTTACAGAGCTGTCGTTGAAGTCTCCTAATACACTCTCTTCCGTTGGAAGTTGCATGGCAAGTTGGTGGTCTGATCCAGTCCAATCTTGAAATTGCGTTTCATGACAACTTGCGCACTGGGAAGATCCCACAAATCCACCATCATGGGGATGATTAATTTGCTCCAACTGCAAAGCGGTATATTCTGCTTTTTTTTCTTTAGAACAGGAAGTTAGGAAAAGCGTAAGAACAACAAATAAAGAGGTTATTAGTCTTGTCATAAAGGCTGAGTGATTAGTAAAGGTGTAAGTTAATCAATCAGCCTTAAAAGGGCTAATTTTTTTTATCAAATCCAAGGGAAAGCGAATTGACGCAATACCTCTTTCCTGTTTCTGTAGGTCCATCGTCAAAAATATGACCTAAATGACCTCCACAAGAGCTGCAAAGAATTTCCGTTCTTACCATGCCATGAGTGGTGTCTCTTTTGTAGGTAACTGCTCCTTCAATGGACTCGTCAAAAGAGGGCCATCCGCAGTGCGCGTCGAATTTAGTTCCAGATTCAAACAGTGCAGCCCCACATCCCGCACAGGTATATGTTCCCTGTTCAAAATGCAGATTATACTCCCCACTATGAGGTCTTTCCGTACCTTTTTCTCTAAGCACATAGAATTGTTCAGGACTTAAGATTTTTTGCCATTCTTGCGCAGTTTTATCCACTTTAAGGATCGAATCTTTTTTGTTGTTTTCGTGTTGCTCTTGTGCTGTCATCATAAAGGAAGAACTTAAAAAAATTAGAATAATGTAAATGTTACGCATCGATAAATGTTTTTACTTGAGCTATGAGCTCTTTGTTTCTTAGAATTTTGGTATGACCCAATCCTTCTGTAATTAAAAGGGAGCCATGTTCTAAATTTTGTCGAATACTTTCTGCACAACTTACAGAGACTTCTATATCTTGTTTGTCATGTACGATTAAGGCAGGTATTTTTACATTTTTTGCTGCTTTGTGAGAAGAGAAATCGTCTACGTCTTGTTTGAATTTTTTATCAAAATGATTCTTCAAACGAGGACCGTAAAGAGGCTTAAGCTCAATTTTTGCCACAAAATCTTGTGCAATTTCCGTGATGGTATCTCCAGCTCCGATGCTTACTATTTTTTTAAATGGAACCCCCATGGCGTTCGCGTTAATTAGCGCCATTCCTCCTAAGGAGTGACCTATTCCTAGATCAAAAGGTCCATAAGCCGCATCTAGAGCTTCAATGCTATAGATGAACTCCCTCATATTAGTGGTTTTTCCTGTAGATTTTCCATGGCTAGGTCCATCAAAACTGTAGACAGTATATTCTTTCTCTATGGCCTTTGCAAAATGAGCCAATTGAGTTCCTCGTCCAGACCAACCATGAATTAGCAGGGCTTTTTTTGGACCCTGTCCATATTTAAAAACATTGAGGGTTTTTCCTATAGTAGGAACCTCTAAAGATGAAGTTTGTGATTGATCCACATAAAATTGCTCGTTGCGAGGCATTCTAAATTTTATTGGAGTTGAGAAAAGTTTGACCGCATATTTGGTCGCTAAATATTTAGATGATACTTGAAGTATTCTAGATGTTTTTCTAATATAGTCTGGAATCAATACGGACTTCTTGTCGCTCATGTGTTTGTTGTTTAAATCAAAATTAAGATTAAAACACTAAATTGTCGGCAAAACAAAATTAAATGTTTCAAAAAGGATCAAAAAAAGACATTAGAGCTTGGGCGTTTTACGATTGGGCTAATTCGGTATATTCATTAGTAATTAGCTCTGCGATATTTCCAATATATTTTGAGAATGTGGCCGGGGCCTCAGGGCAAAAACTTATGTTTTTTGGTCAAGAAATGGACCATACTGCACTATATTCATATTCTTTATCTCTTTCTTTTTTGATTGTAGCTATTATTTCACCGATTCTATCTGGTATTGCTGATTACACAGGAAGTAAGAAAGGGTTTATGAAATTCTTCTGCTATTTGGGTGGAATTTCCGTGATGAGTTTGTTCTTTTTTGACAGTGTAGAGACCGTTTGGGTTGGGGTCGTTTTCTCCGTTTTGGCCTCCGTGGGATTCTGGGGTAGTTTAGTCTTTTACAATGCCTATTTGCCAGAGGTTGCCTTTCCGGATCAACAAGATAAAGCCAGTGCCCAAGGATTTATATATGGCTATATAGGTTCTCTTTTATTGTTAGGCTTTAATTTATTTATGGTCATGTCTCCTGATACCTTTGGTATCGAAAGCTCGACCTTGCCGTCAAGAATTTCCTTTGTTATGGTGGGGCTTTGGTGGATTGGGTTTGCTCAAGTAACTTTTAGTAGGCTCCCAAGTAACCCGCACAAGAGAAAACCCAAAGCGGATTATATTTTTAGAGGGTGGAAGGAACTGAAAAAAGTTGCCTTAGAGGTATGGCAGACCAATGCTTTAAAGAAGCTGTTACTAGGTTTTTTCTCATATTCTATAGGTGTTCAGACTATAATTTTACTCGCTACTGTTTATGGGTCAAAAGAACTCGGTATGGAAGCTTCCCAATTAATTGTTACCATTTTAATGGTGCAAGTCTGGGGGATTATAGGGGCTTATATTTTTGCAAAGGTCTCTAAGAGGCTAGGGAATTTAACGGCATTGAAAATTACCATAGTGTTCTGGGCTACGGCCTGCGTAATTGCTTATTTCTTAAATGCGAATGATCCTAATTTAATTCTTAAATTCTATGGATTGGGAGCTATGATAGGTCTTTGTCTGGGGGCAATTCAAACCCTTTCAAGATCAACATATTCAAAGATGATTCCAGAGGATAGCTTTGATACGGCAACCTATTTTAGTTTCTTTGATGTAACGGAAAAAATAGCGATTGTACTGGGAACAGCTATATTCGGGGGAGTGATCGCCTTGACTGGATCAATGCGATTATCAATTTTGATTCTTGCTGTTTTCTTTGTGATAGGATTTGTCATACTTGGTACCATTAAAGGCACCAAGTATGTCAAATAGTGTTTATTTAACCACAAGGTTAATATAGTAGTTCGGGTTTACTTGATACTCAACAATGTCGGATTCCATTTCCAGAACCTGCCACTTTTGAGTGGGATGAATCGTTTGTAGGCTTTCGTTAAGCTCCAACTGAATTGGAAGATTGAATCCTTTTAAGGAAGTACAATATCTATAATGTATTTTGTTGTGTTTAACCTTTAACTCGAGTGTTGGAATTTCTATGGTTCTTAGATATTGATCAAAGAAGACCTTTAGGTCTAAACCTGATTTATCGGCAATATACTTTTCAATTTGTCCAGTGTTTACTGTTTGATGATAGAAGTCCGAATTTAGACCTACAAGAATATCTCTCCATAACTCATCATTGTCAATCCAAGTTCTCAAGGTGTTGAGCATGTTAGACCCTTTGTAATACATGTCTCCAGACCCCGAGTGATTTACGTCGTAATTCCCGATGATTGGTCTGTCATTTTGAATGTTTCTTCGAGTACCGATTACGTATTCTTGTCCGGCTTGTTTACCATAATAATACTCCACAAAAAGACTCTCAGAATAGGCGGTGAAACTCTCGTGTATCCACATGTCTGCAATGTCAATGTTTGTAATGTTATTAGCAAACCATTCATGTCCTGCTTCATGGATGATGATGAAATCAAATTTTAATCCCCATCCAGTTCCGCTAAGATCAGAACCTAAATATCCATTTTGATATCCGTTTCCATAAGTTACCGAACTCTGATGTTCCATCCCTAAATAAGGCACCTCTACCAGTTTGAAACTATCTTCGTAAAAAGGATAGGGGCCAAACCAATATTCAAAGGCCTCCATCATTTTGCTCACTTGAGTGAATTGCTTTACAGCTCTTTCTTCGTTCTCTTCAAGGACGTAGTAATTACAGAATAGATCTCCCTTGAGTCCCTTATAGGTTTCATAGAAGTTGACATAGTTTCCAACATTCATATTCACTCCATAATTATTGATCGGGTTCAAAACTTGCCAATGCCAAATAATGGAATTCTCCTTAGTCTCTTGATTTACCAGCCTTCCATTGGAAACTCCAACAAGATCAAGGTCCGTTTCTAAATAGATATCCATGTTATCAACCTCGTCATACATGTGGTCTTTACAAGGCCAGAAAATACTAGCTCCTTCTCCTTGTACAGAAGTGGCAAAAAAGTCCTTTCCATGACTGTCCACAGTCCAAGTAAGTCCTCCATCCCAAGGTGGTCTGGAGGAAATCTTAGGTCTTCCTTCAAAATATATGTCTATAGAGTCGCGGCTTCCTTTTTCAAAGGCTTGAGCGAATTCTATAAGAAATACATTTCCGTTTCTACTATAGTTTAATTCCTTAGAATCATGGGTGATTTTTGTTATTTGCATAGGCTCTTGAAGGTCGATCTGCATGGTCTGACCAGGAGTCAAACTTTCAAATACAACTCGATTCATACCTTTCACTTCTTTCTTAGCTGCATCGGGTTTTAAATGCAAGCGATATGCTTTTAAATCCCACCAAGCTCTTTCTGGAGTGATGCTTCCTCGCAAAGAATCTTGCTCGCTAAAGTTTTGAATCTGTCCTTGTGCACTATGCGTCATAGAAATGACGATAAAAGCAAAAATTAATCCCAGTTGTTTCATTAAAATTAGATATTAAGATTTAAGCCTAACATGAAAGATCTTCCAGGGTTGTTAATTCCAAATTCTTTGAATCTTGAAAGATGCGGAATGTAGGCCGTGTCCAAGATATTCAAAATATTGAAATTTGCCCCTAGTTTAGCTCCTGAAAATTGCCATAGGAGTCCAGAGTTGAAGTTTAATAGTCCATAAGATGGAGTAGCTGTTTCTAAACCTGAAACTCTTTCTTGAGCAAAATTGTATTCGTAATTCAAGGCTACGAAAGGCTTTTTAAGTGTTTTTCCTGAATCAAATTCAAATCTTAGGGTGTTATCCCATTTCCCTGGTGGAATAAAAGGTAGGGCAGAACCATCGTATAATTCACCAACTACAATTTGGTAATTAGACTCAAAATGGAACCAATCATAAGGGTGTGGGTGGATGTGAATTCCTGCTTCTCCTCCATATAGTTTGGCATTGTTCTGAGTGTAATTATAGACCGTGAACCCATCAATAGTTTGATCCGTTTGATCGAGGTAAATATAGTTGTTGATATAGTTATAGAAACCATTCATATACAACTCATAGTGATCCGTATCTAGACTCAAGTTTAGATCAATTTGAACATTTTGCTCACTTTCTAAATTCTGATTTCCTATTTCGTATCTGTTAGAACCGTGGTGTACACCATCCGAAGCAAGTTCGGCTAAGTTAGGAGCTCTAAATCCAGAGGCTAAGTTTAATCTAATTTTAAACGCATCGTTATAGTCATATTTATAACCTAATGAACCGTTAAAACTGCTGTAATTATTGCTGAAGTCAGATGTTTTGATATTTCTGTTGTCAAAACGAACTCCCGCTTGAAGATTGTGCTTTTCTTTAGAGAAATTCACCGCCATATAAGCACCAATATCGTTGGTGTTCGCATCTGGAATCAGTTCTTCTTCTCCGTAGTTTGTGTTTTCTTGGTTCAGTCCCTGAACGGCAAAAACCCATTTCAAATCATTCTCTGGATTCAGTTTATATTGCACATCATAGGTGATGGTATTAAGTTTCATCCATAGAGACGCCTCTTCATCTTC
>JBMYWH010000002.1:0-163431 GCA_049607205.1 Flavobacteriaceae bacterium | reverse complement strand
AGCATCACTATTTGACTAAACGATCTAAATTACAGAATTACACAAGAGAACAAACCCAATGACATCAAGGTTTTAAGCATAAAAAAAGCCCTGCTAAAAAGCAAGGCTTTACGGGTGGACCCACAAGGGCTCGAACCTTGGACCCCCTGATTATGAGTCAGGTGCTCTAACCAGCTGAGCTATGAGTCCCAATCGTGCTGCAAAACTAAGATTAATTATATTTTCAGCAAAACATTTATTTAAAATATTTAATAAAATTACCTTAAAATTAAACGCTGCGTTTCATCAGGTAATTTGCAAATTCATTTAAACTCTTTTTAGAAGAATCAGACATAGCTAAATCATCAAGAACCTTTAAGGCTTTTGATGTATAATTTTGAATTTCTTCTAAAATTGCTTGATCTACTCCAATTTCCTTAAACAATTTCTTTACCTCACTGACCTTCAAGTCTTGAGCCATATCTGTTGAAGAAAAATAGTTAAGTAAATCAGTCTTTTGTTGAGCATTTGCCATCTTCAATCCTTCTATATATAGGAAGGTCTTCTTATTTTCTATAATATCTCCTCCTACTTGTTTTCCGAAGGTTTTGGGATCGCCGAAGGCATCCAAATAATCATCCTGTAGTTGAAAAGCCAAGCCTAAATTCAACCCAAAATCATAAATAAGCTGTGCATTATTATCATCTGCTCCAGCAATAATAGCCCCCATTTTTAAGGCACATGCCACTAGGACAGAAGTTTTGAGTTTAATCATTTCTAAATAAGAATCCAAAGGAACCTCAGTAAGTGATTCAAAATCAACATCCATCTGCTGACCTTCACAAACCTCTATGGCCGTAGTATTGAAAACACGAAGTAATTTAGCAAGTTCCGGACCTTCATATTTGAGTAAAAACTCATATGATTGAATCATCATTACATCTCCAGAAAGTATGGCAGTATTCACATCCCATTTTTCATGTACAGTTTGCTGAGACCTTCTAAGTGGAGCATCGTCCATAATATCGTCATGAAGCAAAGTGAAATTGTGAAATACCTCTACCGCCATTGCAGCATCTAGCGCTTTATCAGGAGTACCACCAAAAAGCTCGCAAGCCATCAAAGTCAAGATAGGCCTCATTCGCTTCCCTCCTATACTTAGAATATAATCAACGGGTTCATATAATTTAACAGGTGATTTCTCAAAGGGGTGTTTCTCCAGATAAGTAAGAAACAATTCTCTATACTGTATTAAATCCAAAATCTCTTTTTTGAGGTAAATTTAAACTAATGCAACTTAGCTTTGTTAAATTTAACAAAAACTTTAGAAACTTTTTTTGTTTTTAAAGTTTCCAACTCCCTATTTTTGTTGCAACAACCAACTTTATGCAAAATAAAATAATTCAAAGAGCTTCAGAGCTCTTCCTCGAATTGGGATTCAAAACAGTCACCATGGACGTGATTGCCCAAGACATGGGGATTTCTAAAAAGACAATCTACTCTCATTTTGAGAACAAGACTGCTTTGGTTGAGGCGACAATTCACACAATTTTTAGCAAGATTTCCCAGGGTGCTGCTTCTATCTATGGCACTGGAGAGAACCCTATTGATGAATTCTTTTCTATCAGGGATTATATTATCTCCACTTTAGCAAAGCAAAAACCCATCGCCCGATATCAACTTCAAAAGTTTTATCCAGAAATATACTGTGACATTCAAGTTAAACAACTTGGGGTGATCATGACCTGTTTAAAAGAGAATCTTTTAAGAGGACAGGAGCTCAAATTATATCGCAGTGAAGTAGACATCGACTTTGCTTCTCGCATTTACTATGCCTCGATGAACATCACCAAGGACCCTTTGATCTTCCCTGTTGAGCAATTCGAATTACCATATTTATTCAAACAAGTAATCACTCACTTCCTTTTTGGGATATGTACCTCTAAAGGAATAAAAATCTTAAACAATCATCTCGAAACAAATTAATTTTATGAAACTTAAACTACTGACGCTTTTCCTTTTCCTAGGAACTGGTTCACTGCTCGCACAAGAAGACGGGCCACAGCAGTTCACCCTGCAAGAAGCGATCGATTACACTTTCCAATTCAACTACAGTTCTCAGCAAGTGAACAATGAAGTGGATATCGCCAAGAAAAGAGTCTGGGAAGAAACCGCTGCAGGTTTGCCACAGATAAACGGTACAGTTGATTATCAAAACAATGTAAAACAACCTGTAATTCTTTTCCCTAATGAAGATGGTGGATTTACTCCAATAACATTCGGAACTCAACAAAATATTAACGCTGGGATTACCTTAAGCCAGTTGATTTTTGATGGTGCCTATTTCGTTGGACTTCAATACACCAATACCTATCTTAAAGTGAGAGAGCAGGCTGTGGAAAGAACAGAATTCCAGTTAAGAGATGGAATTACTTCTGCCTATACTAGTGTTTTATACACTCAAGAAGGGATAAGAATCTTAGAGGAGAATATCGAACTTCTTGAGAAGAATTTAACTGAAACCGAGGCCTTTGTGGATGCTGGGTTTGCGGAGGAACAAAACGCAGAACAGTTAGAAATCACTCTTACAGGATTAAAAAACGAATTAAATAGATCTTATAGACTTGAGGAAATAGGTTTGAAGATGTTGAAACTCTCTATGGGAATTGATATCAATACCACCATTCTTCTGACTGATACTTTAGAGAGTTTATTGATACAGAATTTGGATTTAAAAATTCTAGATCAATCCTTCGATGTAACTCAACATATAGACTATGAAATTGCCTTGAACCAAAAGGTTGGAGATGAATTATTAGTCAAATTAGAAAAGACTCGATTCATGCCATCTATTTCCGCTTTTGCCAACATGGCGACGGTAGCAAATAACGATGAGTTTAAGTTTTTCAACGAAGACCAAGAGTGGTTCAATTCAGCGGTGGTTGGAGTTTCTTTGAAACTTCCAATATTTTCTTCTTTACAAAGATCATCCAGAACACAACAAGCTAAAATCCAACTTGAAAATTCGGAAATTAATTTAATTGAAACCTCACAAGAACTTCAGTTAAACTTGAGAAAAGCTCAAAGTGCCTATCAATTTTCTTTAGACAATTATGATAATGCTAAACGATCTTTAGATCTAGCGGAGCGTATTGAACGTAAGGAAAACACGAAATACTTTGAAGGTCTTTCAACGAGTTTTAACCTAACCGACGCACAAAACCAACTATACGCAAAGCAACGTGATTATCTTCAAGCTATTTATGAGATAATTACCGCAAAATCTACTTTAAACAACGCCTTGAATATCAAATAAAAGATTATGAAAAACCTTATATATATAGCCTCATTTGCCTTATTGCTCCAGTCCTGTCAAGCGGACAAGCCTATGAGTACTCAAGAAATATTGGAGTCTAATGACCAAGCTCTAATTGAAGCTAAGAAATTAGAATTAGCAGACCAATACAGCAAATTATCTGATACCATAAATCAAATCAATTTAGCTCTAGAGTCTTTCAAGACAGAAGCAGATTATCCCTTGATTGAAACTTATACGGTACAAGAGATGAGCTTTTCTCACTTTATCGAATTGCAAGGAGATGTTGATACTAAACAAAATATAATTGTTTATCCAGAATTTTCAGGAGTTCTTTCTCAGGTATACGTAAAAGAAGGAGATCGCGTTAAAAAGAATCAGCTTCTCGCTAAGATCGAAGATGGTGGACTTAGTCAACAATTGGCTCAAATGGAGATTAACTTTGAGTTGGCAAAAACCACTTTTGAAAGACAGCAGCGTTTATGGGATCAAAAAATTGGTTCAGAAATGCAATTTCTTCAAGCTAAGGCCTCTTATGAGTCACAAGAAAGAGCAATCAAACAATTCCAAGATCAACTCGAAAGAACCTATGTAAGAGCTCCTTTTACGGGAATTGTCGATGATGTATTCACCGAACAAGGTCAAGTAGTTAATCCAGGTCAAAACCAATTAATGAGAATAGTGAATCTTGACCACATGTACATTAATGCTGAGGTTCCTGAAATCTATGTTGCCTCAATAAAAAAAGGTACTAAAGCTCAAATATATTTCAATTCTCTAGGAAAAGAATTCAATGCAAAAGTAAGACAGGTAGGTTCTTTCATTAACCCTGCTAACCGTACTTTCAAGATTGAAATCCCCGTGAATAATAAAGACCATATGATTAAACCTAACTTAATTGCAAGCATAAGCCTGAACGACTATTCAAACGCAAATGCTTTGGTAATACCATCAGATATTATCCAGGAGGATGCTCAAGGTCAAACCTTTGTTTATGCTATCAATAGATTAAAAAACAAAAACATTGCTTCCCTAGAGAAGAAATACATACAACCTGGCTTTAGCTATGATGGACTTGTGGAAGTTATTTCTGGATTAGATCTAGGAGATCAAATTGTAAGTGAGGGAGCTAAGAATATTCGTGAAGGAGTAACTGTAAGTATTAAACAATAAACCATGGCGAACTTAAAAAAAGAATTTAGTATATCCTCATGGGCGATTGATAACAGGATGACGGTTTTTGTTATCATGGCTATTATTTTGATTGGAGGAATCGGATCATACAAAACTATGCCCCGTGAATCTTTTCCTGAAATCGTAGAAGCCAAGATTTATATCTCTTCTGTATATCCTGGAAATGCTGCTGAGGATGTAGAAAAACTCATCACCAAGGAACTTGAAGATGAAATCACAAATATTACGGGGATTGACAATATAACTTCTAACTCTTTTCAAGATTATTCGATGATCATTGTCGAATTTGAAGAGGACATTACTCCAGAACAGGCCAAACAAAAAGTTCAGGACAAAGTTGATATTGTAAAAGCAACTGAAGATTGGCCTACTCTAGATGGTGGAGCCAAGGTAGACCCTTATGTTTTTGACTTGAATATTTCTGAGATAATGCCAATTATGAACATTAACCTAACCGGGGATTATTCTTCTCAGCAGCTTAAGGGCTATGCAGAATATCTTCAAGAGGAAATTGAAGAGCTTTCAGAAATTAAAGAAGCTTCTATCCGTGGGGTTCAAGACATGGAAGTTGAAGTTGCTGTAGATTTATACAAAATGACTGCAGCTAATATCTCGATTGGTCAAGTAATACAAGCTATTCAAAAGGAAAATGTAACGATTTCTGGTGGAGACATCATCAATAACAATGTTCGAAGAAATATCCGCGTCATTGGAGAAATTGAAAAACCTGAAGACCTAAATAACTTCGTAGTAAAAAGCGAAGATGGAGTGGTATACATCAAAGATATTGCACAAATTAACTTTAGAGAAAAGGATCGCACAACCTATGCACGTGAATCGACTAAACCAGTAGTGATGTTGGACATTACTAAGAAGGCAGGTCGTAACATGATTGAAGCTCGTGAAAAAGTAGATGAAGTAATTGCTGTCGCTCAAAGAGGGGTGCTTCCTTCAGATTTGAACATATCAATCACCAATGACCAATCTGAACGTGTAAAAGCACAAGTTGCAGAATTGGAGAACTCAATTATACTTGGAGTATTGCTAGTTGTTGGGGTGTTGATGTTCTTTTTAGGAGTAAGAAATGCTGCATTTGTTGGAATTGCTATTCCTTTATCCATGCTCATGTCCTTCCTTTTACTTCCTACCTTAGGAGGTGCATTGGGAATGAATGTAACCTTGAATACCATGGTTCTTTTCGGATCCGTAATGGGACTTGGAATGCTGGTAGATAATGGAATTGTAGTAGTTGAAAATGTGTATCGTCTGATGGACCAAGGCTATTCTCGAATAGAAGCTGCTAAACAAGGTGTAGGAGAAATCGCATGGCCTATTATCGCCTCAACTGCAACAACCTTAGCGGCCTTCTTACCACTTGGTCTCTGGCCAGGAACTATCGGGAAATTCATGATTTACCTTCCGCTAACTTTGAGTACCGTACTTGGTTCTTCTTTGTTCGTGGCTCTGATCATCAATTCTATGTTAACCTCTAGGTTCATGGAATTAGAAGAAAAACCAACAACTAAGAAACAGTTAATTCGTTTAAGTGCGGCTCTAGGCTCACTTGGATTGATCTTATTGATTTCTGGAAAATTACAAACACATTATATTGCTTTAACACTAGGTGTTTTGTTCTTAGTTGGTGGACTTATCATGTCTGTTTGGGGATGGTATGACCGCTCAAAAACCAAGATGATGAAACGAGGGTTTGCTGTGGTCGCGGTAGGTTTACTTTATTTAGTTATTGCAACCATAGAGTCCTATAAGGCCTATTACGGTTTTGGGAACCTATTGATTTTTACAAGTATCATACTTTGGGTACATAAATACGCCTTACTCCCTGTGGCTGACAAATTTCAGATGAAATGGTTGCCTGCTTTGGAAAATTGGTATGAAGGTTTCTTAAAATCAGCGCTTCGAAAAAACAATGCCTATTATTATTTCGGTGGAAGTATCTTTTTATTAATCCTTTCCTTCGTCGTATTCGGACTTTCTAATATTAAAACAGAATTCTTCCCAGATAACCAACCTAATCAGGCCATTATCTATATTGAATACCCTATGGGAACTGACATAGAGAAAACACGTGCTTTAACTGAAGATATAGAGGTTAAAGTATTGGATTTACTCTCTCAGTATGAGGTGGAAGAAGGGGAAATTCCATATAATTATATGGTTGAATCCGTTATCTCACAAGTAGGTGAAGGTTCAGGAAATGTCAATGTAGACGGGCCAGCAACTAACGAGACTCCCCACAAAGGGAAACTAACGGTTTCTTTCCGTGAATTTAAATACAGAAGAGGTATTTCAAGTTCTAGTGTACTTACTGATATACGTAAAACCGTAGGGTCATATCCAGGAGTATCTGTAATTGTAGAAAAAGATCAAAACGGTCCTCCTCCAGGTTATGCGATCAACTTGGAACTCAAAGGGGAAAACTATGATGAGCTGCTTGACTTAGCAGAAGGTTTAAGAGATGAATTTAACGGATCTAGTATTCCTGGTATTGAAGAATTAAAAGTAGATGTCTCTAGAAACAAACCGGAAATGGAAGTTTATGTAGATAGAGAAAAAGCAGGGAAACTCGGAATCTCAACCCAACAAGTGGGATATGCGCTTAGACAAGCTATCTACGGAATTGATGCCTCTACTTATAAAGATGATAAGGACGACTATGATGTGATTGTAAGATTTAACGAAGCGTCCAGATATAAAGAGAGTAGTTTATTTAACCAAAATATTACTTTCAGAGATCAAAATTCTGGAAAGCTTAAGAAAGTTCCTATTTCAGCGGTAGTTTCAACACGTAAGACAACAACCTTTAGTTCTATTAAGAGAAAAGATTTAAAGCGTCTTATCACTATATACTCCAACGTTCTTGAAGGCTATAATGCAAACGAGATTGTTGGAAAGATGGAGGATATCATGGTTAAAAAGCAGTTGCCAGATGGCATCAGTTACAGGTTTACAGGTGAACAAGAAGAAATGGCTAAGAATATGGAATTCCTTTCTGTGGCTCTTTTAATTGCCCTTGCCTTAATCTCTATTATAATTGTTGCCCAGTTCAACTCAATCACCAAACCGATCATAATATTATCAGCGGTGATTCTAAGTTTCATTGGAGTTCTATTTGGAACTGTATTCTCTGGAATGAATTTCGTTGTAATTATGACTATGCTAGGAATTATATCTCTTGCAGGAATTGTGGTGAACAATGCAATTGTACTTATTGATTATACCCAATTGATTATCGATTCAAAGAAAGATGCTCAAGGACTTGGACCAGATGACTTATTGACTCGTGAGGAGTATTTCGATGCGATTGTTGCAGGAGGAAAATCCAGATTAAGACCTGTATTATTAACGGCTATTACAACAATTCTTGGACTAATTCCATTAGCCATAGGATTGAATATTGACTTCTTTGCCATGTTCACAGAATTCAATCCGAAATTCTATGTTGGAGGGGATAATACATTGTTCTGGGGGCCGATGTCTTACACTATTATTTATGGGTTGACCTTTGCAACCTTCTTGACTCTAGTGATTGTTCCAGTTATGTTCTACTTACTAAACAGAGCAAAAATAAGATTAAGTCAGGACTAGAATTCTAAGAATATTTAAATTTAAATCAATTAAAAACGACTCCTTGGGGTCGTTTTTTTTATTTTTGAACATCTAATTATGAAGGAACCTCAGAAGAAATATATCAGTGTCGACATGGCTCACAAGCAGCTGGAATCCTTTTGTGCCTATCAGGAACGCTCCCATAAAGAGGTTGAAGAAAAGTTGAATAAACTCGGGATTATAAAAGAAGCCCAAGAACAAATTATCATCAGCTTGATTCAAGATAATTACTTGAATGAACAACGTTTTGCAGAAGCCTTTGTCAGAGGGAAGTTTAGAATTAAAAAATGGGGACGTCACAAGATCAAACAGGCCTTGGTTAAACATGACTTATCCAGTTATTCCCTTAGAAAAGCATTTGAACAAATCTCAAGTGAGGAGTACGAAGAAACTTTAAGGTCTCTCGCCGAATCAAAACTAAGAACATTAGAGAACAAAGGGAATTCTTCCCCTAAAGTGAATAAACAAAAACTGATACAACACCTGAGTTATAAAGGATATGAAAATGACCTAATATACCCTTTAGTTAATCAATTAATTCCCTGGTGATGCAGGCTTATACAAGTCTAATTGATGTGCTTTACTAGGTAGAATCTGAATCACTGCATCCATAGAATCGTTAGGTACTGCAAGAGATAGAACATAGTGCTCTAACAACCATTGACCTTCCACTTTCTTTAAGACTCCCGAGCCTCTACAAAGGCCCATCCACGTGTCTAGAACCTCATCAAACCATGCGATAGGATAATCAGGATCAATAATTAAATTTCGATCAATAGCCTTAAAGTCCCAAGTTGATTCTCTCTCAAAAAAAGGTTGAGAAAACTCCATAAATTGAGTCTTAGTCCATCGTTCATTTGCATCCGTTCCAATAAAAAAGGACTCCTCGTCCATGGCTGAAAAATAGGAGTCAAATCGATATTCGGCCACGTCTTTATGCCAAGCATCAATTACCGTGCTAATCTCTTCTGCTTCTTTCACTGTATCTCTTGGAGAACCAGGAGAACAGGACATTAGTACAGTAAGAACAATCAATAAAATAAGTGGTTTTTTCATAATCGATTAGTATTGGTCAAATTGCTTCTTGATTTTAGATTCATCCCTTTCAATGCTATTCATCTTTGGGAGTTTGGTTTTTACTTTTGGAGGGAGTTTTTTAGGTCTCAGAGAGTTTTTGTCCCCCTTGGGACTAGACAAGATTTCATTGTAATCAACATTTCCTCCATTTAAACTTGCTTCAAATTGTGCCTTTAAAGCAACCGTGTTTACGGTATGAATAAATCCATTATACAATGCTACAACTTCTTTACCCTGTTCAATTGCCTCTTGATCGGTAATCGCGGGTATATCTTGCATATCTTTAAGTCTTAAACTCATAGTATACAAAGCGTTGAGTCGAGCTTGAATGGGTTGAGAATTTATCAAAGCATTCTCGGTTGAATCTTTTAAGGACAAGGTCAACGTAGATATCGGATCTCCCTGGTTTAATATTTGTGCCTTGGTCGCATCTTGAATGTCTTCTATCCTATTTCTCAAGTTAGAATAATAGTCAAGATCTTCCACTAAAGCCTTTCCTCCTTCTGATAAGGAGACTATAGTGTCTATGGCGTAAACTTTTTCCACTTTAGTTTTAACCACTTGCTTTCTTTCAGCTTTAGTCGGCTCTTCAGACGAGCAGGCCCCAATAAAAAGGCTTAAAACGATATAATAAATATACTTATTCACTGATATTCCAATATTGATTTCCTCTCAATAGATCATCTAGAGAAGTACTTCCTTCGGCCTGGGCAATCTGAGCTGATGCTAGGTTTTCATAACAGTCTCTGTTTTCCTTATACAAGATACCAAAGGGCCTTGGGAAATCTGCTTCCTCACCCATCTGACATAAAACGAAGGCTTTCATTTTATCATAAGGATCATGAATCCAAAACTCACCTTGATAATCGGCTACTTCAACTACCTTAGGACTGATTCCTTCTAAAACGACTGCTTTAGTCCCACGGTCAAACAAAAGTGGTTTTCCTTCTTCTAAATTTAAGGCTCTGAAATCTTTTGTTTCCTTATTAGAAAACTCTTCAAAAACTCCATCGTTGAATACGTGACAGTTTTGATAAATTTCAAGAAATGAAGTTCCTTGATGCCTATTAGCTTCTTGAAGAACTAAACGCAAATTTTTAGGATCGCGGTCCATACTTCTGGCAATAAAACTAGCGCTCGCTCCGAATAATAAAGAAGCAGGATTAAAAGGCCTATCGATAACTCCCATTGGAGAGCTCTTGGTTTTTAGTCCTACTTGAGAAGTAGGCGAAAACTGTCCCTTAGTCAATCCATAAATTTCATTATTGAATAACAAAACGTTTAAATTCACATTTCTACGCGCCAGATGAATCAAATGATTTCCACCAATTGATAATCCATCACCATCTCCAGTTACCAACCAGACATTCAGATCAGGGTTAACTATTTTTAAACCCGTAGCAATCGCAGGAGCTCTACCGTGGATTGAATGGATTCCATAGGTATTCATATAGTAAGGGAAACGAGACGAACATCCAATTCCCGACACAAAAACCACATCCTCTCTCTTCACTGATTGATCCGGTAAAACAGCCTGGACTTGCTTCAAGATAGAGTAGTCTCCACAACCTGGACACCACTTTACGTCTTGATCACTTGCAAAATCTTTTGGCTTAAGTATACTCTGCTCCATAAACATCAAATATAGGTAACAAATATACTAAATATAGGGCTGAAATAATTTTAATATATTCTCAAAAAGAGATTAATTTAAGCAGAAGTAATTGCTATTTTTTTAAATTTGCGTTGAACTACTAAGAATTCAATAATGAGAAATCGAATCATGATTTTGGGTGCCTGTGGGCAAATTGGTACTGAGCTAACCTTAAAACTCCGTAAAACACATGGAGCGGATGCAGTTGTAGCCTGTGATATCAAAGAAGGAAGTAAAGAGTTGATGGAAAGTGGACCCTTTGAAATCGTCAACGCACTCGACCAACAGCAGATTGAATCTGTATTAGAACATTATGAGATTGATCAAATGTATCACTTAGTAGCTATGCTTTCCGCAACCGCAGAAAAAATGCCTTTAAAAGGATGGGACCTCAACATGCAAAGTCTTTTAATTGCGCTGGAACTTGCAAAAGAAGGTAAAATAAAACGTCTTTTTTGGCCGAGTTCTATGGGTGCTTTTGGGCCTAGTTCCCCTAAGGAAATGACACCGCAACATTGTGTGATGGAACCCACTACGGTATATGGTATTTCAAAATTAGCAGGAGAACATTGGTGTCAATACTATTTTGATAAATACGGCGTAGATGTTAGAAGTATTCGATATCCTGGTATCATCTCTTATAAAACACTTCCAGGTGGAGGAACCACGGATTATGCTGTAGACATCTATTTTCAGGCAAAGCAACGTGGAGCTTACACCAGTTTTCTGAGTGAAAACACCATGCTCCCTATGATGTATATGGAAGATGCGGTAAACGCTACCATTAAACTGATGAGCGCAGAACCTGATCAACTTAGCATTCGAACTTCCTATAACCTAGCTGCTATGAGCTTCACCCCTGAACAGGTTGCCCAGAGCATTCAAAAATGGATTCCTGAATTCGAACTTAGCTACAGCCCAGATTTCAGGCAAGAAATTGCAGATTCATGGCCTCGAAGTATTGATGATGCTTATGCAAGAAAAGATTGGGGATGGAAAGAACAATTCGATCTTGACAAAATGACTCAAATAATGCTAGAGCATATTAAACAATAACTTAACATACAGATTGTAAACATTTCTTTTGAAATCCAATTTTCTTTTCTAAATTAGTAAGAAGAATTTAAGGAATATGAAATCAATTATAAAAAAAGCTTTAGCATGTAGCTTGTCCTATTCGGACTATAAGATTTCTCATGGAATGACCCTAAACAAGGAGCTCCATAGACCAGAAAAAGATTTGGCTTTGATCAACTATTTAAAATTGAATCAGAGTCGTATGAATCGCATCGAGAAGAAATTTGAACTCACTAAGTTTCATCGCGATTCTATCTCGGATACCACTCCAATTTACACATGGCTGGTAATTACTGAGCCTTGGTGCGGTGATGCTGCTCAAACACTTCCTATTTTAAAAAAGATGTCTTCGAATTGTTCAAAAGTGGAACTGCGAATTGTTCATCGTGATCAACATCCTGAGCTTATGAATTTATTTCTCACAAGAGGTAGTAAATCCATCCCGAAACTTATAGCTTTAGACAGTGATTTAAATCTAATGTTTACCTGGGGACCTCGACCAAAAGAGGCTCAAAAAATTGTGGATAAATACATCCGTCTATACAAATCCCTTACCAAAGAGGGACAAATTGAACTCCAGTCTTGGTATAATAAAGATGGTGGAAAATCTGTAGAAACTGAGTTATGTGATTTAATTCAGTTAACTTTGCAGAAAAAATAGAACATGCAACTTTTTGAAGAATTTCAAGCAGACGATCACGTCTATATTTATCCTAGTTCCCGAAAATTTTATCCTCAAGAACTACCTCAAATAAAAGAGGAACTTGAGGCTTTTAAAAATCAGATGCTTGAAGCTTTCGATATTCAAATGGAAATCGATCTTCCTTACGAGCGTTTTATCGTGTTTGCGATACATTTTGAAAACAAAAGTCAGATGAATAAAGTTATCGATCAAACTGCTTCTTGTATACTCAAACTAGAGGCACAATATGATATATCCTTACTTGACAGAATGAATGTTAGCTTTAAGCAAGGGCAATACATTCAGTATAAGGAGCTCAAAGACTTCAAAAAACTTATAAAAAATAGATCGGTTACTGCTAAAACAGTCGTGTTTAATAACCTAATCACGAAACTCCAAGACTACCGTGAAAATTGGGAACTTCCTATCGAGGAATCTTGGTATGATCGCTATTTATGATTGCATAAATGGCTTAGAGAATTCTTCAATGCTAAGTGCATCTTTGACGTCAAATTGTCCAATTTTGGTTCGCCTTAGAGCAGATAAATAAGCTCCGCTATCTAAACGCTTCCCTAGATCATGAGCTAAAGATCTAATATAGGTTCCTTTTGAACACGTAACTTCAAATTCAATTAATGGTAATTCAACCTTGGTAAACACAAAGTCAAAAATCTCAATAGGTCTCGACTTAATTTCAACAGACTCACCAGCTCTAGCCAATTCGTAAAGTTTTTTACCATCTTTTTTTAAGGCTGAGAAAATAGGAGGTACTTGGTCTATCTTTCCAATAAAGCTATTTCTTGCCTCTTCTAAACGTTCTGCACTGATATGGTCAAACTCAAAGGTCTGGTCAATTTCGGTTTCCATATCATAACTTGGACGAGTCGCTCCAAGAGTGATACTACCTGTATAGGTTTTTTCTTGTCCTTGATATTGCTCAATCTTCTTGGTGAATTTACCCGTACAAAGGATTAACAAGCCAGTGGCAAGCGGATCTAAGGTCCCTGCGTGACCTACTTTTAATTTCTTAAAACCAAATTCCTTTCGAATCAACCATCTCACCTTATTTACCACCTGAAAACTAGTCCAATCTAATGGTTTATCAATAAGGATTAATTGACCCTCTTTATATTGTTCACCTGTCAGCATATTAAACTACAGTTAAGGGTTTAACAAAGAAATGGATTAAGAAAATCAAAATTCCTACGATAATTCTATAATATCCAAAAACCTTAAAACCATTCTTGGTTAAAAAGTCGATAAAGGTTTTAATAGCTACTAAACCTACAACAAATGCAATAATATTCCCTAAAATCAAATAATTCACCTGATCAGAACTCAAGGTAAATCCATCTAAATAATAATCTAAGGATTTCTTAGCCGTTGCTCCCAACATGGTGGGTACAGCAAGAAAAAACGAAAATTCCGCTGCAGCTTTTCGAGAGAGTTTTTGGGTCAATCCCCCAACTATAGTCGCACCAGATCTAGAGGTACCAGGGATCATCGCTAAACATTGAAAAAAACCAATTTTTAAGGCTGTCAAATATGACATGTCCTTTATTTGCTCAGAAGAGTCCACACCTTCTAAGGAATCGGTATCAAACCATGAGTCAACTCTTAACAAGATCAGCCCTCCTAAGATAAGCGTGGTAGCTACCACCAAAACATTCTCTAAAAACGAATCGATTAAATCACTAAACAATAGCCCTAGAACCACTGCCGGAATAAAAGCTACAAAAAGCTTAAAATAAAAATCCCATGATTGGAAAAATCTTTTCCAGTATAAAATTACCACCGATAAAATGGCTCCCAATTGAATGACTATAGTGAAGAGTTTTGTGAAATCGTCACTGGCAATTCCCATAAAAGAGGAACCTATAATCATATGCCCTGTAGAACTCACAGGTAAATACTCAGTCAAGCCCTCTATGATGGCAAGAATAATCGTATATAAATAATTCATTATTTATTCGGCTTTAATAAAATTGCATAAAACTCAATGGCGATACCAATGAGTACCAAAGTAGGTGCTAATCGAATTCTTCTGAAGTTATAAATGTCTTCATTGAAGAAATCTGGATCATCACTTCCTCCTCCGGCCATCAAAATAAACCCTAAAGAGATCACTGCTAAACCGATTAGCATAAAAGTATAATTGCGTTTCCCGAATAAAAATGGGGATTGATTCTTTAATTGTTTTTTGGCCATAATTTAATTGTATAATTCTTCTGTTTGCAAATTTAGAAATCTTGTGGTCGCGATGAAAGTACTTAGGCTAGAAATTAAGACCCCAACAACAAATACCCCTAATCCAACACTTATAAGGACTTCTCTCTCTTGCAAGAGTAAAAGCTCTGGAAAGAAGGCGTTGATTTTATAGATCAAGGCAGAAAGAGCCGCGCAGGCTATAAATGAAGAAACAATTCCCAGTTTCACATTTTGCCAAATAAAAGGTCTTCGAATAAAACTTTTAGTCGCACCCACCATCTGCATGGTCTTTATCGTAAATCGCTTAGAATATACCGATAGTCTCAATGAGCTATTAATCAAAACTACTGAAATCAACGTGAAAAATCCACAAATCACAAGCGTATAGAACGAGATTTTCTTAATGTTTTTATTCATTAAAGAAACTAATGGTTTGTCATAGGAAAGCTCGTAAACAAAACTATTTTTCATTAACTCTTTCTCTATATCTTCCATCGCAAAAACACGAACATAATCTGGTTTTAAATAAAGATCAACCGTGTTTTTTAAAGGATTATCCCCTAAAAAACTAATAAAGTCCTCCCCTAGTTCCTCTGTAAAGGTTTCAGCGGCTTGATCTTTAGAGGTAAAAACTACTCTAGAAGCAAAGTCTTCTGAAGACAAAGTTTTTACAAATTGATCGATATTCTTTTGAGGGACTCCATCCTTAATAAAGATGCTCATCGCCAATTGTTGCTTAAAATAATTACTTATCGTGGTAGATTTCAGAACCACAAGCCCCAAGGCTCCGATGACAAATAACACAATAGTCATTGACAAGGTCACTGAAAGGTAGGAACCTTTTAACCTCCTCTTTTGATAATTTTCGAATGAATTTGACATAGGTTTAAATATCTTGACACAATTCCATTAATACTCCATTACTATCTTTAGGGTGCACGAAACAAATCAATTTACCATCAGCTCCAGGACTTGGATGATCGCTTAAAAGTCGATAACCTTCCTTCTTAAGTCTCTGCATTTCCTTTAGAATATCGTCTACAGCAAAAGCCACATGATGTATTCCTTCCCCTTTTTTCTCTAAAAATTTAAAAATAGGACTATTTTCATCTGTAGCGGCTAATAATTCAACTTTATTCGGTCCAGACTGAAAAAACGCGGTTCTCACCCCTTGACTAGGCACATCTTCTTGCTTATAGCAAGGCGTCCCTAAAAGCATTTCATAATTCGAAATAGCTTGGTTTAAGTCCTTTACAGCAATACCTAAATGTTCTATTTTATCCATACGTGACCAAAAATAAACATTCTTTTTATAAATTAATGTTTTACCTTTGCAATATGGAAACGAATAGACAGAAAAAAATAGCGGGAGTCTTACAACAAGACCTTGTTGACATATTACAAGCAGCGGCAAGAGATGGAATGAAAGGAGTAATTATTTCTGTTACTAAGGTCTCTGTGACCTCGGATTTATCTCAAGCAAAAGTATATTTAAGTGTATTCCCTTCTGAAAAAAGAGATGAAATCGTTGAAGGTATTAAATCTAATACTCCAGCGATTCGAAACGAAATGGCTCAGAAGACAAGACATCAGCTTAGAAGAATGCCTGAATTGATGTTTTATGGAGATGATTCTTTAGATTATATCGATGCCCTTAATGAATCCTTGCAAGGTCGTGATGAAAACCCTATTTTGAATCCCGAAATATTACCGAAACGCAAAAAGCAATAATTGAACTTCCCCTTATACATAGCCAAGCGCTATCTCTTTTCAAAAAGCTCTAACAACGCAATAAATATCATTGCTGGTATTGCTGTGATTGGTGTTGTAGTGGGGACCTTAGCACTATCCATTGTATTAGCAGGATTTTCAGGACTCAAAACATTTAGTCTTTCTTTTATAAATGCCTCAGATCCCGATTTAAGAATCAGTATTAAAGAAGGGAAAACCTTCTTATTTGACAGCGACTTAGACTCTATATTAAGTAAGGACACAAGAATCACTAGTTTTAGTAAAGCTGTGGAAGAAAGGGCCTTTTATAACTATAGAAACAAACAAGTAGTTGCTTATTTAAAAGGAGTTGATGATCAATTCAAAAACACTTCCAACATACCTAGAAACCTCATCGTTGGAAATTGGGTTCAAGAAGATGTAAATGATAAGGTTGTTGTCGGAAATGGGATTTCGGGACAGCTTGCTCTAGGGATACTCAACTACGGGGACCCCTTAAGAATCTTAGTACCTAAACCTGGTCAAGGTTATATCTCCAACGTGCAACAAGCCTTTAACCTTGTGGATACTCAGGCAATAGGAGTATTCGCCAGCTCGGAAGAATTAGATCAAAACTATGTCTTTACGAATCTTGCAACTATACAAAAACTATTGGGAATTCAGCCTAATGAAATTTCTCAAATCGACCTAAGACTAGCCCCTGCTGTTGATGCAAAGGAATTTCGAAATACATTAATAAAAACATTAGGCCCAGCTTATCAGATCAAGACTAGACAAGAACTTAACGATGTCTTCTACCGAATGCTCAATACGGAAAACTTAGTCTCCTATTTGATCTTTACTTTTATAGTCATCATCGCTCTTTTCAATGTAATCGGAGCCATCATAATGATGATACTTGATAAGAAACAAAACCTCAAAACCATAACAGCCTTAGGGGCGAGAGTCAAAGACATCAAAAGAATTTTCATTCTTCAAGGCTTCTTACTCACTCAAGTTGGATTGTATATAGGTCTAGCCATCAGTATCATTCTCTTGATACTTCAAAAACAATTTAAACTATTTATGATTACCTCTACGCTTCCCTACCCAGTAGAATTCGAATGGACTAATTTTGTAGTAGTATGGATGACCATTTCCGTTTTAGGTTATATCGCGGCTCAAATTGCTGCCAGTAGAATTAACACTAAGCTTATTGAGCAAGCTTAACTTTAGTAGCCTTAACGGCTCACACCAAATTTATCAGCTACTTCATCAAGTACAGCAAAAACATCTTCCGGTTTAAACTCAGTCACTAACCTAGAACGATAGTCCTTAAAATGAGGAATTCCTTTGAAGTAATTTGCATAATGACGTCTGGTTTCTAAAACACCAAGTGCTTCTCCTTTCCAGTCAATTGACATTTCTAAATGACGACGCGCCATCTCAACACGCTCTTCCATCGTTGGAGGATCTAAATGCTCTCCTGTTTCAAAAAAATGCTTCACCTCTCTAAAGAACCATGGGTAACCTATACTCGCTCTACCAATCATAGCGCCATCAAGACCATATTCATCTCTCATTAGCATTGCTTTTTCCGGTGTATCCACATCTCCATTTCCAAACACAGGAATATGCATACGAGGGTTTTCCTTAACGGCTTTAATTTGAGTCCAATCGGCTTCACCCTTATACATTTGAGCACGTGTTCTACCATGTATAGATATCGCTGCTGCTCCAACATCCTGAAGGCGTTCGGCTACTTCAACGATTCGAATAGAATCATGATCCCAACCTAATCTTGTTTTAACTGTCACCGGTAATTTAGTGTGATTGACCATTTCTTTAGTCAATTTCACCATCAAATCGATGTCTTTTAAGATTCCAGCTCCTGCCCCTTTTGATACCACCTTTTTAACAGGACAACCGAAATTGATATCAATAATATCAGGATTCGATTTCTCTACAATCTCCACGGTTTTTAACATGGACTCAAGGTTGGCTCCAAAAATTTGAATTCCCACGGGACGTTCCTTCTCGTAAATATCCAATTTCATGACACTTTTTGCTGCATCACGTATCAAACCTTCAGAAGAAATAAACTCCGTATATACCACATCCGCTCCTTGCTCTTTACACAATGCTCTAAATGGTGGATCACTCACATCCTCCATCGGAGCAAGTAATAATGGAAATTCTCCTAATTCTATGTCGCCTATTTTTGCCAAAATCTATTTTTTTATGCTGCAAAAATACAAAGATTTCTCTTTTAATCCCCTTGTATTTTTCATACCTTTAAATATGAAGTGTTTACACCTGTTTTTTTTTCTATTTATTGGCCTTGCTCAGGCCCAAAACCACCAAGGCTGGGAACTAAAACGCAATAAAAAAGGTATAAGGGTCTACACCAGACTTTCTGAAGGTGCCGAAATTAAAGAATACAGGGCTCAGATGATTGTAAAAAACAATCCAGAAAACATCAAAAACTATATACTCGACTACGACCTACTCACCCTATGGAATAAGACCATAGTAGACTATAAAATTATAAAGAGTGCAGATGGAAAAGAACTGGTTTATATGGAAAATGAAGCTCCTTGGCCTCTTGAAAATCGCGACAATATATCAGAAATAAGCCTTGAAAAATTAGACCATGGTGGATTTAAAATTCACATAAATGGGATTGTTTACGATAGCATTCCCTTCAAAAAGGATGTCGTAAGGATGAACAATGTTCACGGATTCTGGGAAGTTAAGCCTTACGAAAATGGATCTATGGTCATTCAACAACTATACGCTGACCCTGGTGGAAGTATTCCTAAAAGTTTGACCAACTCCTTTATTGCATCGGAGGCCTATAAAGCCTTTGCTGATCTAAAAGAAATCTGTGAACAGTAAACTCATTCTGATTCTCTTCCCTATATTTACCCTATGAAATCATACAACTGGGCCATCCTTGGATGTGGCAAAATTGCCTCAAAATTTTCGGAAGATTTAAGATTTGCTAAGGGCGCAAAACCCTATGCTGTAGCATCTCGTTCTATTGCAAAAGCAACATCATTTAAAGAAAAACACGGATTTGAAAAAGCTTATGGAAGCTATGAAGAACTCGTCTCTGACCCACAAGTTGATATCGTATATATAGCAACTCCCCACACCCTGCATAAAGATCATAGTCTTTTAGCTATCAAAGCCGGAAAAAATGTACTTTGTGAAAAGGCATTTGCAATCAATGCGATAGAAGTAAAGGAAATGATTAAAGCCGCTCAAGAGAATAAGGTATTTTTGATGGAGGCATTTTGGACTCGATTTAAACCTAAATTTAGAAAAGCTCTAGAACTTGTTCAAAACAAGGCCTATGGAGACTTAAAGTTCCTTAGATCTGACTTTTTATTTAATGGTCCTTACGACCCAAACAATAGGCTATACAATATTGACCTGGGTGGAGGCTCTTTACTGGATATAGGTATTTACCCAGTCTTTATGGCTTTGTCGTTTTTAGGGAAACCAGAAAAAATCTTAGCCAGTGCTCAGTATAGCCCAACGGGTTCAGAAGAGAGTATCTCTATTATTTTCAATTATAAGGATGGAGCTCTAGCAAGTTTAAATTCGAGTTTTGAAGCCTGGTCAAAAAATGACACAGAACTTTGTTTTGAACAGGCTGCTCTTAGATTCTCTCGTGAATCTGATGAAGATATATTCATTGAACAAAAACAAGAAAGCAGCACCTTAGAGGTGATGAATTTCCCAGGTCACAGCTATCATTTAGAAGCTCAACATGTCATGAATTGTCTTGACCAAGGGCTTTTGGAAAGTCCAGAACTCCCCTTGAGTTTTTCACTGGATCTCATTGAAGTATTAGACCAAATCAGAAAAGAGGTTGGAGTACATTATCCAAATCATGACCTCGATTAAAAAATGTAGTGAAAAATCACTTATTTGACTATCTTTGCGCAATCTTAGAGACTGAAATTGAAGTATGAAGAACATTAGAAACTTTTGCATTATTGCACATATTGACCACGGTAAATCAACCTTAGCGGATCGTTTATTGGACTACACAAATACGGTAACCGAGCGTGAAAAGCAAGCTCAGTTATTAGACAGTATGGACCTAGAGCGCGAAAGAGGAATTACCATCAAGTCACATGCCATTCAAATGGACTATATCCAAGATGGACAAGAATACATTTTGAATTTAATTGACACTCCTGGTCACGTAGATTTCTCTTATGAAGTTTCCCGATCTATTGCTGCCTGTGAAGGAGCGCTTCTTATTGTAGATGCTGCTCAAAGTATTCAGGCTCAAACAATCTCCAACCTTTATCTTGCCTTAGAGAATGATTTAGAGATTATTCCAGTTTTGAATAAGGTAGATCTTCCAAGTGCCAACCCAGAGGAGGTAACAGATGATATCGTAGATTTATTAGGATGTGACCCAGAGGATGTCATTCATGCCTCGGGTAAAACAGGATTTGGAGTGGATAAAATTTTAGAAGCTATTCTTGAAAGAATTCCTGCACCAAAAGGGAATCCAGAAGCTCCATTGAAAGCCTTAATCTTTGACTCTGTTTATAATTCTTATCGAGGAATCGAAACCTATTTCCGCGTCATCGATGGGGAAATCACAAAGGGGGAACGCATCAAGTTCATGGCTACAGATAATGAGTATTTTGCTGATGAAGTGGGTACCTTAAAATTAAATCAAGTTCCTAAAAAGACTATAAAAACCGGTGATGTAGGATATCTTATTACTGGTATTAAAACAGCTAAGGAAGTAAAAGTTGGTGATACCATTACAGATGCTGCAAAACCAACTGAGCAACATATTTCAGGGTTTGAGGATGTAAAACCTATGGTATTTGCGGGGATTTACCCTGTAGACACAGAAGATTTTGAAGAACTTAGGGCCTCTATGGAAAAGCTTCAATTAAATGATGCTTCTCTGGTATTCGCTCCTGAGAGTTCTGCCGCTTTAGGTTTTGGCTTCCGTTGTGGATTCCTAGGAATGCTGCATATGGAAATCATACAGGAACGTTTAGAACGTGAATTCAACATGACCGTAATCACAACGGTACCTAACGTTTCTTACCATGCCTTTACTAAGAAAAATCCCGATGAAGTAATCATTGTAAATAATCCTACTGACCTACCAGACCCAAGTGGAATGGACCGTGTAGAAGAACCTTTCATTAAGGCCTCTATCATCACCAAGGCGGATTTCGTAGGACCTGTAATGAGCTTATGTATTGAAAAGCGTGGTCAAATTGTAAATCAAACTTATTTAACCCCTGAACGTGTTGAATTGAACTTCGAGATGCCGCTTGCGGAAATTGTATTTGATTTCTATGATAGATTAAAGACCGTATCAAAAGGATATGCTTCTTTTGATTACCACCCTATAGGAATGAAGGCTTCTAAGCTGGTGCGATTGGATATTTTACTAAATGCGCAACCTGTAGATGCACTTTCAGCTCTAATTCATGCAGACAACGCCTATAATGTAGGTAAGAAAATGTGTGAAAAACTGAAAACATTGATTCCTCGTCAGCAATTTGATATTCCGATTCAAGCAGCCATTGGAGCAAAGATTATCTCACGTGAAACGACTAAAGCCTTGAGAAAGGATGTAACTGCCAAATGTTATGGTGGTGATATTTCAAGAAAGCGTAAGCTACTGGAAAAACAGAAAAAAGGAAAGAAGAGAATGAGACAAGTAGGAAATGTTGAAATTCCTCAAGAAGCCTTTATGGCCGTTCTTAAATTAAATGATTAAAAAAAAGCCTCCGATTTATCTTGGAGGCTTTTTTTTGCAATCTACCATTTCGACAGATTAGTCTTGATTCTTTTCCTGAGCTTTTCGCTCCAATATTGCATTTGCAATAAGTGCTATACCTCCAAACAATAAAATCATAGAGAAATAAGCGACCTCCTCATGTTCAAAGGAATAAGATAATAATGATCCTGATAGAATTCCTAAGGATACTCCCACGAACAACATTCCAAACTTCAATGTAAATCCATTTCTTGAATTATTTCTTTTCTTGACAAAAACAGAAGGATCTACTCCGTTTTCTATCATAGCCATGCGCTCCTTATTTCTGGTAGTTAAATAAACATACAATCCTGCGAATACCGCTAGAAAAAAACTAATAGGAATAAATATTTCACTCATAATTAAACTGGTTTTGTGTTATACTACTTAGAAGAGTTCACCTGGCAAAAGGTTACAAAATATTTTTTTTTAATATTTATGTAACCTTTAAGCACTAAAGTAACTCTTATAGTTAAACTAAGCCAAGTATGAAACCTCAACAACCAGACTCCTATTATATCAATAGGATACTACAAGAAAAGAAAATAAATGACTTTTCATATCTCGTAGATCGTTATCAAGATATGGTTTATACGCTTAGTTTTAAATTAGTCCAGGATTCACAATTGGCAAATGATATAAGTCAAGAAGCATTTATAAAGGCCTACAAAAACTTAAAATCATTTAATGGAAGCAGTAAATTCTCAACTTGGCTATACACAATAAGTTATAGAGAAGGAATAAATCAACTTAGGAAATTCAAGACCGTTTCAATTGATACCCAGTTAAACACAGAACCTTATGTGGAAGAAAAAGATCTTCCATTAGAACAATATACAGCCCAGGAAAGATCAATATATCTTGAAAAGGCAATTAGCCACCTAAAGGAAATAGACCGTCTTATTATTAGTCTATTTTACTTAGCACAGAAATCCATAGAAGAGATTGAAGAAATTACGGATATTAGTAAATCTAATATAAAAGTAAGGCTTCATAGAAGTAGAAAACAACTTGAAGAGATCCTTAGCAAACTATTACCTTACGAAGAAAGAAGTATAATTTAAGACAAGTACAAATGAAGATAGATAGATTAATAAAAGAGCAAAAAGTCTTAAAAGCTCCAGAAAGATTAGGGTCAAAGGTGATGAATAATATTATGCTTTACGAGGTCTTAAATCAAGAAAACACCTTAAAAGCTCCAAATCATTTAAAAGCTTCCATAATGAAGGAAGTTAATAAAGAATTCAAACATCAAAACGCCATAAGCCGAAAAGCAAAGATTAGTGCAAGCCTGATGACATTGTGTATCTTTATTTGGGTCTTACTTTCTCCAGAGAATCCGGAGTCACAAAGAAATTATTTGAGATATTTTGATCAAATGGATTTCGGAATCTTAAAATCTTTGAACAGTCTAGAATATAGCTATGGGGCACTCTTTTCTATAATCTGTTTAGCATTTACTTTGCTACTTCTCATAGATCAAAAGCTCAGAAGTAAGGCATAAAAAAAGGCTCCTAGAAAGGAGCCAATTTAAACTAAACTAAAAACATACTTTATTTACTATTTGATGTCTACATTTTGAGACATTCTAAATCCTCCGTTAGATGCAACTACTTTATAATCTCCTTTAGGCAAGGCAGATAAGTCGTAGCTTTTTCCGTGATCGTTTTCTGAAGAAATAGATCCTTCGAATATTTCGAATCCATTCTCATCAAAAATTTGAACTGTTACCACGTTCTTGTCTAAAGCAAACTTTGAGATGTACACGTCAGAGTTTTTCACTCTAATTGATGGACGGTAATATACCTTCTCACTTGTGTTTATAACATTTCCTTTTTCTACAGAAAACCACTTTGCTATTTTTTTATTATTTGCATCTACACTCATATAATAGTCACCTGTTGGCAATTGAGTGAAGTCATATTCTTTTATCAAAGAAGCTCCATTAAGAACTTCTGAATAAATTACAGTTCCTTTATTGTCGAATAACTTAATATCCACAGTACCCGCATTTGTCAATTCAACTTTGTTGAAATCAACTGAAGGCTTTTCGTTTGCTGATGCAAACTGAGTAGTTAACATTAACCCTAATACAACTACACTTGTTCTAAATAAATTCATCATAACTTTATGTTTTAATTTCTGATGACAAAGTTAGGGCAGACCTAAGCCTACAAAAACATCATTTTTGGCTTTTTTATATGCTATATTAACTTCGAAAACGTTTTCATTTTCTGTTTACGTTAAATTAACATCGGATAATGCGGAGAAAATGATTTTTGTCACTATTTTTGCTAAAAGAAATGTCATGATAAGCCCTAAACCAGAATTTGAAAAAATCAGTCCCGTATTTGGATCTTCTCTATTTATCGAACAGCATAAAGGAGATAAGGAAACGGGAGTTCCTTTCTGGCACTTTCATCCAGAATTGGAGCTGGTATACATAAATAAGGCTCGAGGAAAAAGACATATTGGGAATCACCTATCTTATTTCAATAACAGCCAACTTATCTTAATGGGGGCTAACCTCCCGCATTCTGGGTTTGCTGACGGATTTACATCTGATGGGCTTGAGACCTTCGTTCAATTCAAAGAAGAATTTTTAGGAGAACATTTTTTTAATATTCCCGAAGCGGCAAAGATTAAATTTATGTTCGAGAAAGCGAAAAGTGGAATTCTATTTGGTAGGTCGACTAAGGACAAGGTAGGTCCTAAAATTGAAAAACTATATGCATTGGAAGGTTTTGCTCGAATTGCGAGTTTTATTGATATTTTGAATGATCTCAGTATGTCCAATGACTACACACTACTCAATGTAAACGGCTATACCTTTGAAGTAAAGTCTCAAGAAAACGATAAGACTAAACAAGTCTATAAATACATTAGAAAAAACTTTCAAGAAACCATAACTCTGGAAGAAGTCTCTTCATTGGTCAGTATGACAATTCCTGCCTTCTGTCGTTTCTTTAAAAAAAATACGGGAAAAACATTTACTCAATTTGTAAATGAGTTTAGAATTGTACACGCCACTAAACTACTTGCGGAAAGTACAGACAGTATTACAGACATTTGTCATGAAAGTGGATTCCATAATTTTTCACACTTCAACAAGCTGTTTAAAAATTATACTGGAAAAAGTCCACTTAAGTACAGAAATGAAATGAAAAGCCTTATACTTAATAGGTAGGAGGAAATAATGCACGCATTATAAATCCATTAATCGTCCATTCAAGCGCTTCTCGACTTTTCTTTTGATAACGGTTAATCGTTTCATCAGATCCATTAAATTCTTGTCTTGAGTCTTCTTATAGATTTGATTAAGACCAAGAATCAGTTCCTTTGCTTCACGTGAGGCAATAATCTTGTCATTTCTAGATCTAAACTTTCTAGTCTCAAACTCTAATGCTCTTTGTTGTAATTCCATCATGATATAAAATATTTATAGTTATATTAAATTAATCACGACACACACCCTTACTTCATCACCAACATCTTCCTACGAAAAAGTTGCGTATCTAGTCAGGGGTTTGAAAAAAAAAGTGGGTAGTAACAAAACCGAATATGTGGTTTTGATATTTTAAAGATAGAATATTTTTTTTAATATCCAAATAAAACAAAAAAAAGAGAGAAGCTAAGCCCCTCTCTTTTTCTCATTCTAAACAAACTTAGTACTAACGAACTTCTTTAAGCTCTACATTATCCAAGTAAATCCCTTCTTTATAGTCTCCATCCCATTGCCCTGATTTAAACACTAAAAATACTGTTCCATCTGAGGTCAACTGATCTTCAGTAAACGTAATGATTCCTGAAGCATCCATAATATCATTTTCAGGTATATCACATACGGATAAAATACTTCCATCATAGGCACTCTGTCCACATTCACCCCATCCACTAATATCGATCAGCTTAACACCGTGATCACCTCCATAATCCAATTCTCTTTCTGGCATAGTACTCCCAACAAACACCTCAAACCAAGTTTGAAAAGTTCCTTCAGACCTCAATGAAGCATTGAAGCTATAGGGAACTCCAGCTTGAACAGCAATTTCCTGGTAGATATACGCATTTGAATAAACCACTCCTTCTTCTTGTTTCCACATAAACTCTCCTTCCACAACTCCATGCAGTACATTGTTATCAGCTCCAACAAAAATTTGATCAAATGTCCAAGCAGACGCATCAGACATATCACCTCCTACTACTAAATTAGGAGCAGGTGCAACAACTGTAACATCTTTTGTCATCATTCCTTCTCCATCGGAATTCAAAGCTGTTAAGCTCACTGCAAAGGTTCCTCCATCACTAAAGATGTGACTTGGGTTTTCATCCGTAGATGTAGTTCCATCTCCGAAAGCCCACATATAAGACTCAGCATACACAGAAGAAGAACTAAAGTGCACTAAAAGAGTATTGTCCTGATCTACGGTAAATTCAAAATTAGATACCGCTGGGACCACTTCTTCAGGGTCAAAATTACTGTCTTGATCACAGGAAACTGCGATAAACAAGAGAGACATTAACGATAGGGAAATAGTCCCTTTAATAAAATTGGTTTTCATGTTTAGTTGATTTTTGATTGATTATTATTGGTTAATTTTTAGTTAGTTTTAAATTCGAATACCTCACTTATGGAAGAATTCCCTTTTTGATCAAAGGTTTTGACCTTCCAATAGTATGTTTTTCCCGATTCCGTATCGATAACATTCAAAGGAGTTATCACTTCATCTCCCATGTTAAAATCCATACCGTCAACAGCGTGATAAACTACATATTTTTCTACATCATCATCAAGATCAACGGCGGTCCATCGCAAAGAAACAGAACCCGCATCTATATGGGCCCCTCTTACAGGACTATATGCTTCAGCTGGAAAAGGAACATGACTCTCAACTGCTTGTCCTTCACTATAAAAACTCCAAGAATCAGAAGTACTTGACTCTCCCTCGTCATTCACGCTTTCTACGGACCATGAATACGCCTGACCTCTTTCCAAATTAAGTTTTAAAGAATTCGTATTTGAAAAATTCGTTGTACTCCCGCCTGAACTAAGATTAGTCAGTACTACATTATAACTCACCGCGTGCTCCACAACTTCCCATTGAAAATTAATTGAAGTTAAATCCTCATCGATTTGCTCACCATCAAGGCATTCCGAATTGTTTAATGGAAAAACAAGAGCTGCTGGCTCAGGTACAGGAATATTTGTAGAGCTCTCTGAACAAGAACTCATTGTTAATAAAACGATTAATAGGGTATATATATTCTTCATTATTTCTTGATTTTGTAACTAAATTCTTTTTCTCCCTCTTCCTCTATTTTCAATACTAAAAGTTCAGCTTTTGAAAATTCGCTTACATTAATTGAATAGTGATCAATATGCTTAGGAACATATTTACTAAATAGCTCTAAGCCCATTAAATCATAGACTCTAATCCAACCTCCTTTAAACGATTCAGGGAAGGCAACATTAAGTGGCTTAACGCCATAAGGGTTAGGGTACACTAATGGTTTATCTTCCACAAAGAATACATCTAAAACCTCTTCTTGACAACCTCCTTCACTTGTAATTATGATTGTATTGTTACCATTGGTTAATGGGATTTGAATATTACCAGAAGCTTTAGATTCCTTAGATCCATTATGATTGATATAAACTTGAGATACACCATCCACTTGTAAATTCAAAATTCCATTCTCTTGTTGAACCTGAGAACTGACCTCCATTACGCTAGGACTTCCAACTACAAAATCAAAACACAATTCATAATCCTCTCCATCCACAGTCACACAAACGGAATAAGCTCCAGTAACTAAATTATCTACCTTAAGCGAGTTTGTAAACTCAAAAGAACCAGTACTAGCTCCATCTAGAACCGCTGTATAGTTGAAATTTTGTTCGGTTTCGATTTGGAATGAACCATTATTCTCACCTACACAGGTCTCATCAAAAACAGATAAGTTAAAATTCGAAGCCGGTAGCGAGAATACTTCACAACCATTTACATCAACAGTAGCTCCTTCAACCGTATTAGGACACTGATCCACACTATCTAAAACTCCATCATTATCCGTATCAGCCTCACTAAAGTCAAAATAGTTGGTATTAAACTCTCCTTTAACAGCTTCAAATCTTAAAATAACAAAGCCAGCTGGAAGCGTCACAGTAGTACTTACGGATTCCCATGTTTGCCATCCTCCAGTTGAAGAAATTTCAAAACCACCTATTTCTGTATGAACCCCTTTAGATTCCACGATATACATTTTAGCCTCAGCCGAACCAAATTGACTAGCAAACCTTCCTTCTAACTTGTAGTTTCCTGCAATTTCATTATAAACCTCATATTCGGTATAATCTCCAGGACTGGCATGAGATAGGTTATATCCACCACCATCATCTTCACAACTCTCAGAACCAAAACCTTCATTAACTAAAAAGTTTTCCGCTTCTAATCTGCCAGGTAATTTGGCTAAGTAATCAAGTGAATTCCTTAACTCAAGATCTTCAAATGCAGGCAAAACCTGACCTGATTGTGCGACAATACTCTCTCCATTATAAGAAACCTTTACAATATCGGAAGAGAACATTAATACCGGGCTGTCTATTTCTAATACTCTAGAGTTAGATTCGCTTACTCCAACAGCTGAAATTTCGATTTGCTCACCATTCAAAGTAACCGTCAAATCATTTTGCATAACTTCTAAAGAAGGAGCCACGATAGGAAGAGAAAATGATAAATTCAAATCTCCGTCTCGAGTCATTAATTGTCCGTCTAGAACGTCAAAAGTAGCTTCTGATACTTCTGCAGTTTTTTCAAATAAAATACTCGATATATTAAAGCCTTCTTCGTCCATATAAAACTTCAATACATGCTTCCCTTCTGGCAAGATAATATCCGAAGTAACAACATCCGACCATGACTGCCATCCTCCAGTAGACTCTACCTGAACACCAGTAGTAATCGCAACATCATCCAACTCTAAATGGAAAACACCTCCATTATTTTGAGTTGCAACTCTAGTAGTCAATTTATAGATACCTTCATTAAGGATGTTGACAGTATATTTCATCCATTCACCCTTCTTAGTAAAACCAACGTTAAAACCATTAGAGCGAACTTCGTTTTCACTTACTTCAATATCTACACCATCATTTCTATAAAACCAACCTGAATTCCAAGCAGTAAATTCTCCAGTCGACAGCGAATAATTAGCTACATCTGTATCATAATAAGCGATTCCATTTTTACCCATGTCATAGTCAGACAAGTGTAATATACCTGGAATTTCATTATAGGCATATGGTTTCGTCTCATCCGAATCTGTTAGCCTAATCTGAGTATCTGCTACATCTCTATTATAAATATTCTTCTGACTATTTGTTTTTTCCGCAAGCTCCATCATATAACCATAAGCTTCTTCTTCGGTTGGCTTAGGTCCTTCACCTCTCCAATAAGCAAGAACTTTTTTGTAACCATCGGTAAATGGAACTGAATATGGAGCAACTATAGTTTCGATTCTTTTCATAGGCCAGAAAGACCAACCGATTCCATTTCGCTCAAAAAGAGAAATGGCATCATTAAACCAAACATTACCATTCTCTCCACCTTCTCCCATCCAAAGAGGAACATTTTCTTCATCTCTCAAATCCAATACCCATTGTATTGAACCTTGGTCATTATAAGACCAATATTTATGGAAACTATATACCATATTTGAATCCCAAGCAGGTTGCAAACCAGTAAAGTTATTCGCCCAATCATTACCTTCAATATAAATAATATGCTTTTGATCAACTGCACGTATAGCATCTGTAATTCTAACATAAAGATCTCTCAAATCAACCCCTCCAGGTAAATCCCAGTTCACCTCATTGATTAAATCATAACCACCAATCATAGGTTCGTCTTTATATCGCTCAGCTAATTTCCCCCACAAGGCTACTGTTTTTGCCTTGTTTTCTTCACTTTCCCATAGAGAAGGTTTTGAAGGATCATAATCAGAAATAGCGGCATTTGCACCCTGTCCTCCTGGAGCTGCGTGTAAATCCAAAATCAAATAAATATTATTTGCTTTACACCATTCTAGAAGGTTATCCGTCATTTCAAATCCGGTTTCCAACCAAGTATTTTCACCTTGAACAGGTTCATCTTCGATAGGAAGTGTGTACAAATTATAGTGCATAGGTAATCTCACACTATTATACCCCCATTTCGCCAGGGAGTCAATATCAGGTTTGGTAGCATAATTAGCCAACCATGAGTCATAAAAATCTTGGGTTTTATCCTCTCCCATTAATTCAACAAGACGGTTTCTAAATTCATGCTGAGTATCCGCAACATCGGAACTTTGCATCATATATCCTTCTTGTAACATCCATCCACCAAGACCCAATCCTCTCAAGATTACCTCTTGTCCTTGCTCATCAACAATCTGCTTACCTTCCGTCTTCAGAAACTGTCCCGACATCGAAAAGGAACAAATAAGTAGGAGTAGTACTAATTTTCTCATTCTTTATTAAAATTTGTTTAAAGTTGATTTAAAATTAAAAAACAAGCTTGAACAGACCCCACTTCGAACTACACTTCAACTACATTGAAATGCTAAAAAACTACTCAAAAAATACATAAAACAATGTAAAACTCTATCTATCAGCTGTTTGATAGTTTGGTTTCTTTAAGATAAAAAACTACCTTAATCCACATGAAACCACGTCAAATAAAGCATTTAGTTTTAATACTATTTTCGTTTTTGTACCACACAAATCATGGTCAAAATCTAGAGAATTTAACTTTTTTTAACAAGGAAGACTTTACCACAAGAGAGGAATTTAATGATATGGTAAGTGATCTTTATGGTAACAAATATTTTGCCAATGTGGGAGGATTAGTAATTTATGACGGCTCAGAATGGCAAACTATAAAACTTAAAAGCAACGCCTCGATAACAAGCTTACTTCGTCGTGAAGATGGAACTATAATCTATGGATCATACGACCAAGTCGGAATGATCAAGAGAGACGACTACGGTGAATTCCACCTAGAGCCATTGAATCTCAATCTAAGTAAGAGAGCAAGAGAAAAAATTGAACATATTTGGCAACTTCATGAGTTAAACAACAGCATAGTTGCAATGTCATCCAATCAATTAATCGTAATTAAGAATGGATTTACAACTTTTATAAAGCCAAAAAACTATTTCAACTTTAGCTTTAAATACAACAAACAAATTATAATTCAAGATTCCGGAAATGGACTATTTGTTTTATCAGAAGACAACCAATTGACTCCATTTCTCGAAGACCGCGCTGTATTGAAGTCTGAAAACATAAGTGGCTTCGATATAGATACTAAAAACAACCTATACTTAATAACAGAAGCAGGAAGCATAATTTACACCAACAACATCCAGCACTTCCATACATCCAATGCTTTGAGAGAACATTTGGAAAAAGACCAAGTGAGAAGCGCAGCCCTCTCAAATAACAAATTAATTATAGGAACTTTAAATGCAGAAGTATACAGCATTGACATCACTTCTAACACCTTAAAAGCCAAACATCTTTTCAAACTACAAGAAAACTCTTCAATTCGCAAAGTCATAAAAGAAGAGCACCCTGAAGGCTTATGGTTTTTACTAGATAATGGAGTTTATTTCGCAAACACAAACCTACCTGACACCAACATATTTAAAAGTGGTGCAGTATATAGTTTTGAAAAGCATCAAGACAAACTATATATCGCAACTAGTAAAGGTGTTTTTTATCAAGATGCAGATAAATTCAAGAAAGTAGAAGGCCTAAAAGGACTCACCTGGAGCTTAAAAAGTACCGGAGAAGACTTAATCATATCACATCATCGCGGACTCTACCTTCTTCGAGGAAAAAGACTCAGTAAAATTGATGATTCGGATTCGTTCTGGAAAATCACAGCCATCAACAATGACACCTATCTGGCTTCCACCTATAATGGTTTTCACTTATTAACCAATAAAAACAACCAATGGAAGATTAGCTCAAAAATTAAAGGGTTCAATGAGTCCTCCAGAGACTTGTTTTACAATAAATCAAACGGTGACATTTGGATATGTCATGGTTATAAAGGAATCTATAAAATTGGGTTAAACAAGAACATGGACCAAGTCCAAAACCTTAGTCATTTTACAAACACCAACGGTTTAGACAACTATTTTAACACCAATATTTCCACATTTAACGGTGAGCAAATATTTACCACCAATCAAGGTATATTTAAGTATGATAAAACCAATAATCAATTCACCAGACACGATTATTTAAACCAAATCCTAAACCCTGAATTAAACACACGATTGTTTCGACAAATCAATGACACTATATGGTATGTACAGGATGATCAGCTTGGATATATTGACACAAAACAACCTCAAATAAAACATGACAAAATCTTCTACAACAGTAGAGGTAAATTGAATGAATCTATGGAAGCCATCTATCTACCTAATAACAATGAAGTTTATGTAGCAACAAACGAGGGAATCAAAGATTACAATTTAAATTTTAATAAAATAAAACCCACTAGAAAAAGCAGGTTCACATCAATTACTTATCAAGACAAGAACCAATCCACACATCACTCAAAGCTTGATACAATTATCACGCTACCACCTCTTTTTAAAAATCTAAGCATAAATTTCGCTTCACCCCAATTAGGAATTAGTAAGAAAAACAAATACAGCTACTACATCTCCCCAATTTCAAAAGACTTTTCGCAATGGACCAAGCAGGCCACAATTAGTATCCCCACACTAGTTGCAGGAGAATACACATTACTCGCTAAAGAAATTGATGAATTCGGTACTGAAAGCGAAACCGCGAAATTACACATCAAAGTTGAACAACTCTGGTATAAAACAAATTCCTTCTACACCATAATAAGTCTAATACTTTTATTTTTAGTGAGCTCAATTGGCTTAAAAACCAGGAGAAGCTTCAATCAAAAACTTATTAAAGAAAAAAAAGACTCAGAACAAAATGAGCGCATGTTGAAACTAGAGATAGAGAAACTCAAACTAAAGAAGGATAATGAAGAAATAACTGAATTAAAAAATAAACTGGAACAGAATATTAAAATCCAATCAGAAGAACTAAGTGACTACATTTTAAAACTATCCTCAAAAAAACATGTCATGGACCATACCTTCGAAAGATTAACCAAACTTCGAAAACACCTCAAGTCTTCTAAAGCACAGAAAGAAGTAATATCCATACAACAAGAAATAAAGCAAAGTAGTATAAGTGAAGAACAATTATTAATCTTTGAGGAAAATTTCGAAAAGTTACATTTAAACTTTTATGCCAATCTAAAACAGGAATATCCCGAAATAAGTACACGTGAACTTAGGCTTTGTTCCTTTATTTTATTAAATATGAGTAACAAAGAAATTTCACCTTTATTAAATATCTCAATTAGAGGTGTTGAATCCGCTAGATATAGAATTGGTAAAAAATTAGATCTAAAAGAAAGTAGCTTAAAAGATCATCTTCAATCTCTAAGTGAAAAATAAAAACTACCTGCTTAACCAGGCAAATAAATAAGCTCCAAATAAAGCTCCCAAAAAAAGTATTAAGGCCTGGTAACTAAGATAGCCCAAGATCACAAATATAGGTCCAACACAGAAACCTGTCAAAGCCCATCCCATTCCAAACAAAACACTTCCTATTAATTGTCTCTTAGGTTGCAAAGGCTTTTTGCTTAATACAATTTTATTTCCGCGAACATCAGTTAAATTCAATTTCCGTATTATTAAAACAGTCATGCCTCCTACAAAAGAAGCGCTCAAAATAATACCATACATGTGAAAAGACTGAAATCTAAACATCTCTTGAATTCTATACCAAGAAAAGGCCTCCCCCTTATACAGGGCTAAGCCAAAAACAAACCCAATTAGAACAAACTTAATATACTTCATAACAACAGTGGTAAAATTAAAAACGTCATAATAAGACCCCCAATAAAAAATCCAATTAAAGCCAATATTGAGCTCCTAGCCCCTAAAGACAATCCCATAATTCCATGACCCGAGGTACAACCATTAGCCATTCTAACCCCGAAACCAATCAATAAACCTCCCAAAAACAACAACAAAGCCCCATTAAATCCTGAAAATAACTCTTCCGGCATAAAACCATTAAATTTCGTTAGACCTACTTCCTTAAGGGAAGCTATTGTCACAGGATTAATAGACTCAGCCTCCGGCAATTTATCAAAAAGATATCCCCAAAAACCGGATAAAACCAACCCAAAAACAAAGCCTAAATTCCACAAACCCTCAGTCTTCCAGTCATAACTCAAAAGAGGCAACTTCCCCTTATTAAGAATTGCACATACATGTTGTAAACTTGAAGAAATTCCAAGCATCTTATTCCCAAAAAAAAGCAAGGCTCCTAAACTCAAACCAATAACCGGCCCGCTAATATACCACTCCCACATAAGCAAATAATTTACAAGCACTAATATCATGAATTTCTTGGGCAAAACCATTAAAAACCAACACCTTACCCTCTAAATAAACACAAACAACAAAACCATAGAAAAATTAAACAAAAAAAGGCCCTGCATTTAGCAAGACCTTTTCATATTCATTCAGAAAATCTAATTATTTCAGTTTTTCGTGCTTTACCCAATCTACCTCCATAACCCACTCACCTTGCATAGGATGATCAGAGATTTTTGCGTAATTCAAAATAGCAAACATGGTCTCAGGATACTTATCACCCTCACCAACATTTCGATAAACTTCTTCTCCATCAACACGGTAAACTAAGTCACTAGCTTCCCATTCAACAGAATACTCATGGTACTCGTTTAAGGTCGCTTTAACTCCCGTACGTAGACTCCACCAATCTCCTTTATCACATTCTCCTAAACTCTTGATCGCCCCTGTAGTAAACTCATCCTTCTGACCATCTCCATGATGTTCAAAAATATCGATCTCACCAGACCCAGTTAGTGGCCAACAAACAGTTTCATCCTTTTCTTGAACAGGTGCTTCATTATTTTGAGCCCCTAAAATCCACCAAGCAGGAAACATACTAGCCTCACCGTTACTCGACAATCTTAAACGAGCCGTCCATTTACCTTTAATAAACTCTTTTTTATTCTTTGAAGCAATTCGACCCGCTACATACTTAGTATCCACATGCTTCTTTCCGAATTTATCTAAGTTATCGCAATCAATCTCCTTTTCTACGTTAACTACTTTAATCTTTAAAGTACCATCACTAACTTCCCTTGTCCCATATTCTCCATCCGGAACGTAGCATTGCAATTCATTATTTACCCAAATTCGCTGATCTTGCCAGTTGTCAGAGTTAAAAAACTCAAAATCATCAAAGAAGTCAACTTTCCATTGTACCTTTTCAGATTGACCTAAACTTGAATTTACCGTCAATAACACAGTAAAAACAAGCATCAAAGTATTCCTTAAATTATTCATCAAAATTGTTTTTAGTTACCCACCAATTTACAGTCTTTAGTAAGATTATAAAAAAAATCATAGTTGATATTACTAAATCGATTTCATCAAAGCGTGAGATCACCCTACAACATACTAAGCAAGCAAAAAAGCTATAAACAAAAAAAGAGGTCATAAATGACCTCTTCTAATTTGCTCCCCCTCAAGGACTCGAACCTTGGACCCTCTGATTAACAGTCAGATGCTCTAACCAACTGAGCTAAGGAGGAATTTGCGTTCAGAAATAGAATTCCTGTTTTGCGAGTGCAAATATATAACAAATTCATACTTATACAAACAAAAGATTCAATTTTCTTATCTTTATTCTATGAACGGACTCTCAATCATACCTTTAGCAATAACTGTCATTCTAGGACCACAAATCACAGTTGCAATCTTATTGTTAACTCAGAAAAACCCTATAAAGAATTCAGTATCTTATATTTTAGGGATTACTTTTGGAATAACCTGCTTAACTTCGATCTCGTATCTCTTTCTGAGCTATTATCATATCGATGCTCCCAATCCTGCTTATCAACAAAAAATAAAAGTAGCAATCAGTATCATACTCATCTATTTAATGATTAAAAACTTCTTGAATAAAAATAAGCTCACTAAAAAACCTAAATGGATGCAGTCTCTGCAAAACGCAAGTCTCAAGTCCATATTTTTAATTGGCTTCGGACTTGTTCTATTCATGCCCGCAGACATAGGTGTAGCTCTTAGTGTTGGTGGTGTTCTTGTAGCAAAGAACCAAGGCCTAGCTCACGCCTTACCTTTATTTATAACCGTAATGATACTTATTTCTTCACCTCTTGATATCTACCTTATTTTAGGCAAAAGAGGACCTAAACTCATGGAAAAAGTGAATAAATGGATAAACAATAACGGTTGGGTCATCAATGAAATTGTATATATGATGTTTATTTATTTAATTTGGTCCTAAATCAATCAACAATTATGGAAGAACAAAAACAAGCTACAATTCAAATCAGCGCCTCTGGAAAGGTAATCGTAAAAAACGCAAAAGACATACAATTACTAGATGCAGAAGGAAATATAATTCCAAGTAAAAATCGCTTTTCATTATGTAATTGTGGAAAATCTGCAAACATGCCTTTTTGCGATGGCGCACATAACAATTAAAGAGAGGTGACGCCTTAGCAACACCAACCAAGCCGAATGAAAACTAACCACAAGATCCTATTATTAGGATATCTACTCTTTTCCATACATACCCACGCCCAACAAGAAAAACCAAAGATTTTTGTTAAAAAAATTAATCAAAACATCACTTTGGATGGTAAACTTGATGAAAAAGTATGGTCCACAGCAGATACAGCACAAGATTTCTAGCAATATTTCCCTACGGACTCCATTAAATCCCCGAATAAAACAAGCCTGAAAATGCTCTATAATGAAGAGTTTTTATACCTGGGGATCCAAGCAAAAACCATCGGGAATGACTATGCGGTAACCTCTTTGCGAAGAGATTTCAGAGGAAGTACCAATGACAATATTTCCTTTCTATTTGATACCTTTTCCGATGGAATCAACGCCTATTTATTCGGGGTAACGCCTTTAGGGGTAATGCGGGAATTGCTAGTCTCTGGAGGTGGAGCCGATTTTTCTTCCTTTAACTCAAGTTGGGATATTAAGTGGGATGCTAAAACGACTCAAGTAGACGGAGGCTATCTCATAGAAATAGCCATACCATTTAGCTCTTTGAAATTTCCTGAAGGAACGAAAACATGGAAGTTTCAAACTTATCGATTTGATTTACAATCCCAACAAAGAAGTATTTGGACTAACGTTCCACAAAACCAAATCATGGCAAATCTCGCGTTTTTTGGAATAATGGAATTCGAAGAAGCTTTAGGCAAAAACCCCACCCCTGTATACTTCATACCTTATGTTAACACCTTGTTCTCAAAAGACTATATTAGCGATAAATCAGACAACATAAACTTAATCGGAGCAGATGCAAAAATCGCTGTTTCCAACGGCCTAAATCTAGACCTTACCTTAAATCCTGATTTCTCCAATGTGGAAGTCGATAATATAGTTACCAACCTCACACGATTTGAATTGTCTTTCCCTGAAAAAAGGCAATTCTTTATTGAAAACTCCGACCTCTTTGCAAACTATGGTTCTTCAGGACAAGCGCAACCTTTTTTCTCAAGAAGAATAGGTATCGTTCGTGATAGTCTAGGAAATAATCTAGAAAATCGAATTATTGGTGGACTGAGACTAAACGGAAAAATAGGACAAAATTGGCGTCTAGGAGCAATGAGCTTGCAGTCTTCTGCAGAAGAAGAACTAGGCATACCCTCATATAATAATGCAATGTTTAGTCTTCAAAGACGCGTATTTAGTCGTTCCAATATTGGTTTTTTTATGGTAAATAAACAAAGCTCTCAAGATTACAATCGGGTTCTAGGATTGGATTACGATTTAGCAACATCGGACAATACATGGGTAGGTAAAATCTATTTGCATAAATCCTTTGAAGAAAACAATAAAGCAGATAATTACTCCACTCAAGCCTTAATGAACTACAATTCCAGGAATTGGAATTTCAGTACGGATTGGATGTACGTAGGAAGTGATTTTAATGCAGAGCTCGGTTTTGTTCCTAGAAAAGGAATATTTAAAAATGCTAACTCTGCTTCTTACATCATATACCCCAAAAAGGGATCCATCAATACTCACACTATAGGCCTATTCAATGAAAACTTCTTCAAACCAGAACTGGATTGGAAAAACACCGATGAAAATTATGCCATAGCCTATGAAGGGCAATTAAGGAATCAATCAGAAATAGGAATAGAACTCAGTCGCAATTCCATTTTTTTAATAAACGACTTCGACCCATCAAGAGGAGGTTTTGAGCCATTACCTGGAAATACTACCTACAATTTCTCCCAAATAAAATTCCTTTATCAAACCAATAACACCAATCTATTCACCTTCCAAGGTGAAACGGCTTATGGGGAGTTTTTCAATGGAACTAAATACTCCATACGAAGCACTATGGGATATAGATTCCAACCCATAGCAAATTTAAGCCTACTCAAGAGCTATGACTATATAGAGTTACCAGAACCATATGCTCAAACAGGCTTGATCTTAATCAGTCCTAAAGTGGATTTAACCTTTACCAAAAACCTATTCTGGTCCACCCTTATTCAATTTAGCAATCAACAAGAAAATTTAGGGATTAATTCTAGAATCCAATGGAGATTTGCTCCAATGTCAGATTTCTTTTTGGTTTATAACGATAGCTACCAAACCCAACAATGGAATCCCACCTATAGAAGTATTAATCTAAAACTATCCTACTGGTTAAATATTTAAAATAAAGCACAAAAAAAAGCAACACATCCGTGTTGCTTTTTTGCTCCCCCTCAAGGACTCGAACCTTGGACCCTCTGATTAACAGTCAGATGCTCTAACCAGTATAATATTAGTAATGACACGACCTACAGACAAAAGAAATAATTAAACTGTAAAACGTCTGTCAAAATGGAAATCAAATACCCAAAAATTAGTGAAGATTCTAAAGGAAGAGTTTTCATAAGTTTTTACTACAAAAACCAAAGATACCGTGTATCAAATGGCTCTAAGTTAAACCTTAACATCTATCCAAACTCGCACCCTCCTAAAGAAAGAACACAAACTGCGAAACTACTTGCAGCTGAAATTTACAAATTCCTATTATCTGGAAGAGATTTAGAATCATTTCTGAAGTTCAAGAAGTCACTTGTCTAGAGGATGAAACGTATTATTTTTTGACAAATGAGTGTTTACCTAATGACGATGAAAGAATCATAAATCTTTTAAAGGGTAAAAAAAAAATGTGTATTTTCAAAGCTGCAAGACCTAAATTTATTTGAACAAACAATAGGTCTGTTTGAAAACGGAGAATACGATCTTACAATCCAATTCGGAGGTAGTTGTAATGGGGGAGTAACCGATATAGCCTGTACTGACCCTGTAGATTTAGAAAACGGAGGGTTACAATCGGCCGCAACGATTCTTCATGAAGGAGTTCATGCTGAGTTGTATAAGTATGTGGATGAAAACGGTATTGATCCCAAAGATAAAAGTAGAAGTGATTTGATGCACTATTACATGTTTTTTAATGCAAAAAACAACAATAGAATAGAAACTTCACACGCACAACATCAGTATATGCGATAGGTTTGTTACTCCTATTGCTGAGGCGATTAGGGAACTTGATGGAAAGCGATTTCCGCTAGAAAATTATATGTTCTTTGGTTGGGAGGGATTAACATTAAGAAATGGATACGAGTAGTATCGTAATGATAAGGGTATACATACAGCACTAACTCCAGAAGAAAAGAAAGTAATGAAAGATAATTATTATGAAATTCTGGCTTCAACTAATTTTAATAAAAATGAAGAAGATTGTAATTAACTTAACCTTTCTAATATTCGCAGTAAATTGCTTTAGTCAGGATTTAATGGAAATTAGAAGTTCAATTTTAAATACTTACCTAAATGATATGAGAACTGATGACCTGAAGTTCATAAACAGAACATCAAATAATCAAATTAATCATCTTCAAGTTAAACAATGGACCGATCTCCGCAAGAATTACAATATTCAGATCGATACAGCTTTTATCGATATTCCAATTGAACTCGTTAAAATCCTAGAGTTAAGAACCGATGAATATAATAATAGTACGATTGAGATGAATTTTACTCCAATATATGGGGAAGTTACTCGAATAAACAAGAAAGAAATTCCACTATTTGGAATTCAATTAAAAGTTACTCGAATTTATAAATTCAATTCGAAATATTTGATGGGGATTTACACAAGATGGTCAGAAAAACTATCGTTAGGAAATCTTTATCTATACAATGAGGAAGATAAAAGTATTAGGAAAATTAAGTTGTCAAAATTATTGTAGTATTGTAGCCTTCCCTAAAAACCGGACAGTTTAAAATTCGAATACTTAACTTTAACGAATAAACTGTTACCATGAAAAAAAGTAAATTTAGTGAGGCTCAAATCATCAAAGCCTTAAAAGAATACGAACAAGGAAGAACTGTTAGTGATATTTGCAGGGAATTAGGCATTGATAAAAGTAGCTTCTATTATTGGAAAAAGAAATACGGTGATATGGATCGACAGGAACTAAAACGTCTTAAAGAATTAGAACAAGAAAACCAGAAGCTCAAACAAATGTATGCTGATGTAAGCCTTGATTTAAAAATGGTAAAAGACTTACTGGGAAAAAAGTTCTAAAGCCTTCCGACAAAAAAGTTCGTGTTATATATTTAATCGAGAGCTATAAGGTATCCATTAAACGGGCTTGTAAAGTCGTTGGACTAACAAGATCAATGTGGTATTACCAAAAGCAAAAAGATGATTCAGAAGTTATCAATAAGCTTTCAGAACTCTCCATTGATCTTACTACCAGAGGATTTGATGAGTATTATAACAGAATCCGTCGTGAGGGCTATAAATGGAATCGTAAACGAGTTTTAAGAGTCTATAGAGATATGAAATTAAAACTTAGAAGAAAACATAAAAAACGTCTTTTAGACCGTGTAAAAACACCTTTAGAGACTCCTGAAGAATTGAATCATACATGGAGTATGGATTTTATGAGTGATACCTTAACTGACTCTAGAGGTGTAAGAGTTTTTAACGTGATTGATGACTGTAATCGAGAAGCTCTAGCAATTGATGCTGGAATGTCTTTTCCTGCGAGAGCTGTTGTAGAGACTTTAGAAGAACTGAAAAAAGAAGTGGGGACTCCTAAATATATTAGATGTGATAATGGACCAGAGTTTATCTCAAAAACATTCACCAATTGGTGTGAAAAGAATTTTATAGAAATTAATTACACCCAACCAGGAAAACCAATGCAAAATGGATATATAGAACGATTTAACAGATATTATCGAGAGGATATTCTAGACGCTTACTATTTTGATGATATCTATCAACTTCAAAAACTAAGTGATAAATGGAGAGATGATTATAACTATAATCATCCACATAAATCTCTATCCAATAAGTCTCCTAAAGAACATAAACCTAGAGATAAATATGATGAAATATTTTTTAAACAATTAAACAAAAATTCAAACTATTTGTCGAATTTAGAGGTGTCCTAATATGGGGAAGGCTACAGTATAAATGGTAAAAAGGAGTTCGTCACGTCTCCCTATTAATTACTGAATAAACAATAAAAAGCTCAGACAATCCGTTTGGGCTTTTTATATTTTATAAGCTAGCTGTAAAGAAGAATAACTAAATAGTCTACTCTGCCCTACCAAAGAGATTATACATTTATACATCATCCCCGACCCTACTTGATTTTGCGGAAAGGTTCCGTTATTAATTATCATTAAATCTTTAATCCTAAAATCTATGGTCACTATTGAAGACTACAAAATCAAAGAAAATGATTTAGGAGAATCATTTTGTGTATTAATTGTTAATGGTGGGGTTGCTCCTGTCAAAAGCAAAGAATCAACCGATTTTTTGTCTATCACAGCAGTTTCAGCATAACACTTACATTGAATAGCCCAATAATCTCCTGAAAAAGTCAAAGCAACTAAATCAACACCTATATCCTTACCTCCAAAATCCTTATTACCAGGAAACTCATCCCACATCCATACATATTTTAATGTATCTGTATAAGCTGGGTCAGTTTGAAGGTATGCTTGAATTAATCTTTCAAACCTAATCACATCATCACGTAAACAAAAGAAATATTACAGACTTCCGGTAGCTTAAACAAAAAAAGAGGTCATAAATGACCTCTTTTAATTTGCTCCCCCTCAAGGACTCGAACCTTGGACCCTCTGATTAACAGTCAGATGCTCTAACCAACTGAGCTAAGGAGGAATTTGCGTTCAGAAATAGAATTCCTGTTTTGCGAGTGCAAATATACGAGAAAATCGAACAGAGGCAAATAAAAAAAGAAAAAAAATAAAGAAATTCACATCAAGAAATAAACAGTAAAAATTGGTCATTTACTAAAACGTTGTATTTTTGCTTACACATAGACTAAAACACAGAGTTTTACTGACCTTATGGATAAATATTCATTCCTAAATACTGTACATACTGAATATATTTCGGACCTGTACGAACAATATCAATCCAACCCTGATGCGGTTGAACCAAGTTGGAGAAGTTTCTTTCAAGGATATGACCTTGCCAATGAAAACTATACACTTGGAAATGAAGAAGAGAATTTGGAAGTTCCTGCAGAAGTTAAAAAGGAATTCCAAGTTATTGAACTTATTAACGGGTATAGAACTCGAGGACATCTCTTTACTAAAACCAATCCTGTTCGCAGTAGAAGAACATATAATCCAACATTGGACTTGTCCAATTTCGGATTATCCGAAAACGATTTAGACACCGTTTTCTCTGCTGGAGAAATCTTAGGTTTAGGTTCGGTAAGTTTGAGACAAATTCTAGAACACTTAAATCGTATATACTGTGACTCTATTGGAGTTGAATACATGTATATAAGAAACCCTGAAGAAATAAAGTGGTGGCAAGATCGTTTGAACAAAAATGACAATCACCCAAACTACAGCTCAGAAGCAAAAAAATACATACTTGGCAAATTGAATCAAGCAGTGACTTTTGAAAGCTTTCTTCAGACCAAATATGTAGGGCAAAAGCGATTTTCTCTCGAAGGAGGGGAAACCCTAATTCCTGCAATTTCTGCAATTCTAAGGGATGCCGCTGAAAAATACCAAGCAAGAGAAGTAGTTTTAGGTATGGCGCATAGAGGACGTTTAAATACCCTCACGAACATCTTTAAAAAACCTGTTCGAGACCTATTTAGTGAATTTGAAGGAAAAGACTTTGAAGATCAGACCATAGATGGGGATGTTAAATATCACCTTGGAATCACGCTAAGTAAAACCTTTAAAGATGGGAACAAAATTAAGATGAACTTAGTTCCCAACCCTTCTCACCTAGAAACTGTAGGTCCAGTAGCAGAAGGAATTGTTAGAGGTAAAATCGATCGTAAATACGATGGTGATGACTCTAAAATTATTCCAATTTTAGTTCATGGAGATGCTGCTATAGCCGGACAAGGTGTGGTCTATGAAGTTACGCAAATGAGCATGCTCAACGGATACAAAACTGGAGGTACCATCCACTTGGTTGTTAATAATCAAGTCGGATTTACAACCAACTATCTCGATGCACGTTCCTCAACCTACTCTACTGATGTAGCCAAGGTAACCCTCTCACCGGTCCTTCACGTGAACGCGGATGATGTAGAAGCAGTTTGTCATGCCGTGGAAATGGCTTTAGATTTCAGAATGCGTTTTGGACGTGATGTCTTTATAGATTTATTAGGATACCGTAAATACGGTCACAATGAAGGTGATGAACCTAGATTCACCCAACCTAAGCTTTACAAAGCCATTGCAAAACACCCTAACCCTAGAGATATCTATATTCAGAGATTACTTTCTGAGGGAGTGATCAACGAGGCTTATGTAGAGGGAATCAAAAAAGAATTCAAAGACTTCCTCGAAGAAGAATACACAAAATCCAAATTGGATAAAGTTTCAAAAGTGAGACCTTTTATGGAATCCACTTGGAGCGAGTTTATTCGTGAAAAACTAGAAGCGATGCTGAAGCCTGTCGATACCACCTATGACATCGACAAACTTAAAAATATCGCAAAAGTATTATCCACAGTCCCCAAGGGTGTTAAGTTCGTGCGCAAAGCCGAACGAATCTTACAGGGTCGTTCTAAGATGGTTTTTGAACAAGATAAATTGGACTGGGGAATGGCAGAAAGTCTAGCCTACGGTTCTTTGCTTGAAGAAGGCTATTCTCTTAGACTCTCGGGTCAAGATGTAGAAAGAGGAACTTTTTCGCATAGGCATGCTGTTTTAAGAGATGAAATTTCTGAAGAACGCGTTTGTCTACTTAATGAAAATCCGGAAAATAAAGGAAAAGCATATGTTTATAATTCCCTTCTATCCGAGTATGGCGTTTTAGGATTTGACTATGGTTATGCCATGGCAAACCCAAAAACTCTTACGATTTGGGAAGCTCAGTTCGGGGATTTTTCAAATGGTGCACAGATCATGTTCGATCAATACATCTCTGCCGCTGAAGACAAATGGAAACTTCAAAATGGAATTGTTTGTCTTTTGCCTCATGGCTATGAAGGTCAAGGATCAGAACACTCTTCAGCCCGAATCGAAAGATACTTACAGCTTTGTGCAGAAGATAATATGACCGTTGCAAATTGTACTACGCCGGCTAACTTCTATCATTTACTTAGAAGACATATGAAGCGTAAGCATAGAAAACCTCTAATTGTATTCACTCCTAAAAGTCTTTTGAGACATCCTAAAGCAGTCAATACACTTGAAGACTTAGCTCAAGGAAGCTTCCAAGAACTTATAGATGATCATTTAACAGATAAATCAAAGGTTAAGAAAGTAGTCTTAACTTCTGGAAAATTCTATTATGATTTATTAGAAGAAAGAGAGCAATTAGAAAGAGAAGATGTTGCACTTGTAAGAGTTGAGCAATTATTCCCTTTACATGAAGAAAAAATAGAGGAAATTCTTGCGTCTTACCCCAATGCTGAAGACTTTGTTTGGGCTCAAGAAGAACCTCGTAATATGGGAGCATGGAGTTTTATGTTGGAACGTTTAACTTCCAAAAGACTTCAAGTCGTTTCAAGAAAACGTTACGCTGTTCCTGCCGCAGGATCAACCGCAAGGTTTAAGAAAAGACATCAGCAAGTAATCAATCAAGTATTTCAATAACATTAGGCCCCAAATAGGCACGAAATAAAAATAAAGACCATGATTTTAGAAATGAAAGTCCCATCTCCAGGAGAGTCCATCACAGAAGTAGAAATTGCTACTTGGCTTGTAGAAGATGGAGATTATGTGGAGAAAGATCAACCAATAGCAGAAGTAGACTCAGACAAAGCTACTTTAGAATTACCAGCAGAAGTGAGTGGTGTTATTACACTTAAAGCAGAAGAAGGTGATGCCGTTGCTGTGGGAGCCGTTGTATGCTTAATCGACCAGAGCGCAGCAAAACCTGAAGGCACGTCAGTAGTTAAAGAAGAAGTAACAGAGCAAGCTTCAAAATCTGAAGCTCCAGCACCGGTTGCTGAAAAGAAAAACTATGCAACTGGTACTCCCTCACCAGCAGCTCGAAAGATATTGGATGAGAAATCCATAGACCCTTCAACTGTTAGTGGAAGCGGAAAAGATGGGCGAATCACAAAGGAAGACGCTATTAAGGCAGTTCCATCTATGGGTACTCCTGCCGGAGGATCTCGTGGGTCTGAACGCAAGAAACTATCTATGCTAAGAAGAAAGGTAGCACAGCGATTAGTTTCTGTAAAAAATGAAACTGCTATGTTAACGACTTTTAATGAAGTTAACATGAAGCCTATCTTTGACCTAAGAAAACAATATAAAGAAGATTTCAAATCAAAACATGGGGTTGGATTAGGATTTATGAGTTTCTTCACCCTAGCAGTAGTTAGAGCCTTAGAAATGTATCCTGATGTAAATTCTATGATTGATGGAGATTATAAAATTTCTCATGATTTTCAAGATATTTCGATTGCAGTATCAGGTCCTAAAGGCCTTATGGTTCCCGTTATCAGGAATGCTGAAAATTTAAGCTTTAGAGGAGTTGAAAGCGAAGTAAAACGTCTAGCTATTAGAGCTAGAGACGGTCAAATTACTGTTGATGAAATGACAGGAGGTACTTTCACAATAACGAACGGTGGAGTATTCGGATCTATGATGTCTACGCCAATTATCAACCCACCTCAGTCAGGTATCCTAGGTATGCACAATATTGTAGAGCGTCCAATGGCTGTAAATGGAGAAGTTGTAATTCTACCAATGATGTATCTCGCATTATCTTATGACCACAGAATTATTGATGGTAAAGAATCTGTTGGTTTCTTGGTAGCAGTAAAAGAAGCTCTAGAAAATCCAATTGAATTATTGATGGATAATAATCCTGTAAAAGCACTTGAACTATAATCACTTCAAGAGTCACAATCAAACTCAGGCGTCAATTTTATTGACGCCTTTTCTTTTTATAGATATTTGATTTCAAAAATAATCGGGACTTCTTGTAATCAATAACTCCTTCTGCCTCTATTAGAATATCCGCACCTATAATCCCATCAACCGCATCCATTCCCTCACGTTCCAGTGCCTCATTAACATGTGAGAGATCAAAACTAACAATAGATAAATCCTTGACTTTCCATTTTCCTATCTTTAATTTATTCTGATCCGAAAAGAGACCCGTCATGGAGGAATCTCCCGCTCCAGCTGCCGCAATAGAACGATCGGACTCTACCATATTGAAATAGTCTAAACGCTCTTTAGACACACAGGTAGAACTCGCGCCAGTATCTAATATAAACATTCCCTCTACTCCATTGAGTTTAGCCTGAACTGCAAAATGATTACTTGCTAAGCTTTTTAAATCGATCTTAATATAATCTTTGGCGCTAAGAAACGCTTTTAATGAAGTCATAATTATGTAATTTTACATTTCCAAAAGCAAACCTATGAAATTTGTAGACACCCACACTCATTTATATGTAGAACAATTCGATGAAGATCGAAAAGAAACAGTTGAGAAAGCCATAAACCTTGGCGTAGAAAAATTTTATTTGCCGGCTATAGATCGCCATTATTATACTTCTATGCTAGCGCTTGAAAAAGATTTCCCCCAACATATAGAACTAATGATTGGACTACATCCAACACATGTTAATGATTCCTACGAACAGGAACTAGATTTCATCAAAGAAAGGCTCGAGGAAAGGCCATTTATTGCCATAGGTGAAATAGGAATTGATCTCTACTGGGAGCAAGACAAACTAGAGCTTCAAAAAAAGGCTTTTCAAGAACAAATCCAACTAGCTAAACAATATGATCTACCCATTGCAATCCACTGCAGAGATGCATTTGACGAAGTATTTGAAATTCTTGAACTTGAAAAAGGACCTAAGTTAAAAGGAGTTTTCCATTGCTTTACTGGCAGTTTAGAACAAGCCCAGAAGGCACTATCTTACAACCTGCACTTAGGAATTGGAGGAGTAGTTACTTTTAAAAATGGGAAAATTGATAAATTTATTAATCAGATTCCTTTAGAAAAAATTTTACTCGAGACCGATTCTCCTTATCTCGCTCCTACTCCGTTTAGAGGAAAGAGAAATGAATCTTCTTATCTGACATTAGTCGCAGAAAAATTAGCGAAATGCTATGATCTACCACTAGAAAAAATCGCAGAACAAACTACACAAAATGCTTTAACACTTTTCGAAAAGTCATAAAAAAAGCGACTCGATTGAGTCGCTTTTTTTATCCTAGTTTTTGTAACCAATTGTGCATAGCTACCTCATCAGAAATCAGGTTTCTCAATTCCGAAATCGGAACGCGTTTCTGCTCCATTGTATCACGGAATCTAACCGTTACACATTGATCATCTTTAGTGTCATGATCCACAGTAATACAGAGTGGTGTCCCATTTGCATCCTGACGTCTATAACGACGACCGATAGCATCCTTTTCATCATAGATTACGTTGAAGTCATATTTCAATGTACTCATAATATCATGTGCAATTTCCGGTAAACCATCCTTCTTTACTAAAGGTAGAATCGCTGCTTTGGTCGGAGCAAGAACAGCCGGTAATTTAAGAACTGTACGAGACGATCCATCTTCTAATGTTTCTTCCATTAATGACTTTGAAAAAACCGCTAAAAACATACGATCTAATCCAATTGAAGTTTCAACGACAAAAGGAGTGTAAGACTCATTAATTTCATGATCAAAATATTGTAATTTCTTTCCAGAAAATTCTTCATGAGCTTTTAAATCGAAGTCAGTACGAGAGTGAATACCTTCTAATTCTTTGAATCCGAAAGGAAAACGAAATTCAATATCTGCAGCAGCATCAGCATAATGTGCTAATTTCTCATGATCATGAAAACGATAATTCTCAGCTCCAAAACCTAAGGATTGATGCCATTTCATACGTTGAGTCTTCCAGTTTTCATACCATTTTTTCTGTTCTCCTGGTCGAACAAAAAATTGCATTTCCATTTGTTCAAATTCACGCATACGGAAAATGAATTGACGAGCTACAATTTCATTCCTAAACGCCTTACCTGTCTGAGCAATACCAAAAGGAATTTTCATTCTTGATGACTTTTGAACATTCAAAAAGTTTACAAAAATACCTTGGGCCGTTTCAGGACGCAAATATAAATCCATTGCCGTGTCTGCAGAAGCTCCAAGTTTGGTACCGAACATTAAATTAAACTGCTTTACTTCAGTCCAATTCTTAGACCCCGAAATAGGATCACTAATTTCTAATTCAATGATAAGGTTTCGTACATCTTCCAAATCATTAGCTTCTAAAGAAGCTCCCATACGCTTTAAGATAGCATCTGCCTTCTCTTGATATCCTAAAACTCTTGGGTTAGTATTTACGAAAGTTTCTTGATCAAAAGATTCTCCAAAACGCTTTGCAGCCTTTTTTACTTCCTTCTCAATTTTCGCCTCGATCTTTGCGACATAGTCTTCTATAAGTACGTCTGCGCGATATCTCTTTTTAGAATCCTTATTGTCTATCAAAGGATCATTAAAAGCATCAACATGGCCCGATGCTTTCCAAGTCGTTGGGTGCATCAATATCGAAGCATCCAGACCCACAATATTATCATTCATTTGTACCATAGCTTTCCACCAGTACTCACGAATATTCTTCTTTAATTCAACTCCGTTTTGAGCATAATCATAAACGGCACTTAATCCATCATATATCTCTGAGGATTGAAACACATATCCATACTCTTTTGCATGAGATATGACTTTTTTAAATTGATCTTCTTGTTTTGCCATAGGTGCAAAAATAAAAAAAGTGGAAACAGCAACAGCCGTTTCCACTTATATTTTTTTCAATTAATTAGCTCCGATTAGAAAATTCCTAATACAGCAGATTTTAATTCAACTTCACCAGCTCCAGCAAACGCATTCTCAAGGTATACCTCAACAGTATAGATTCCTTTAGACAACACTCCTTTATCAACATTGATTAGGCTAATTACATCCAATTCAGAATTGTCATAATCTACAACAATCTCATCAGTGTATGACTTAGACTCTCCATCAACATCAACTGAACCTGCAGGTGCAACAACGTTACCAGCAGCATCTTTCAATACTACAAAAGCAACACGCTCTCCTGGCTTAGCGATTAAGTTTTGAGCTACGTGAAAAGAAACTTTCATCGCTTCAACTTTCTTGAAACGGTTAGTAACTTTTAATTCACCAGAAGATAAAGACTTCACTCCTTCAACAGATACTGAAGTAACATCTAATAGAGAACCTAGAGCAACTTTTTCAGCCAATTCAGCAGCTAACACAGTCAACTCTTCATTTTCAGCAGTTTTCACAGCAATCACCTCTCCAGCAACAACTAAATCAGCAGTCAATGCTTCGTTAGCCGCAGTAAGAGAATCTACTTGTGCCATCAATTCTTTGTTCATTTTCTTTAACTTCCAAACACGACCTTTATAGTACTTCATTTGCTTGGCGTTGTCAGCTTTCAACTTATCCAACTCAGCAGATAAAGATGTAACTTCATCCTTAGCCGCTTTTAAAGATGCAGTCATAGATGTGTTTTCACTTAAGGCCTGATCATACTTTGCAGTCATACCTTTAAGCTCAGATTGCAACTGAACTTTTTCAGCTGTTAATGCTTCTTTAGTAGAGTTACCATCTACAAAAGCATAAATCGCTAGACCTAACAAGATTGCCGCAGCAACTGCCAATCCAACAACTAAATTCTTTGAATTCTTATTTTCCATATTATTAAATAGTTTTCTACCTGCGAATATACAAAGTATAATCAAAGTGACTAAAATTTTCGTGAAAATTCAAGTTCACACAATATAATTATGAAATTCGAAGTTTTAAGTTAAAAAAATACAATGTTATTAAAACTAATACAAAATTTATGCCAATATTTAAACCCAAACACTTGTTTAGCTTGTAAATTAATAATCGAACCTTCATTGCATTATTTGTGTTTAAGTTGTCAATATCAACTTTTAAGCTATGAAGAATCTCCTTGGTCCGTTAAAAGGATGTCCTACTATAATCTAGAAGTCTCAGATGTTTTCATACTCTATCGATACTCACAAAATTCACCTATACAACAGTTAATCAAAAGTTTAAAATATTCAAGACAAGAACAAGTTGCAAAATATCTCTTTCTTCATGCAAATCGAAGGCTAACCTTACCACAAACTATAGACCTTATTTGCTGCGTCCCAATTCATAAAAATAAACGAAAAAAACGGGGTTATAATCAGCTCAGTCTTTTTTGTAAACTTTTAGCTAAGCAATTGAAAACACCCTTTGTGGAAGATTTATTCATCAAAAACAAAGAAAGAAAAAGTCAATCTGAACTTAACCGATTCTCAAGAGAAAATAATGAAAAGTTCGAAATTTCAATCAACAATCATTATCTAGGTCATCACAAAAACTTACTTATCGTAGACGACCTGATTACCACAGGAGCAACTATGCGAAATATGATCGCCCTGGTACCAAAGCATAATTCCATTAAGATCTCCATCTTATGCTTGGCTTCTAGTGTAGATTAAAACAAATACATTATTTTTGAAGCATGAAATATTTGGTATACGCAATAGTAGTTGTTTTGGTTTTGGCTTCCTGTGCAAAAAAAGGGACATTAACAGGGGGGCCCAAGGATGAAGACCCTCCGGTTTTTGTATCGGCTAGTCCCGAATATGAAACCACTAATTTCGATGCTAAAAAAATAAAAATAACTTTCAATGAATACATCAAATTAGACGATGTAAGCAAACAACTTATCGTTTCCCCTCCTTTGAATTATCCATCTGAGATCACACCTCTTGGATCAGCAAGTAAGACGATAACCATCAAAATTAAGGACACCTTAAGTCCAGAAACAACTTATAGTTTCAATTTCGGAAACAGCGTAAGAGACAATGCAGAAAACAATGTGTATGGAAACTTTAAATACGTGTTTTCTACGGGTGATTATATAGACAGCCTCTCGATTAACGGAAGTGTCAATAATGCCATTGGGATAGCACCCGCAATAGAATCTACTATAATGCTTTACCCTTTAGATACAACATTCAAAGATTCAACTGTTTATAAAGATAAAGGTCTCTATGTAGGAAATACCTTAGATTCCACCGTATTCAACCTAAGTAACATTAAAGACGGAGTCTATCAAGTCATTGCTTTACAAGACAAAAGCTCAAATTATATTTATGACCCTAAAGAGGATCTCATAGGGTTTTTAGAGAAACCTCTTGAACTTCCTAGAGACACAACTGCTCTAGAACTAACTCTCTTTAAAGAAATTCTTCCCTTTAAACTTTATGCGCCTAAAGAATTATTTCAAGGTCATATTATTTTCCCTTTTGAAGGGCCACTTCCAAACGATCTTAAACTAGAGATTCTTCAACCGAACACCTTAGAGGGATATTCAATGATCAAGGAAGCTGATAAAGATACACTAAACTTTTGGTACGACAGAGAACTCCAAGACTCTATACAGTTTAAACTTAGCTATCAAAATCAAAAGATAGATACCTTTACTACTTTATTAAGAACTAAAAAATTTGACTCCTTAACAATTAAATCTTTGAACCGAAACATTCTCGAGTTAGAAGATGATTTTCAACTAGCTCTAAATCAACCACTAGCAAGTATTGATAGTAGTTTATTTAGCGTTAAAGATATTGATAGTATTGACATCCCATATAAACTCGATTATATAAAGGAATCTAGGAGGATAAAACTTCAATTTGACAAACAAGAAAAGAATGAATATCGCATAGAAATTCTTCCATCAGCTATAAAAACCCTATACCAAGAGAGTCTCGATACACTTAACTTCAAATTGCGAACACGCTCTTTAGAAGATTATGGAGAGTTAAGTATGAGCTTCAAAAATGATTCTGACAAGATTGAACAACTCATCGTTGAGCTACTTTCTACTAAGGAAGAAATCCTCAGAGTCAGCAAAACTACATCGGATCAAAAGGTTAAATGGGTGAATATAAAGCCTGGCGATTATATGGTGAGAGTGAAAGTAGATGAGAATAAAAATGGAATTTGGGATACCGGAAATTTCCTAGAAAGGCAACAAGCAGAACCCGTTTATTACTTTCCTTCCAACATTACGGTAAGGGCAAATTGGTCTGAAAACGAGGTGCTAGAATTAATTGATTAGTTTTATTATATTTGTGGAGAACCAAGCCCCTTAAGTAAACCTTGAAAACACTTATCACTGCCGCCGCATTGCTCTTTTGCATCACTACGTATTCCCAAGTAAAACATGATTTTGGAGCCTTTATAGGTGCCTCAACCATGCAAACAGACTTTGGAACCTCTGAAGTGAGTCAAAGTAGTTTTGCGAATTTTGGGAGCTATGTTGAACTAGATTATTATTATCACCTTTATAATGCTTTTAGAGATATTAGGTCTCCGATGTTCAAAGGACTTTATAGCCACTTGCTCTTAAACGCAAGCATTTCTTACACTTATATTGGTCTAGATTATTATCACGAAAAAGATGGAGACCCTATATTTACAGGTGAGCTCCCAGGAACGGAAGCCTTAACTGGATACACAAACCTCCTGACTGCAGGTGCCGCTATTGAATATCATTTGTTTAACCTTCAGCAGTATTATGGAGGAAGATTGCGATTCAAAATCTCACCATTTATAGGCTTTGGAATGCAATATAATGGAGCTAATGTCCAAACAAATTCTCGCATAAACTATGACATAGTCTATGGAGATGGAAACGGCATCATTACTCCTGATGAAATACCTGTACCGGATTCAGACATAAATGACTATGGGCTTAACTATAATTTAAATCCTATTGCTGAAAGTAATCTAAGTAACTTTTCCAACTATATCAATAAGAGTACTGAGTCCGGTAGTAGCAGACAAGCACAATTATTGAGATATGCAGGAATGAACAGACCTGAATGGGTTAACACCGTTTCTTTCACTGTAAAAGGTGGTACTAGAATACATATTACAAATAATCTAGAAATGGTTGCTCAGGCCTATTTTCAAATGTTTCTTTCGGATGACTTAGATGGTCTTAATATGCCTTGGAGTCAAAACCAATCCATGGAGAGTATCGTAAATCTTTCTGCTGGGCTCGTTTATCACATTCGATAGCTAGACCAATTTTCTTTGAGAAAGAATAGTTCCTAAATGAATACCTTCGTGTAAATTGTTGAATTTTATAGCATCTTCAACGGAGTTTAAGGACACGTCTAAACTTGTGGTATAGGAATTATAGCTTTGAAAAACCTTAGCTTGATAATCTTTTACTGTTTGCTCTGCGTAAGTGATAAACCAAGATTTAATCTCATCCCACTGGACCTTGGTCAGTGCAAATTCCGATTGGGTACCTTTTCTGAAATCTTCAATCAATGACTTGGGTAACTTAGAGTCTAGACCTGACATTACATAACAAAGTAATTGTTGGGTAACTAAAAGGTGGGTGACATTCCATGCAATTGTATTGCGATGCCCTTGAGGGATCTGATTCAATCTATCCAAAGAAATCTCAGACACAATCTTCAAAATCAATTTTCTATTTTTTAAGAAGATATCAAATTCTTTATCCATAATATTGTAAAATTATTAGACGAAAATATAAGTTTCCCATCAAACCAAGACATGAATAGAGTATTTTATTTAAAAACCTGCGATACTTGTAAACGCATCATGAAACAAGTTGATTTAAGTAGTTTTGAACTTAGAGAAATTAAAAGCCAAGGAATTACAAACCAAGAGCTCCAAGAACTTCACGCACTTAGTGGATCATATGAAAGCCTTTTAAACAAAAGAAGTCAGCTCTATAAATCACAAGGTTTAAAAGATAAGAAACTATCGGAAGCTCAAATCAAGGAGTTGATTTTAGAGCACTATACATTTTTAAAGAGACCTGTGTTTCAAATAGGAGAAAAACTATTTATTGGGAATTCAAAAGCTACTATAGAAGACTTACTAAGAGAACTTTCGCTCAATTAATTGAAGCAATCTCAACTCTAATTCTTCTTGATCTTTCCAGTTATAATCTGGCTTAACCATTTTATTGATAAACTCTAAGGCTTCTTGATGAGAAGAAAAAGAATTCAATTGAGAAATCACACGATTAAACTCTTCCTGAGAACCATCAAACAAGTTTTTCACAAAGGCAATTCGATCATTTAAGCCCACTTGTAATTGCTTTTGAAACAAGACATCATTCAGTGATTTACCAACTGAGGGCTGTTGAGGCTCAACGATGTCAATTGTTTGATTGACAACTTGATCTTTTTGCTCAAGAACCAATTCAGCTTCATTTCCTTCCAACAAATTCGTAGCAACATCCAAGTCAATTGCGCCCTGAAGTTCCTCAATCCCTTCAAACAGATCCTTATCAGACTCTGCTGTTTCAGATATCTCCTTGTCCGGCATTTCTGAAAATAGATCGATCACTACCTCTGAATCTTCCGATGCTTCTTGGGGCTCTTCCAGCGGCGTCTCTTGAACAGCTAATTCTTGCACAACCTCATCGGAATTGTCCTTAAGTGCATTTTTTAAGTTTTCATAGTCAAATTCATCCTGCAACTCCTCTAGAGACAAACTTGTCGTTGGGAGCTCTGCAAATCGATCGATTAGTTGTAACAAAGTCAATCTTTCATAGACCTCTCTAGCTTTATCAGTAAGTGCATTTAAATCTTCTTTATTTTTCATTTGCAAAATTCTGTGCGCAAGGGACATTAATTCAGATTCGATTTTTTTGTGCATAACTTTAATGAGTTTGGGTCAAGGAATTGGCTATTTTTAATAAATTTGTAGGCGCAATAAACGGAAAATATTTAACCTTACAAGAACCTAAATTACAAAATGTTTCTCGAAAATACTGTAAATCACTCAGAACAATTCGGTTGGATTGAAGTCATCTGTGGATCAATGTTTTCAGGTAAAACTGAAGAGCTTATTAGAAGACTAAAAAGAGCCCAATTCGCCAAGCAAAAGGTTGAAATTTTCAAACCTTCTGTAGACGATCGCTACGATGAAGAAATGGTTGTTTCTCACGATTCTAATGAAATCCGTTCGACGCCGCTTCCAGCTGCGGCAAATATTCGCCTTCTAGCCAATGATGTCGATGTGGTCGGTATTGATGAAGCTCAGTTTTTTGACGATGAAATAGTTTCTGTTTGTAATGATCTTGCCAATAGAGGTGTCCGCGTTATTGTAGCAGGCTTAGATATGGATTTCAAAGGAAACCCCTTCGGACCGATGCCTGCATTAATGGCCACCGCAGAATATGTAACTAAGGTTCATGCGGTATGTACTAAAACAGGAAATCTAGCTCACTTTTCACATCGTAAAGTTCAAAATGACGACATCGTAATGCTTGGTGAGGTACAGGAATACGAGCCTCTTTCCAGAGCAGCTTATTACAAGGCCATGCATCAAGTAGAACCTGATCATGAATCATAACAATCATACAACAGCATTAAGACTATCGAAGTCAAAACTGACTGATAATTTAGAATATTTTCAATCTAAACTTGACAAGGATTGCAAAACACTTCTAGTACTTAAGGCTTTTGGATATGGTAGTTCTGCCACGTTGATTGGGAAATTTCTAGAATCTCAAGTCGCTTATTTCGGTGTTGCCTATCTAGATGAAGGAATCGCCTTAAGAGAAGCAGGAATAGAGAAACCTATACTGGTTCTTCATCCTCAAATAGAAAACCTCGAACAGATTTACGCTTACAATTTAGAGCCGAATATCTACAATTTTGAAATTCTCCAGGCCGTCCTTAAGCTCCCGGAGCAAAAACAAAGAAGAAAAATCCATTTAAAAATCAACACAGGCTTACAGCGTCTCGGTTTTGATTTAGACGAACTAGATCAACTTCAAGAAGTTTTAAACAATCAAAAAGACAAGTTGGATCTCGTTTCTGTATTTTCTCATTTGGCAGCTAGTGAAGATCCATTAGAGAGAACATTTAGTCTTAATCAAATCAAAGATTTTAATGTAGCCTGTGACTATCTTAAGAGCCACCTGTCATATGATTTTATCAAGCATATGAGTAACACCTCGGGGATCTTAAATTACCCTCAAGCTCATTTTGACATGGTTCGTATGGGGATCGGGCTTTATGGTTTTGCCAATGAACCTCAACATACACAACATCTAAAAAAAGCCTGGCAGTTAACGAGCCCTATCAGTCAGATAAGAAGGGTTAAAAAAGGAACTACCGTAGGATATAATAGAGCTTCTAGACTAGAAAAAGACACCCTCATTGGAATCATACCCATAGGTCATGCTGATGGAATATCTAGACAATTAGGTCAGAGACAAGGATGGGTGAGCCTAAATGGCGAGAAAGCTGAAATTATAGGAAATGTTTGTATGGATATGATCTTAGTAGATCTAAGTAAAATCAAAACTGCACCTAAGGTTGGAGATCAAGTCGAGATTTACGAGAGTCAAGAGACCTTAAATCTCTTTGCCATAAAATGCCATACCATCAACTATGAGCTTCTAACGGCAATAGGCCCCAGAATTAAAAGAGAACTTATCGATTAGAGGTAAAAACCTCGGCGACAGATAAGGCATCCGACGCTACTGATTTAGTTCTTATAAAAGTATCACCAGGTTTCACATGACCTTCTTTAATGACCTTAAAATAAACTCCTGGCTTATCCGTATTCCAAAACACCTTCACAATAGACATATCTTGGAATTTTGCTCCTAAGGTAGAGCAAGGCTTACGAGGAACTTGACTAATTTCAAGTAAAGCCTCACCTAACTGATACTGTTCTCCAATATAGAGTTTTGTTTCGTCAAGCAGATCTATGGTTAAATTTTCTCCAAACATCCCTTGATGCCAGTTCTGATCAGGGAATTTCTCCCTAAAGTATGGATAGTGATTGAAACCAAAGGCATAAACAGCCTGGTTCACTCCACCGTGATGTTTGCGATCCAGAACAACATCGCGGGCAACATCTTCCTTACCTAAGTACACACCTTCATCGACAGGATATTTATAAATACCCGTATCATAAACTTTAGATTTATATTCAATCTTTGTTCTCTTTCCGATGTTGGTGCTTAGTACTTTCATAGTATAAAATCATTTAAGACATCTGCAATTTTTCTATTGTCAGACAGTTGAGGAATTTTGTTTTGTCCTCCGAGTTTTCCGATGGATTCCATATAGGCATGAAAGCCCCCCTTTCGTATTTTTCGAATCACAGCAGGTCTCAATACTTTACCTTCGATAAGGTCGAAGTAATAGATGTTTTGGGCCTGCATGGAGTCGTCTACACGTTTAGCAAAAGCCTCTAAATCCTCCGGTTCTTGATCAAACTCAACAAACCACTCGTGATAAGGCAGACCCTCTTCAGGTGCCACCTGAGGAGCTACGGTAAACTCAGAAATTGAAATTGGCAAATCCCCAATCGCATCCTTCAAAGCTTGCTCCACTTCCTTTCCGATGACATGCTCTCCAAAAGCTGAGATGAAATGCTTAATACGTCCAGTAACTTTAATTTTGTAAGGATTCAAAGAAGTAAACTCCACCGTGTCGCCAATAGAATAACCCCATAAACCAGCAGTCGTATTTAAAATAATAGCATAATTAACACCTAATTCAACCTGCGAAAGCTGCAATCTAGGAGGTTGCTCGTCAAAGTATTTATCTGCAGGAATAAATTCATAAAACATCCCACTGTCCAATTGTAATAAAAGACCAGAATCATCCTGTTTATCTTGGAAGGCGATAAACCCCTCTGAGGCTGGATATAATTCTACATAATTCACTTTCTTGCCAATAAGAGCCTCAAACTTACTTTTATAGGGTGTGAAATTCACCCCTCCATAGACGAAGAGGTTGAAATGAGGATAGAGCTCTGCTATAGATTTTCCCGTCTTCTCAATCAAGCGTTCAAAATACATCTGTACCCATGAAGGAATACCAGAGATCAATCGCATATCTTCTTGATAAGTTTCCTCAACCACAGCATCCACTTTAGTTTCCCAATCTTCGATACAATTAGTCTCCCAAGAAGGCATTCGATTGCGCTGAAGGATTTTAGGAACGTAATGAGCAGAAATACCGCTTAGTCTTCCTAATTTGACTCCACCAATCTCTTCAAGCACTGGGCTCCCTTGAAGAAAAATCATCTTTCCATCAACAAAGCTTGAATCTCCAGTTTGCTCGATATACATTAATAAGGCATTTTTAGCCGCATCAATATGGGTGGGCATGGATTCCTTTGAAATCGGAATATACTTTGCCCCTGAAGTTGTTCCAGAAGTCTTTGCAAAATACAAAGGTCTTCCTCTCCAAAGCACGTCAGCTTCTCCCGCCACCATGCGATCTACATAGGCTCTTAAACCTTCATAATCCACCACCGGAACTTCTTGCTTGAAGTCCTCATAAGTCTTGATCTTATTAAAATTATGGTCTTGACCGAAGGCTGTATTTTTAGCACTTTTTATTAAGTGTTCAAGAACTTTTTCTTGTGTCTCTATAGGCTTAGCAGCCCATTTATCGATTTTTTTTCTAGCTCTACTTGCTAAAGGTTTAGCAAAAAAACGTTTTATACTCATCATTCAAAATCTATAAAATTCTCCGGGTTTACCGGATATCCATTGTTCCAAAGCTCAAAATGCAAATGAGCACCTGAACTCAATTCTCCCGTAGAGCCTACCGTGGCAATAACCTCTCCAGAACGCACTAAGTCCCCTTGTTCTTTATTCAAAGATTCATTGTGCTTGTAAACAGAAATATATCCACTTGGATGTTCCACGATAATCACATTACCAGTTTCTGTCGTCCATTCTGCAAAAATCACTACTCCATCGGAAACAGCTTTAACTGGCGTACCTTTTTTCACCACTACGTCAACGGCAAAATGCTTTTCTTTACTGTCATACCTATTGGTAATTGTTCCTGTAACAGGAGCAAAAAACACCACATCATCATCCTCTACTGCCTGATCAAACAAACTATATCTATCGGCTCGTTCCACTTCGGCTCTAAAGGCCATATCCTCATCCGAGGGAGCTAAATTAATGGTATCTACAATAGTCGAGGATCGTAAAACCTCCTCTTCAATAGAATCTAGACGCACATCTTCTGCACGTTCCTCCCCGCTCAAAACAGGGATCAATGCTTGGATTTTCAAATCATTGATTTCCAGCCTTCTCTGAAGCGAATCCACCTTATAAACCAAATCCTTAGCCGTCTTCTTTAATTTGGAAGACTCATAACCAGGGATATATTCCTTTAAAGGGGTATAAGCGATAATCAAGGAAGTAATCGCCACTAAAACAATAGAAAACACACCTCCTAATACAAATACATTCCAGCGACTTAGTTTTAAGGTATAAAGTTTCTCGTAAGTATCTGAATTTTCAATGACCAAACGGTACTTCTGTACCATTTTTTCCTTGAACTTCTGTTGCTTTGTGTTTCCCTTATTCATAGGATAAAAGTAGTAATTATTAGGACTTATAAAAATTCATTTGATCAATATAAGACCAAACCTCAACTGGTAAATAGGGCTTAACATTCAATCCCTTCTCTATATCTTTTCTAATTGCAGTTGCTGATAATTCTATCACAGGAGCTTGCAGGAAATGAATCTTAGGATGGTTCTTATACTCCTCTGGCATTCTCTTTTCTCCCAATCTAGGATAAACTAATATATCATTTTCCTCAAGTAACACCTCATAGTTTTTCCATTTATGAAAGTGTATCAAGCTGTCTTCGCCCATGATTAAGGTAAAATCATGCTCTGGATATTTCTCTCTTAAATGCACCAAAGTATCCACGGTGAAAGAAGGTTTGGGCAATTTAAACTCAATATCGTTCACCTCCAATTTAGGATAGGACTCACAAGCTCTATACACCATCTCCAAACGGTGATGATCTTCAAGCAAAGTCTTCTTTTCTTTAAGTGGGTTATGCGGACTGACTATCATCCAAACTCGATCTAAATCACTGTGTTCTACCAAATAATTAGCGATGATTAGATGTCCTATATGAATCGGATTAAAGGACCCGAAATACAGACCAATTTTCATAAATTACTTATTCAAAAATTCCTCCACTAATTGATCTGCTTCATCCAATGCCGTTTGCAAATCATAGTTCTTTATAATGTGATCAAATTGAGGAGCAGTAGCCAACTCAACCGAAGCCTTGGCGATTCTCATATTGATCTTATCTTCTGATTCTGTTTTGCGTTTCTTCAGACGAATTTTTAACTCATCAATGCTCGGTGGCTTTACAAAAACAGCTAAAGTCTCCTCGGGGAATTTCTTTTTGATTCTCAAACCTCCAGCGACATCAATATCAAAAATAACATGCTTACCTTCAGCCCACAAACGTTCTACTTCAGACTTAAGAGTCCCATAAAAATTATCCCTATAAACCTCTTCCCATTCTAAGAAATCATCCGCTTTGATGTGTTTCTTGAACTTAGAAAGGTCCATGAAATAATAATCTTTCCCATCGACCTCCTCGCCTCTCGGACTTCTTGAAGTTGCTGAGATTGAAAAAGCTAAATTAAATGCCTCTTGTTTTAACAAATGTCTCACTATGGTTGTTTTACCTGAACCCGATGGTGCCGAAAAAACAATTAACTTCCCCTTCTTCATTAAAGTATATTTAAAACTTGTTCCTTAATTTTTTCCAATTCATTCTTCATATTCACTACAATATGCTGCATAGGAGCAAAATTAGATTTCGACCCTGTAGTATTCACTTCACGCCCAATTTCTTGTGCTATAAATCCAAGTTTCTTACCGTTAGAAGTTGAAGAATCTAATTCCTTCATGAAATAGTTTAGATGGTTTTCCAATCGTACCATCTCTTCATTGATATCCAACTTTTCCAAGTAATAGATCAACTCCTGTTCAAAGCGATTCTGATCCACAGAGGCAGCTAACTCATCTAAAGAATTCTGTAATCTGGCCTTGACATGAATCATACGAGCTTCCGACAATTCTTTAACCTCAGCCATCAAACGATCTATATTTTCTACATTAGACCTCAAATCCTTTTCCATAGAAAGTCCTTCATCCGCTCGGTAGTTTGTGATTTTCTCTAAAGCCTCCGCAATTAAAGGCTCTAAATCCTTCCACTCTTCTTCATTAAACTCCTCTCTTGAGGTTTTCATCGCATCAGGCATGCGCATGGCAATACTCAAAATATCAGATCCTTGCCCTTGAGGGGCCAAAACCTCCAACTGCGCTAAGTAATTAGAAACGACATCAGTATTGATTTGAGTATGACTCTCACCATTGGTCTGTTCCGAATAAATAGCAAAATCAACCTTTCCACGAACCATAACCTTTGCGATCATCTTTCTTATAAAAAGTTCCTTTTCTTTGTATTGACTTGGGATACGAACATTCAAGTCTAAAGATTTAGAATTAAGACTTCTAATCTCAACGGTTAACTTTTTATTGGTCAATTGCTTTACGGCCTTACCATAGCCTGTCATTGAAAGTAGCATATATCGAATTTAAAGCACAAATTTACACTTTTTGAGACAAACCAACCGGGGAAAAAGTCAAATAGTATTATCTTTGCCATATAAAATACGAGAAACATGAAAATTCATAATTTTTCCAATCAACCTAGCCTTATCCATAGATTTATGTCTGAACTTAGAGATGTAAACATTCAAAAAGACCGAATGAGGTTCAAGCGCAATATTGAAAGGGTCGGGGAAATTTTATCTTATGAATTAAGCAAAACACTCTCCTATGGAACACAAGATATACAAACACCTTTAGGTGTACACAAGAGCCTTTTAAGCAAAGAAGACATAGTAGTTTGTTCGATTTTGAGAGCTGGACTTCCACTGCACGAAGGTATTACCAACTACTTTGATGGGTCTGAAAATAGTTTCATAAGTGCTTATCGCCACCATCCGGATGGAAAAGATGCCTTTGAAATCGTAGTAGAATACGCTGCTTCACCATCCATAGAAGGAAAGACTCTTATTCTGGCTGATCCCATGTTAGCTTCAGGAAAATCAATGGTAACGGTATTAGAGGCCTTAAAACAATTCGGAACTCCTTCAAAAGTTCATATCATGTCTATTCTAGCTGCCCAAGAAGGTGTGGACTATGTCAACGCTAACGTTCCTGAAGATACCGAACTTTGGATAGCCCAAATCGACAATGAATTAAATCCTAGAGGATATATCGTCCCTGGATTAGGAGACGCAGGTGATTTGGCCTTCGGACCAAAAACAGATTTCTAGAGAAAATAGCTGATCAGCGGTAGACTTAAAGAGAATATGAAAATTGATTCTCTGATCCATCCTTCTTTCATGAAATCTATATAATTAGCCATATAAATAGCTATAGGTAGAGATAAATAAATATAGACGCCTTGATACTTATTTGCCGTACTCAACAACATAAGTCCAGCAAAAATAAACAATGCAAGTAACAACTCCATTCTAAGTGATGTGTCTTTCTTAATCACTTGCTGATTCTTATTGTACACTCCTGAGCCATGAATAAACATAAGCAGGAGAATGGTTATATAAAAATAAAGCTTAAAAGAATCCCCATAAAACACAAAAGAAGTAAAACCCCAAGACCACATTCGATCAAAACTCATAGGGTCTAACCAGACATAACAATAGGTAAAGTAAAGAAACAGCACCACAGACACACTGATTATTGGCAGGACTAGAAATCGTAAATAACGAATTCCTTGGCTAAAGAAATACAAATAGAGAATCGGTAGAAAAATTAGTGTTTCAGGAACTAGAATCCCGCTTACGCCAAGCCAGAAACCAATATCAAATAACGGACTAACTTTCAACTCCTTTGGATTCAAACTCATTAACCTCCATAAAGCGACAATAAGTGCTCCTTGGCTCATCAAGAAATCATATTGATTAATAAGCCCAGGAAATAAACATAGAAAAAGTGTGAAATACAGGTAAATCAAAGTAGTATTTCGAGAAATCTTAGCGCTATAAACAAAGAAATTCAAACCTAAAAGTAGGACCGTAAAAAGGGTAATCACAAATACTTTTGCTCCAAGCCCATTCCCTAAAAAACCTTCTACCGGGAGATCAATCAAACTCAATACTAAATAAAAAACAGCTAAACCACTGATAACCAAAAAATTTACAGGTGTGGTTTTTTTCAAAAAATTAGTCAGCATTATTAGTCTTTTTTTTACTTTTGCCTCAAAGATATATCAATTATGATGACATTCAACATATTCAAAGCAATCGGAGACTTTTTTACTAATGTAGTATTTGCACCAATGGATGCTCTTAGACTAGGAGATTTAACATGGGGAGCACAGAATACTATCAACTGGTTTTTCATTTTAATCGGAGTAATCTTATTCGCATACTGGATGAAAGAATCTGCTTCTTTCAAAAAGAAGGGAACTGAAGATTTAGCTTAAAAACAAAGAAAATTTGGGATCTAAAAACAAATTAAAGCGATTTAGAGAAAATGAAACCTTTGACAATGTAATTCAACCTACACGAGAAGAAGTTCTAGAAGGATTGAAATACAAAGGTAAATGGGGTGAGTTTTTTGAGAAGGACCAACCACTAGTCTTAGAATTGGGATGTGGTAAAGGTGAGTATACTGTCGCTTTAGCGGAAAAGAACCCAGACAAAAATTATATCGGGATCGACATTAAAGGTGCTCGATTCTGGAGAGGGGCAAAAACTGCCCTTGAGGATCAACTTACCAATGTAGGGTTCATCAGAACTCAAATCGAACTGATTGACTCCATTTTTGCCCCGGGCGAAGTGGATGAGATATGGATTACCTTTCCCGATCCTCAAATCAAATACAAACGAACTAAACATCGTTTGACCAATGCTGAATTTCTTGCTAAATACAAAACCATTTTAAAGCCTGGAGGAACTATAAACCTTAAGACGGATAGCGAATTCATGCATGGATATACACTTGGCTTATTGCACGGAGCGGGTCATGAGGTTTTGTATGCTCATCACGATGTATACTCCAACAGCTATAGCCCTGAAGAGGTTACGGGGACTCAAACCTTTTACGAACAGCAATACCTTGAAAAAGGTAAGCCTATTACTTATATCAAATTCAAACTGAAGGAATAGTTTGTCTTCTGAGAACTTTTTTGAAAAATGCCATCAGGTAGCCCAACGCATCCCACACGGGAGGGTAACTACATATGGTGCCATTGCAAAATACCTTGGGGCTCCTCGTTCTGCTCGTATGGTTGGATATGCAATGAACGCCTCTCATGGTGATCTTTCCATCCCTGCCCACCGCGTTGTAAACCGCATCGGGATGCTCAGTGGTAAGCATCATTTTGACGGAACAAATTTGATGCAGCAGCTTTTAGAAAACGAAGGAATCACTGTAAAAAACAATCAAGTCTTAAACTTTAAAAATTTATTCTGGGACCCTGCCGAAATTGTACAATAGTCGTTATCTTTGTAGCAATTAAGAATGAATTCAAATAAGATGGCTATAAATAAACAAGACGTACTTAAGGTCTTAGAACAAATAACTGCTCCAGGTGAAGGAAAAAGCCTGGTTGAAGGAGGAAATATTAAGAATATTCAAATTTTCGGAAATGATATTGACTTAGATATCACTATTTCCAACCCTAGTTTTCAAGCAAAAAACAAAACTCAATCTAGTGTTGAAGCTGCTTTAAAGGGAGCTTTTGGCGATGCAGTAAATGCAAAAATCAAGATTAGCGTTGGAAAACCTGAATCTAAACCTGAAGAACAACAAATCAAAGGAGCTAAAATTCCTGGAATACAAAATATAATTGCCGTAGCTTCAGGAAAGGGAGGTGTTGGTAAATCTACCGTTACTGCTAACCTAGCAGTGAGTCTTGCTAAAATGGGCTTCAAAGTTGGAGTTTTAGATGCGGACATCTACGGACCATCTATGCACTTAATGTTTGACGTTGCCAGTGGTAAACCTATCTCTGTTGAGGTGGATGGACGTTCAAAAATGAAACCTATCGAAAACTACGGAGTAAAATTACTATCTCTTGGATTCTTCACCAACCCTAATGAGGCGGTAATCTGGAGAGGACCTATGGCCGCAAAAGCCTTAAATCAAATGATTTTTGACGCAGCTTGGGGAGAACTTGACTTTTTATTAGTCGACCTTCCTCCAGGAACAGGTGACATTCACTTATCTCTAGTACAATCATTACCTATAACAGGTGCTGTTATTGTGAGTACTCCTCAAAACATTGCCTTAGCAGACGCCAAGAAAGGTGTTGCTATGTTCAAACAAAAGAGCATCAATGTTCCCGTTTTAGGAATTATTGAAAATATGAGTTACTTTACACCTGCAGAATTACCTGACAATAAATATTATATCTTCGGGCAAAACGGTGCAAAATATCTAGCGGAAGATTTAGGTGCTGCATTTTTAGGAGAAGTTCCTTTAGTACAAAGTATCAGAGAGGCTGGTGATGTGGGTCATCCTGTCGCTCTTCAAGATAACACAGCACTAGAAGAAGCATTCAAGGAAATCACCAAGAAGACCTTGACTGAACTTTTAGACAGAAACAAAAACTTACCTGAAACGGAAGTTGTAAAAATCACCACAATGAGTGGCTGCTCAACAAAATAATTAAACTATGGATACTACCTTAGAAAAAGTGGAAAATGCTTTAGAAGAAATCAGACCTTTTTTGATTTCCGATGGAGGTAACATAAAGTTAGTGGATTTGAACGAGGGAATTGTAAAAGTTCAGCTTGAGGGAGCTTGTATTGGCTGTTCCGTAAATCAAATGACACTCAAAAATGGTGTCGAAGCCACCATTAAAAAACACGCTCCTGAGATCAAAGAAGTTATCAATATAAACCCTATTGCGCAGTAAAAAATGCAGGAATCGAGATTAGACTCAGCAACCATTTTATTCGCCGGGGATTCTGGTGATGGAATGCAACTTACCGGAACACAGTTTACAGACACAAGTGCTCTGTTTGGGAATGATTTATCTACATTTCCTGATTATCCTGCAGAAATTCGCGCACCCAAAGGTACGGTTGCGGGAGTTTCAGGATTCCAAGTTCGTATTGGTTCTCAGGAAGTATATTCTCCAGGAGATCAATGTGATGTTTTAGTTGCCATGAATGCTGCTGCTCTGATCAAGTCTGGAGATCAACTTAAGGCCGGAGGAGTATTGATTGCGAATAGTGCTGGGTTTGATAAGAAAAACCTAAAACTCTCGCATGCCACTAGCAACCCTTTAGAGGATCCTAAGTATATATCTGGTAAACATGTCTACCAAATAGATATTTCTAAACTGACTAAGGAAGCCTTAAAGGAAGACGGTCTTTCTGCTAAAGAAGTAGATCGTTCAAAAAACATGTTTGTTCTTGGTTTCGTCTACTGGCTCTACAACAGATCACTCGACCATACCTTAGCCTTTTTTGAAGAAAAGTTTAAGAACAAACCCGAGATCGCTAGAGCAAACTCAAAGGTTCTAAAAGCCGGTTATCACTATGGTGAAACTGCCGGGATTTTTACCGAAAGATTCAAGGTCCCTGCAGCTAAATTACCTCCAGGGAATTATAGAAATATTTCAGGAAATCACGCCACTGCTCTAGGTCTTGTGGCAGGAGCTTCAAAAGCTGGACTGGAATTGTTTTATGGAGGTTACCCGATCACTCCTGCCTCAGATATTCTACATTATTTATCAAAGTATAAAAAGAATAAAGTACATACCTTCCAAGCCGAAGACGAAATTGCAGGAATTACCTCAGCAATTGGAGCTTCTTATGGAGGACAATTAGGAACTACCGCATCCTCTGGACCTGGTATTGCCCTAAAGGGAGAAGCACTTGGACTCGCAGTAATGCTTGAAATCCCACTAGTCATTGTCAATGTACAACGTGGAGGACCAAGTACAGGTCTTCCTACTAAAACTGAGCAATCTGACCTAAGTCAAGCTCTTTCTGGTCGAAATGGTGATGCTCCCATTCCAATTTTGGCACCCCAAAGTCCTTCAGATTGTTTTGAGATCGCTTTTATGGCCTCAAAAATTGCCGTGGAACACATGACACCGGTATTCATCTTAAGTGATGGATTTATTGGAAACGGACAAGAACCTTGGAAATTCCCTAAAGCCTCAGATTTATCAGAAATAACCGTTCATAAAGCAGATGAATCATCCATAGAAAATGGGCAACACCTTCCTTATAAAAGGGATGAGAATTTAGTGAGACAATGGGCGATACCTGGACAAGCAGGATTTGAACATCGCGTGGGAGGATTAGAAAAGGAAAACAATACAGGAAACATCTCTTACAGCAGATCCAATCATCAATTGATGACTGATTTAAGACATGAAAAAGTAGCAAAAATTGCTTCCTTCCTACCTGAACAAAAGGTAGAAAGTGGACCTGAATCTGGATCTTTAGCGATATTGAGTTGGGGCTCAACTTATGGAAGTATTAAATCTGCCTTACAGAAATCTCCTGAATTTCAAGATAAGGTTGCTCATATACATTTAAGGCAGCTATATCCACTGCCCTCAAATTTGGAAACACTTTTAAGGAACTATGATCAAATCGTAATTCCCGAATTAAATAACGGACAATTAAATCATCATATTCAAGGAAGTTTTGGGATTAAAACCCATGGTCATTCTAAAGTAGAAGGAACTCCGTTTAATTTCAATGAGATAACAGAACTCATAAAAACTTATATATAATTTATTTTTGAGAGTAAAAACATAAGAATTACACAGCTTTTTAACGGATTTGATATAATAAAAAATCAAATCCTTAATTTCCCTAAATATTGTATATTTGGTCAGAATCAACACTTTAGACCATGCCTCGATATCATCATTTAGGGAAAATCCCACCTAAACGTCATACCATTTTTAAAAAAGAAAATGGGGATTTATACTATGAAGAACTCTTCGGAACCATTGGTTTTGACGGGATGTCTTCTCTGCTCTATCACGAACAAAGACCTACTCAGGTTAAGGCTGTAGTGAAAACAGAGGATTTAAGTCCTGAGATTTCCCAGGCTCACAATATGAAATCTTATTCTTTGAAAGGTTTTGGGCTTGAGCCCTGTGATGACTATTTAGAAAGTCGAAAAATTGTTTTGACCAATTCAGATTGTCATATCACCCTTGCTGCTCCTAAAAAGAGCATGACGGATTACTTTTATAAAAATACGGATTCGGACGAGGTCATTTTTGTGCACAAAGGTACCGGGACACTCAAGACACAAATGGGGAATATTCCTTTCGAGTATGGAGATTATTTAGTGGTTCCTAGAGGGATTATCTATCAAATGGAGTTCGACGAAGAAGACAATCGTTTGTTCATCGTGGAATCCAAGCACCCTGTCTACACTCCTAAACGTTATAGAAACTGGTTCGGGCAGCATTTAGAACATGCACCCTTTTGCGAGAGAGACATGCATCCACCTTCAAAACTAGAGACCTTCAACCAGACCGGAGAATTCTTATTAAAGGTTAAGAAACAAGAACAACTACATCATTATATTTATGGGGCTCATCCTTTTTCAGTCATTGGATGGGATGGTTATAATTACCCATATAAATTTTCAATCCACGATTTTGAACCGATTACAGGTCGCGTTCATATGCCTCCTCCGATACATCAAACTTTTGAGACTAAGGCTTTTGTAATATGCTCCTTTGTCCCTAGAATGTACGATTATCACCCTGAGGCCATTCCTGCTCCTTACCATCATTCTAATATAGATTCTGATGAAGTCTTATACTACGTAGCTGGTGACTTTATGAGTAGAAATCATATTGAAAAAGGGCAAATCACCTTGCATCCTGCCGGAATTCCACACGGACCTCATCCAGGAGCAGTTGAGCGCAGTATCGGAAAGAAACAAACGGAAGAACTGGCGGTAATGGTGGACACTTTTGCCCCTTTAAAATTAACTAAGACCGCACAAGAACTTATTGAAGGAGACTATTTCACCTCCTGGCTTTAAACAAACTAACAAACATGAACAAGATCAAAGACCTAACGGATTTACAAAACACGACCTATAGCTTGGAAAAATTGTTTCCAGAAGCAGAAGATTTCCTTCCTTTATTAGGAACAGACTATGTTGAGATGTACGTAGGGGATGCTAAACAAGCAGCTCACTTTTATAAATCAACCATGGGCTTCCAATCGGAGGCTTATGCGGGATTGGAAACCGGACTCAAAGACCGAGTATCCTATGTCCTGCGCCAAGATAAGATCAAACTTGTCTTGACCTCTCCTTTAGAGCCAGGTACGGAAATAGGAAAACATATTGACTTACATGGAGATGGGGTTAAGGTAATCGCACTTTGGGTGGAAGATGCGAGGTCAGCCTTTGTAGAAACTACAGCTCGCGGAGCCAAAGCCTATTTAGAACCTGAAGTCATAGAAGATGAGCATGGAAGTATTGTTCGCTCTGGAATACATACCTATGGAGATACGGTTCATGTTTTTATTGAACGTAAAAACTACAAGGGCACCTTCTTACCTGGCTTTAAAAAATGGGAATCTGATTACAATCCTGAACCTACAGGTTTAAAATACATAGACCATATGGTTGGAAATGTAGGCTGGGAAGAAATGAAGCAATGGTGTGAGTTTTATGCAAAAACTATGGGCTTTGCACAAATTGTTTCTTTTACGGACGAACAAATATCTACAGAGTATACCGCTCTTATGTCAAAGGTAATGTCTAACGGAAATGGAAGAATTAAATTTCCAATTAACGAACCGGCCGAAGGGAAGAAAAAGTCTCAAATTGAAGAATATCTAGATTTCTACAAAGGAGCTGGAGTACAGCATGTCGCGGTTGCCACAAATGATATTGTAGCCACAGTTTCTCAGATGAGAGAACGTGGGGTGGACTTCTTATACGTTCCTGAAAACTATTATGACGATTTACTAGAGCGCGTCGGACAAATTGATGAAGACGTGGAGGTCTTGAAAAAACATGGAATCCTTATCGACCGCGATGAGGAGGGCTATTTATTACAAATCTTTACCAAACCACTGGTTGATCGACCGACTTTATTTTTTGAAATCATACAACGCAAAGGAGCACAATCCTTCGGCGTAGGAAATTTCAAAGCCCTTTTTGAAGCCATTGAAAGAGAACAACAAAACAGAGGTACTTTATAATGAATAGAGAAGAAATACTAGAGGCACTGGATGAAAAATACGGTGCCTTAAATCAAAAGACTGACCTTCATTTGGAAGGACTTCTTCACAGTCCGGTATTCAATTACTGGGAATATATCAAAACAGACCTCTTATTGAACCTACAAGAACAGCGTACTGTTCTTCCCGATGAGATGATCTTTATTATGTATCATCAGGTGAATGAATTATTGTTTAAAATGATTCTCTGGGAACTCGATCAATTGTCAAATAGAGATGCCATTGATGCCTCTTATTTCACCATGCATCTCTCTAGAGTATCTCGTTATTTTGACATTTTATCAAACTCCTTTGAAGTGATGGGAGAAGGCATGGAAAAGGAGCAATACCTAAAGTTCCGAACAGCTCTAGCTCCAGGAAGTGGATTTCAAAGTGCTCAGTACAGAAAAATCGAACTAGCTTCTACCGAAATTATCAACCTGATCGATGCCAGGTATCGCGAAAATATTGATAGAGACACTTCTTACGAACACGCCTTCGAGCATTTATATTGGCAAGCAGCTGGAAAAGATTATAAAACTGGAGAAAAATCCATTTTTTTAAGTGATTTTGAGAAGAAATACAAGGGGGAACTTATTGAGTTTATGGCCTATCACAACACCAGAAACATCTACACCAAATATCTTGAACTCCCACAGAACGATCGCGAAAACTTAGAACTCATCAATGCCTTGAGACATTATGACCACAATGTAAACATCAAATGGGTAATGGCCCATTATAATGCCGCGGGTAAATACTTAGGAGGTTCAGAGCAGGCTATCGAAGCCACAGGAGGTAGCGCATGGAGGAAGTATATGCATCCTAAATACCAAAGACGCATCTTCTTTCCTACGTTATGGACTGAGGAAGAACTAAAAAATTGGGGAAAAACTAACATTGATTCTATAGAGATAATTGAAAATTATACTAAATTACAAGGGTAAACCTTGTCTATGATTAAAAATTACATCTTACTGCTTTTTGTTTTGGGCTCTTTTACTTTAAAAGCCCAAAACGAAACTCAAGCTTACCAAGACGGTGAATGGCTCAAATACAGAATCCATTACGGTCTTTTAAATGCGGGTTATGCGGAATTAGAACTAGAAAATTCTAACAAAGCTTCCAACGAATTTCACGTAGTGGGTAAGGGTAAGACCACAGGAATGGTAGGTGTCTTTTTTAAAGTAAAAGACCGATATGAGTCCTACTTTTCTAAAGAGAGTCAACATCCGAGATATGCTGTACGACGAGTTGATGAAGGGGGTTATATCATCAATAGAGATCTCTATTTTGAAGGTGGAACCGCAATTACTCAAGACTTCAAGAAAAACACTATGGACACGGTTCCTGCTGTAGATGTATATGATCTTTTATCTGCCTTTTATAAACTCCGAAATGAAGACTTTTCAACCATTTCTGAAGGGGAGGAGATCTATTTAAAACTCTTTTTTGACCGAGAGGTATTCTCCTTTAAACTAAAGGTGCTAGGAAGAGAAGTAATACGAACTAAATTTGGTCAGGTAAAGGCAATAAAACTTCGTCCATTAGTACAATCCGGCCGGGTATTCAAGGAACAAGAAAGTTTAACACTTTGGATCAGTGATGATCAAAACAAAATTCCACTAAGAATTAAAGCGGAGCTCGCAGTAGGATCCTTGAAAGCAGATTTAGATGCCTACAAGGGATTAAACAACTCCTTTAACATTATCATAAACAATTAAATTGTACTTTTGCATCTTATAGAATTACAACCCTAAAAAACAGCGATTTTTGAAGAACATTTGCTACTTGTTGATGCTCCTTTTCATTTTTACTTCCTGTCAAAGTGAACCTAAAAATACAGAGACTGAGATCTCTATAAAGCAACCTACTCCACCTGAAGAAGACCCTATTGAATTCGGTTTTAACCTCAAGGATTACGAAGTGGTAAGAGATACAGTTAAAAAAGGAGATACATTTGGTATCATCATGGACAGACACCATGTCTACTATCCTACGGTGCATAAAATGATCCAAAAATCAAGAGATACTTTTGATGTAAGAAGAATACAACTACATAATCCTTATACCATTTTAAAATCTAAGGATAGCTTGAATAAAGCACAGGTGTTCATTTATAAAAAGAGTGAGATTGAATATGCTGTACTTGATTTCCAAGTAGACAGTCTGATCAAAGCCTACACCTATCGCAAGCCAATTACTAAGAAACTCAGATACGCCTCTGGAGTTATTGAAAAGAACAAATCTTTGATTCAGGTTCTTTTAGAAAATGACCTGGACCCTAACTTGGCCTATTATTTAGCAGATGATATATACGCGTGGACTCTTGATTTCACCAAGCTTTATCCAAACGATAAATTCAAAATCATTTATGAAGAAAAATTCATTAATGACACAACCTATGTTGGGGTTGGAAAAATAAAAGCGGCTTACGTAGAACATCGTGGGAATGACCTTTATGCTTTTAGATTTATTGAAGATCAAGAAAAAAACTATGTCGACTTTTACGACCAAAACGAAAAAAATCTAAGAAGAGCCTTTCTAAAGGCTCCGATAAAATTCAATTATCGCGTTTCTTCTAAATATAATTTGCGTCGCAAGATTGCCCTTTATGGAAGAGTTAAAGCTCATAAAGGAACAGATTTCGCCGCTCCAGTAGGCACTCCAATTATGAGTACTGCCAATGGAAGAGTAATCGCTTCACGTTATAAAAAAGGAAACGGTAATTACGTAAAGATCAAACACAACAACACCTATAGTACTCAGTATCTTCACATGAAGAAACGCAAGGTAAAGGTAGGAGATTATGTAAAGCAAGGAGATATTATCGGATGGGTAGGAATGACTGGATACACATCTGGTCCCCATGTTTGTTATCGCTTTTGGAAAAACGGAAGACAAGTAGACCCTTTCAAACAAAAACTACCAGCAGCCAAACCTATGGTGGATACGGCAAAGCCTCGATTCGAAGCCTTAATGAATCCCTTAAAAGAAGAATTAGACACTATATCATATCCTAAAAAGGAAGTTCAGTTACAAGCTGAAGTATTAAAACAGTAAATTATGGCATTAAAAAACATTAATCCAACAACAACTCAAGCGTGGGCTAAACTTCAAAAGCATTTTGAAGAAATCCAAGACACTGATTTAAGAACACTTTTTGCTAAAGATGCAAACAGACAAGAGGACTTAACTAAAAAGTTCAATGATGTTCAAGTAGATCTTTCTAAAAACCGAATCACTCAAAAAACAATTGATTTACTTTTAGAATTAGCTCAAGAGGTTGATCTTGCCGACGCTAAACAAAAGTATTTTTCAGGAGACAAGATAAACGCAACTGAGAATCGAGCAGTACTTCATACGGCGCTTAGAAATTTCTCTGGAGAAGCTGTTTTAGTAGATGGAGAAAATGTAATGCCAGAGGTAGAAGCTACCCTTGAAAAAATACAAGGATTTTCTGAAAAAGTAATTTCTGGACAATGGAAAGGTTATACTGGAAAAGAAATTACTGATGTAGTCAACATTGGTATTGGAGGTTCTGATTTAGGTCCTGCAATGATTACTGATGCTTTAGCCTATTATAAAACAAGACTTAAAACTCATTTTGTTTCAAATATCGATGGAGACCATGTCATGGAAACCATTAAGGATTTAAATCCTGAGACCACTCTTTTTGTTGTAGTATCTAAAACTTTTACTACTCAAGAAACATTGACCAATGCAACGACTATCAAGAAGTGGTTCCTAGAATCAGCACAAGAAGAAGATGTGGCTAAACATTTTGTGGCCGTGTCAACAAACTTAGAAGCTATCTCTTCTTTTGGAATCGATTCAGACAATGTATTCCCGATGTGGGATTGGGTTGGAGGTCGTTTCTCTTTATGGAGTGCTGTAGGCTTATCCGTTGCTCTAGCTGTTGGTTTTGATAATTTCAAGCAACTTTTAGAAGGAGCTCATGCCATGGACCAACATTTCAAGAATAGTGACGATGCTGAAAATCTTCCACTTATTCTTGGTCTATTGACCGTTTGGTACAACAACTTTTTTGGAGCGGAAACAGAAGCCATCCTCCCTTATTCTCAATACTTAAATCAATTGAGCGACTATCTTCAACAAGCCATTATGGAAAGTAATGGTAAGAGTGTGGACAGAGACGGGAATTCAGTGGACTATCAAACAGGAACCATCATCTGGGGTAGTACAGGAACTAATATGCAACACGCCTTTATGCAGTTGGTACACCAGGGAACAAAAATGATTCCAGCAGAATTTATCGGTTTTGAAGAATCTTTATATGGAAATCAAGAGCATCATGCCAAGTTAATGGCAAACTACTACGCTCAGATGGAAGCTTTAGCTTTTGGTAAAACTAAAGAAGAGGTTCATTTAGACCTTAAAACTGCAGGACAAACTGATTTGATCAATACCTTGTTACCTTTCAAAGTCTTTGAAGGAAACAGACCGTCTACTTCAATTTTAATTGATAAGTTAACTCCTTACTCTCTTGGAGAATTAGTTGCTTTATACGAGCACAAAATCTTCGTCCAAGGTATCGTTTGGAATATTTATAGTTATGACCAATTTGGAGTAGAGCTAGGTAAAGAATTAGCAAAAAAACTATATAAAGGTTAATAGAAGCTTTTGAAAATAAAAAAACTCCATCTTTAAGATGGAGTTTTTTTATGGATTAATCTTGTAGGTTCCTCTTAATTGTTTCGAAGGTGGTTGAAGAGATTTCAAATAACGGCGCCTTGCCTTTTTCCATAATTTCTTATTTGACTTCGGTGCTTTCCCAATAGCCAACTGAGACTCTAGGCTTAGCACCTCTTTTTTTAAGTCTTCAGTCCCATATTGCTGTGCAAAAGCATGCATGGTTGGCGGCTGAATTCCGATATAATCAAACCAATGATAAAGGTTTGAATAATCTGTTTTAGAGCCCATAAATTGATCAAATAAGTAAGCCTCGCTCCCTTTATACTTGATTTTGCGTGCACGCTGATGAGTAATTAATTTTCTAACAATCCTAATAAGGATTATTAATACGACAATCAGTATCACACTAACGATGGCAAATTTTTTATAAGACATACCAAGAATCTCCTTGGCCTGAGCTTCTTTATTTTCTTCTTTTACCTGCTGCGCTAATTGAGACTTCACGGAAGCTAACATTCCTAAATCAGGATTGGGCTTTACTTGAATTACTCGAGATTTCAAGGTCTTCTTATACAGGCGTTTTCGAGAAGGGTTCCACCAGGTGATTACTTGTTCAGGAATGACCACTTCCCCTTCTTTTTCAAAGAGGTATCTCGTTCCATCTGTGCGCGTGGCGGAGATTGCAGTTTTTGTTTTATTATTTGTCACCTGTGATCGCAAAGGGTAGAGACTTACATTAGGAATACTATCAAAGCTACTTGGCCATATAAATTGTCCTATAGTCCCATAAGCTTCTTTCTTAATTCTTCGCGTTAAAACATCCCCAACCTTTACATTAGCAAAATCACCCTGCCAATTATCATAAACCCTTACCGCATCAGCGACCAACCAGTCCTCTGCAAGAAAATCTTTTGGAATGGGTTTTACTAAAAATCGTCTTCTTGAAGTTTTTACTTTCGAAGTCACTCCTTTATAATCTCCTTCCACAGGTGATTCTACTTCAAATTCTAAAACTGGAATTTCTATAGGGTGATTCTCATAAGGAAAAATATTATAAGTAAGTTTTACACCAGCATAACTTTTACCATTAATGATTTCACTAAAAGCCATTGACCCGAAATAAATGGTATACGCCCCATCTATATTAATATTACCCGGATCTACACCGGTAGTGAACCAGGTAGAAGTAAACACATCTATACTTAACTGAACAGGCTCACCGATATAGGCACTCGACTTATTTAGAGTCGTTCGCACCACAAAATGATCCTGCGCAATGGCATTCATTCCAAGTAGTAGAAACGCGATAAGAATTCCTTTTTTCACCATTTTTTTGAAGTTTTCTTAGGTTTAAGGTTTTCCTTTTTTGCTTGGTACTTAAATTTTCTTTTAAGAAATAATCCAGGGTCATCATCCACTGCCTGCATCACCACTTGAGGACCCTTATTAGGATCTCCGAATTCCAAATCTTCAGGGACCTCATCAAGCTCCTTACCTTTTCTCTTATCGGTATTAACCGTTTCTTCCAAACGTTGTTTCTCCATATCTTTTTTGGTCGCTTCTTGACCACCTCCTCCGAGATCCTCACCACTTTCATTTTGTATACCCTTCTTCGCCTGATCTTCTTTCTGATTCATGGCTTCTTGGGCATCTTTCTTAGATACTTGCACTTCTCCCCCCAACTTTTTAGTGAGTTCTTTGTTCATAGTTATTGCTTCTTCCATGTCTGGATCAAGTTCACTTGCACGTCCAAAAGCTATCTGAGCTGCAGCATAATCTCCATTTTGATAATAAGAAAGTCCTAAATCGTAGGCTCCAATAGAAGAGGTGTCTTTTGAAAAAGCTTGAATTGCCTTTTCATATTCTCCAGCCTTATAATAAGCCACTCCTTTATGAAGCTCTGACTGATACTTATCGCCTGCTAATTTATATTCTTGCTTATCATAATCTTTTTGGGCCTGATAATCTTTAGTATACCAAAGGTCAGCAAAAGCACCATCCGTTGAACAGGACGTCAGCATGAGCCCCAAGAACACGACATAAATAACCATTCCTCTTCTGAACCAAAACAAAACAAAGATCAACAACGGCAAAATAAAATACAGACCCATATCTTGCCATTGATCATCCAACTTTTTATTCTCATCTCTAAAAGACACATTGGCACTTATTCTCTTAGCCAACAATTCCATATCAGAAGAATCTAAGGTTAGTCTGGAAACATTAATTCCTTGAACAGCCTCAAATCTCTTGAGTGCTAAGGTATCAATACTGGTTCTTATATCTTTTTTATCAAACTTCATCAATCCCCTCCCTGAAAAATTAGGAACATCCGCACCATTTTGACTTGCCATGGGAACAACTTCTACGATGCGCTTAGCATTTTTAACATAATTCTGAAGAAGTTCGAAGTTCTCTTCATCAATCTCATCGGTAAACAAGACCAAGACACCAGTGGCCTTAGTCACTGACATAATTGTATCACTCAAAACCAAAGCTTTTTCAAGATCCGTTCCTGGAAAAGGTAAGGTTGATGGTTTAAGTGTAATCATATGAGAATTGATAATACTATAATCCTTGGTCAAGGGAACAATTTGATGTGCAGTACCAGAATAACCAATAAGAGACACTCTCGCTCTCGGATTTGCCTTCAAAAAATCTTGTATTTTAAACTTAGCCCTTTCCAATCGATTGGGCTGAAAATCCGTACTCATCATACTTTGAGACATATCCAATGCAATCACTACTGGAGTCTCTAGTAATTTACCTGGAACTTCTATTTTCTTCCAAGTAGGTCCTGCCATACCCACAATCGCTGCAGCTAAAAACACTCCTAAAAAAAATTGCATCCATAGTTTCATTCGATCATTTCCCTTACTAATCATAAAAGGACGCAAATGAGGAGCAATCACACGCTTCCATTTCACATCGCTATTAATCCCTAGCATACCTAATAGGACGAACAAGGAATTGGGTAGCAATAACCATAGAAACAAGGGTCTCAAAAAATGAAATTCTTCCATCATTGTTCTCTGCGTTTTTTTAATAAGGAGTTTACTGTCATTACGGCCAATTCAATTAATGCAAGTAAAACGGCCAATCCAACGGGGTAATAGTATAAATATGTTTTGGGCTTGTATTTAGCTTCTTTAAATTCAATAGGCTCCAAGGTGTTTAACTCCTCAGACACCTGCTTTAATACATCAGTATCCATAGCCCTAAAGTATTTACCTCCCGTTTGTTCGGCAATTTGAATCAAGGTCTTCTCATCTAAATCTGAATTTCCTGAATCGGGATCTCCAATACCTAATGTATAAACCTTTATGCTATCTCGTGCTGCTAAATCAGCCGCATCTAAGGGGAGTATATCTGTCCCGGAATCGACTCCATCGGTAATCAAAAGCGTGACTTTAGTTTGAATTGTATCTTTATCAAACATTTCCTTACCCTTCATAATTGCCTTACCAATATTGGTCATTTGTCCAGCCATCCCAACATCGGCTTCATCTAAAAGCTGATCTACTACCGGTAAATCAGGAGTAAAAGGAACCTGTATGTAGGCACTTGAGGCAAAAAAGACAATCCCCATACGATCACCTTCACGATCTCCAATAAACGCATGAACTACATCTTTAACAGCATCCCATCTACTTACACGTTCTCCCTCAATAAACCAATCTTTCTTAGCCATAGAAAATGATATATCCGCTAAAATCAGGAAGTTACGAGAAGTTTTAACCTCCATTTCTGGCTTCCCCACAAGTACAGGAGAGGCCATTCCGACAATCAAGAGGACCCAAATTAAAAAAAACACAATCCAATTCAAAAAATGCCTTCGCTTGATAAGAGCGCGCTTTTTCGCCTTTTCACCAGTCAACCTTCCAATTCCAATAAAATTAGGAAATTTCAAGGAAGTAGAAACCTGTCTCAAAGGTGGTATAATCAAGTAAACTAACAATGGAAGTGGTAGTACCCAAAAAAACCAACTGTATTCAAATTCAAAATTTGCTGGTATCATGCTTTTTTATCCAAAATTTACTTGTTCTTACTAATTTATCTTCACTCTTTTTATCAAGACTTACCTCTTTAAGTATCATTTCATTGAGCGTTTCTGTCATTTCAGACCATCTATCATCCGCAGAAGTTCGATCTAAAAAGCCATACCATAAGGAGCCATTCAATTCCGCTACACGCTCTCTACCATATACAGATATTGCAACACTTTTAAGTACCCCTAAAATTTGAGTACAATAAAAGAGGCTTTGAGTAGAATCGAAATTATGTATTTGATGTAATGCTTCTCTTCGATATCTGTTCTTTCTATAATTAATGATAATATATATGAGTCCTAAGACAACAGACAATAGCAGCACAGAAAGAAGAATTTTCCATCCTAGCGCATCAAATGTAAAACCAATTGCACCGGGCTCCTTGAGCTCCATCTCACTAATATCTATGCTATCCTGACTCTGCATCATTTTCTGTTCTTTTCTTTAATTTGAATTTCCAAATCATCAGTAGTAGAAAACTTCAATAAAGGGATCCCAAATTTCTTCAACTGAGATTCATAAGAAGATAAATTATCCTTATAATTCTCATTAATATCCTTTCTCAGTTTGTTCTTAGTCCCATCCATTACAAGTTGCAAATCATCTTGACCGATCACTATCTTTTCATCTGGAATGTTCGCTTCTAAAGGGTCATCAATTTTCATTAACACAACATCATTGTGAAGACTTAATTCTTTAATACTTTTCAGTACTGTTGGAGAATATCTGTAAAAGTCTGAAATAACAAAAATTAAATAATCATGCGTAACTATATTTCTAACCTTAGCGATCACTGATTTGAAGATTTGTTCAAAATCCAATTTTTTAGAATTGACCAAAGCTTGATTCTTATCACTTAATTTCTCTAAGAAACGCATTAGGTTTTTACGATCTCTTTTAGGAGACAAAATATCAAAATCCGTATCTCCCATGATCAAGCCCCCAACCCGATCTCCTTCCTTTAATACTCTAAAGGCAATCGTAGATGCAAGTTGTGCGGCAATAACCGATTTAGTGTAATTCGTTGATCCAAAAAACATAGATTTACTTTGATCCACTAGAATAAAAACGGGCTTCTCCTTCTCTTCACTGAAGACTTTTGAATGCGTCTTCTTAGTTCGAGCAGTTACCTTCCAATCGATATTTCGAATATCATCCCCGGGTACATAGTTACGAACCTCTTCAAAATCCATTCCCCTTCCCCTCAACTTAGATGCGTGTTTTCCACCTAGAATACTTTTAACTTTTGCGTGACTGCTGCGCAAAGAAAAATTCTTTGATACACGTTCCATCTTAAGAAGATCTTCAAGAGAAACACAAACTTTACTATTATCTGTTTTATTTAATGCCATTCTTATGAAATCACAGCCACTTGTTTCAATAATTCATCTAAAACCGTATCCGCTGTAACACCATCAGCATTCGCTTCATAAGAAAGTATCAATCGATGTCTCAAACAATCGTGAACCACGGCTCTTATGTTCTCAGGAGAAACGAAGTCATTCCCACTTATCCATGCGTGTGCCCTTGCTGCTCTGTCAATTGCTATAGTTCCCCTAGGACTGGCTCCGAATTCAATCCACGAATCCAATTTATCTGAGTATTTCTTAGGATATCTCGTTGCTGAGATGATATCTACCATATAAGTCTCCATCGCATCAGAAACTTTTATTGCACTTATCTCCTCCCTTGCTTTAAATATCACATCTTGAGGAAGTTTCTTTTTTCCCTCTTTCATATCTATATGCTCCTTTTGTTCCTCTCTATTAAGTCTCAAGATTTTTATTTCTGCCGAATCATCAGGATAACCGATAATTACATGCATCAAGAAACGGTCCATCTGAGCTTCAGGAAGAGGATAAGTACCTTCCTGTTCAACCGGGTTTTGAGTTGCCATCACCATAAAAAGAGGCTCCATTTTATAAGTATTACCCGCAACCGAAACTTGACGTTCCTCCATGGCCTCAAGTAAAGCAGACTGTACTTTAGCCGGTGCACGATTAATCTCATCTGCTAAGATCAGATTATTAAAAATAGGACCTTGTTGGAAAATAAATTTCTCTTTAGATTCAGGCTCATAGATTTCAGTACCCGTAATATCTGAAGGCAGTAAATCTGGTGTAAACTGAATTCTACTCAAACCACAATCTAATTCATTAGAAAGAGATTTGATTGCTCTGGTCTTAGCCAAACCAGGCAGACCTTCTAAGAGCATATTTCCATTAGCCAACAGCACTAAAATAATTTTCTCTACTAAATCATCTTGACCTATGATGGATTTAGACATATTCTCTTTCAGAGAAAGAACGGATTCTCGAGTCGTCATAATAAGTATTTTTCTTGCCTTATAAATTTAATCAAAAAAAAGAGGCGCTACAACGAGCACCTCAAATTTTATTTTGAAGGAGGGCTTTGAAGCTTCTCCATCACCTTATCCAAACTGAATGAAGCAGCTTTCATTCTCGGAGGATAATCCTTAAAAGTCATCAGCAACTTCCCAACAACTTCTTGCGCTGGAACATATAAGAAGGCATGATAAAAATATCTAAACAATATAGGTCCAAGCAAAAAAAAGCCTCAAAATGAGGCCTTTAATGATATTATATAATGAAATTTACTTTCTGAGTAATTCTGAAATAACTTTAGAGGCGAAATCACTCGCAGTTTTACTAAAGCTTGTTGGATCGTCTATATCGGTTGTAACCACACCCACCAGTGATTGTCCTTCCGGTTTAGTAAGATCATACACTACTGTTTCTATCACATATTTCTTCGCAACTTCTGTAGTAGTCGTAGAATAACCGTAGTTGTATAAAGAACCATAGTAACTACCAAAACCACGATAAAAACCAGCACCATAATATCCAGGATAACCAGGATAATTATATCCAGAGTTATTTGAGGTCGTCTTCAAATAATTCTCTTTATCTTTAAGAACAACCATCATAACAAGCTTGTATCCTTTATTTACAATATTTTGCTTAATCTCTGCAATTTGTTTCTTATCCAATTTAATACCTGGAGTTACAGAAGGTAATTTAGTATGACTTCCTACCGCATCAAAACCAGCGGCATCTAAACCACTAACCATATCTTTTTCTAATCGCGTTCTGACAACATTATCAGAGGTTCTTGCAATAACAGCAATCTTATCGCCTTTATAACTACTAAAATCTACATTTTTCCATGAGTCAACCACCGAAACTGCTGAACATGAACCTAAAACAACCAAACTAAATAATACTAGAAATTTCCTCATCTTTTTTGTTTAAAATATAAACACAAACATCTCGATAAAAACCGAGAAAAAATGTTAAATTTTAAGATAATTTTCACTTATAAAAAAATAAATAAGTTAAATATGAACAAATTGTTATTAAAAAAATTAAAATTTTAACATCTCGAACGATGATAATGTTAAAATTCTTAGCATTTTTGTGGCGACTTAAAAATCAAATTTTATACAATGAAAAACTTTAAGACTTTAGTAACATTAACCATGTTATTAATCGGTGGTTTGATGACAGCTCAAACGACCATTTCAGGAACTGTGGTAGATGAAACCAACAGCCCACTTCCTGGAGCTAGTATTGTAATCGATGGAACCTCAACAGGAACTTCATCTGATTTTGACGGTAAATTCACATTAACTACATCTCAAACTTCTGGTGTTTTAACAGTTAGTTTCGTAGGATATGGGGATCAAAAAGCAAATTTCAACGGTTCTGGAAACATCGGAAACGTAGGATTAGCTCCTTCATCTGATATTTTAGATGAAATTTTTATCACAGGAACTGTGGATATCGCTCAGGACAGAAAGACTCCTATCGCGGTTTCAACAATTAAAGGTTCTGACATCCAAGAGATGATTGGAACAAAAGAATTTCCTGAATTACTTCAAAAAACTCCTTCTGTTTATGCAACTAAGCAAGGTGGAGGATTCGGTGATTCAAGAATTAACGTACGTGGATTTGACCAAGCTAATACAGCGGTGATGATCAACGGTATGCCAGTAAATGACATGGAGTCAGGATGGGTATACTGGTCTAACTGGGCTGGACTTTCTGATATCACATCAGCAATGCAGATCCAAAGAGGTCTAGGAGCTTCTAAGTTAGCGATCGCATCTGTAGGGGGAACAATTAACGTTGTAACTAACTCTTCAGAAAAAGCAGAAGGTGGATCTGTAGGAGCAACTTTTGGTAACGATGGTTACATGAAGTATCTTGCTTCTTACAACACTGGTCTTATGGAAAGCGGATTTTCTGCATCTGTACTTTTAAGTACTTTCCAAGGAGATGGATATGTTGATGGAACTAAAGGACAAGGGTCTAACTACTTTATTGGTCTAGGACAACGTTCAAAAAACGACAAGCACAACTTCCAATTCATCTTTACAGGAGCACCACAATGGCACCACCAAAGATCTTATGCTCCAAGTATTTCTGATTTCATCAGATACAATCCAGAAAACAACGGAGAACCAGACATTCGTTATAACTCTGACTGGGGATATAAAAATGGAGAAGAATATGCATTCAGAAGAAACTTCTATCACAAACCTGTAATGTCTTTGAACTGGGAGTATGAAATCAATGACATGACTAAATTATCTACTGTGATCTACGGATCATGGGGACGTGGAGGTGGAACCGGAGAAATCGGTCGTATCAACGGTAAACGTCAATATCAATTGAAAGATGAAAACGGTTTAATCCCAGTAGATCAAATTGTGGACTGGAACAGCGGTAAAGCTGTACCTGACTTCGCATTTTCTAAATGGGGAGGTGGAACATACCCAGACACTAGAGTTCCATTTAATGGAGGTTTTTACAATACTGGAAACAATGGACAACCAACATCTCAAGGAGGTGAAGGAAAATATGGTTCAGACAATGGTATTTCAAGAAGAGCTTCTATGAACTCTCACAACTGGTATGGAACAATCATCAACTTCAATCAAGAATTAAATGATTTTTGGAGTTACGATTTAGGTTTAGACCTTAGAACATACAAAGGTATGCATTACCGTGTAGTAAATGATGCCTTAGGGGCAGATGCATATATCGACTATGACAATGTTAACAACCCAGCTTCAGGTCAATTAATCACTGCTCCTGACTATGTTGACGCTACAGCATCATGGAACCCATTCCAAAACATTAAAGATCAAAAGAAAATTGATTACTATAACGACGGTAATGTAAACTGGACAGGTTTATTTGGTCAAGTTGAATATTCTAAAGATAAATTATCTGCTTTCTTCCAAGGATCTATTTCGAACCAAGGATTCCAAAGAGTAGATTATTTCCAATACACTCCAGAGAACCAGAAAACTGATGTTGAGAACTTCTTAGGTGGAAATGTTAAAACTGGATTTAACTATAACATTAACGATAATCACAATGTGTTTTTCAATACAGGCTACTACTCTAAGCAACCTAAATTTGATGGAGTATTTATCAACTACGGGAACACTTATAATGACGATATCGTGAATGAAAAAGTATTTGGTCTTGAATTAGGATACGGATTCCGTTCTGAAAAGTTCACAGCAAATGCTAACTTATACAGAACTTCATGGAAGGATCGTTTCGAATCTCAAAGTGTTGCTTTCGAAGACCCTACAAATCCAGATGGTGAAGTTAGAGGTGTAGCAAATTACAATGGAATTACTGAAATTCACTCTGGTATTGAGATCGATTTCTTATACCGTCCAACGACTAGATTTAAACTAACAGGTATGATTTCTGTAGGTGATTGGGTTTATGAAGGTGATGTAAAAGCGGATGTTTTTGACGACAATCAAACGTACTTAGGCTCATCAACATTATACCTAGATGGAGTAAAAGTTGGAGATGCTGCTCAAATGACAGCTAACTTAGGGTTTTCTTACAAAGTTTGGAAGGAATTAAGATTCGGTGGAGACTGGAGCTATGCTAACAATTTATATGCAAATATCAACGTTGAAGATTTTGATAAAGAAGGAAGCGAATCATTAAAACTTCCATCTTTCAACCTATTTGACTTAAGAGCTGATTATAAGTTTGACTTAGGAAAAGGACAGAGCTTAAGAATTTCAGGAACTGTAAACAACGTAGCAAACACTACTTACATTTCTGAATCTGACACGAACTATTTCGCAAGCGAAGGGGATGATACTTACCAAGGAATTGCTACTGGAAACAGAGTATTCTTCGGATGGGGTCGTTCTTGGAATACTTCACTTAAATACACTTTCTAAGAAAAGCATATTCTTAGTATTAAACCTCCCTTACAGGGAGGTTTTTTTTTACTTAATTTTTAGTAGATTTGCTCACAACAAAATTCAACTATTATGATGACAATGATTCACTCTTTGATGGCTTACCTTGTATTGTTTTTCCTAATCTTCGCTGTATTAAACAGTTTGACTAAATGGAAATCAGGAAAGTCTTTTGAGAAAAAAGATAGAACAATAGCCTTATTAGCTTTAATATTTAGTCATATTCAATTATTAATTGGCCTTGGAGCTTGGTTTAATAATGGATATTATAAAATTATGGGAGATGCCATGAAAGAACCTGCTTTGAGAAAACTAGCTGTAGAGCACCCTTTCACAATGATCGTATCTATTGTTCTTATAACAATTGGATGGTCTAAGCATAAGAAAAAGGATACTGATGCTGCTAAATTTAAATCTATCGCAGTATTCTACGGTATTGCTCTACTATTAATTTTAGGCATGATTCCTTGGAACCAGTGGTTCTAAGCGCGTAGCACTCAATAACGACAATCTTAATCTTACACATGAAAAAAATGTCTTTTTTCAAAGCTCTAATTGCAGTACCCCTTAGTGTACTGCATTATCTTTTTTATGGATTCTATTTAATCCTTTTCTGGCCAATTCAATGGTTCTGTTTAAGGGTTTTGGGCTACGAGGCTCACAGGAGATCTGTAGATCTTCTTAATACATGTTTAAATTCAACCTTGTATTTACTCGCTTCGAGAGTTCGAATCACCAACCACCAAGACTTACCCACAGACAGACCACTTATCGTGGTTTCTAATCATCAAAGTCACTATGATATCACTCCGCTTGGGACCGCCTTTAGAAAGCACCATGGTAAGTATATTGCAAAGAAAGAATTGGGAAAAGGAATCCCTAGTGTGTCCTTTAACTTGAGTCATGGAGGGTCAGCACTTATAGACCGTAAAGATGCTAAACAGTCTTTAACTGCGATTAAAAACTTTGCTCAATTCATAGAGAAGCATAACTATGCTGGAATGATCTTTCCAGAAGGGACTAGAAGTAAAAATGGTCAGCCTAAGCGCTTCTCTGAAAACGGAGTAAAAATGCTTGTAAAATACGCTCCATCAGCACTTATTGTCCCTGTAACGATAAATAACTCATGGAAATTTGTTAAATACGGACAATTTCCTTTGAATATCGGAATAAGTTTAGAACTTGAGGTCCACAAACCAATTGACCCTAAAGGAAGGTCATTTGCGGAAGTCTTTGAAGAGACTAAAGAAACGATTATAAAATCAATCAAATAACAATATTGGCTTATGTTAAGCAATTTAAGAAAAGAGGTAATGAATACCTTGGGGCAGAAAATTGATAAATTCACAGAAGAATTTCTCATTGCACCAGATGATATCTGGCAACCCACAGATTTTCTCCCGAATTCACAAGAGGATTCATTTATGGAGGAAGTTCAAGAAATAAGAGAGCTTTCTAAGGATCTTTCAGATGATTTCTGGGTTGTTCTTGTAGGAGATATGATTACAGAAGAAGCTTTACCAACCTATGAGTCCTGGTTAATGGAACTTGATGGAGTAAGTCAGGACCCAGATAATCCATGGGCAAAATGGATTCGTCAATGGACCGCTGAAGAGAATCGTCATGGAGATGTTTTAAATAAGTATATTTACCTTTCAGGGCGTGTCAACATGAAAGAGGTTGAAATAACAACGCAGCATTTAATTGCTGATGGCTTTGATATCGGAACAGCACATGATCCATATAAAAACTTTGTATACACTTCTTTTCAGGAACTGGCGACTTATGTTTCTCACAATAATGTAGCAAAATTAGCGCGTAAAGGAGGAATGAAAGCCTTGGCTAAAATGTCTAAAATTATCGCCGGAGATGAAATGAGACATCACAATGCCTACGCAGGATTCGTAAAGCATATCTTTGAATTAGATCCATCAGAAATGATGCTTGCTTTTTCTCATATGATGAAGTATAAAATTGTAATGCCTGCGGTTCATTTAAGAGAGTCGTTCCAAACTAAAGGAAGCTTGTTCGATGACTTTTCAACCATAGCTCAGAGAATTGGAGTCTATACAGGGCATGATTATATCAACATCCTACAGAAACTGAATACTACTTGGGATATTGAAAACGTAAGAGGACTTAATGAGGAAGCAGAGAAAGCTCGTGATTTCTTGTTAAAGCTACCCGAAAGAATGGAAAGAATCACTTCAAGAATTGTGATTCCTGAAACAGATTTCAAATTTAAGTGGATGCAACAACCAGCACTTAAAATATAATTTCAAAATCGTCTTGGTCCTTTAAAAAGCCAAGGCGATTTCTTTTTTGTAATAGTTCCTTTTTAGAAAGTTCCATGATTTGGAGCCTTGACCCCTGCTGGCTGCGCATCCCTCCTAATGGGTCAAAACAAACACTTTCACCAGAATAAACAATTCCGTTAGCATCTGTACCTACACGATTTACTCCTAAGACATAGGTCATATTCTCAATAGCACGAGCTTTAAGAAGCGCGTTCCAAGCTTCAACTCGCTTCTCAGGCCAATTCGCAACAATAATCAATAAATCATAGTCTTCGGTATTCCTCAACCATACAGGGAACCTCAAATCATAGCATATCGCAAGGTTCAAGGACCACCCTTTGAATTGAAAAACACTTTTTTCAGTTCCTCTAGTATACCATTGCCCCTCGCTTGCCAAGCTAAACAAATGTCTTTTATCATAAACATGAATAACTTCTCCTCTTTCAAAAACAAACCCACGATTATAATAAAGGCCATCTTCCTCTACGGCCAGGCTACCAACAAGAACGACATCATAACTTAATGAGAACTCTTTTAAGCGCTTTAAATTTACTCCATTAGGCCACGGCTCAGCAATTGCAGATGGACTCATTGTAAAGCCGGTTAAACACATCTCTGGTAGGACTAACATGTCCATTTCCTTATGATGTTGCTCTAAGACCTTTTTAATCTGAAGAAGATTCTCCTGAGGTGCTTCCCAAACAATATCCATTTGAAAATAAGCAAGTCGCAGTATATCCATAAACCTAAAATAAGAAATCCCATAGACTTATAAAGCCTATGGGATACAATATATATTTCGATGAATTTAGATTAGTTCAATAGCACCTGTACTTGTCTTGTATACAGCTCCGACTAATTTAATCTCTCCTGATTGCTCCATCTCAGCTAAAATAGGACTCTCTTTACGTATGCGATCCAAAGTCATGTGAACGTTTTGGTCGATTACCTTGTTAACAAATTCGGTATTTGCAGAACTGCGATCCCCTTCACCTGCAACAGCGTCTACCGCTGGTGTGATTTTAGAAAGCATGTCTGTAATATTCCCCAATTCTACATGATCACAAGCTGCTTTTACAGCACCACAACCTTCGTGACCTAAGACCATTAATAGTTTAGACCCTGCAACCTTACAAGCGTATTCCATAGAACCTAAGATGTCTACATTTACAAAGTTACCTGCAACGCGAGCTACGAAGATATCTCCTACTTGCTGATCCATTACTGTTTCCACAGGAACTCTTGAATCGATACATGACAGTACAATAGCAGAAGGCCATTGTCCACCGGAAGTTTGAGAGACAAGTGCCGCATTATCTACTGCTTCACCTGATCCATTTAAAAACCTTTTATTTCCTTCTAACAACCCCTCTAACACAGTATCAGGAGTTAAAGCCGCTTGGCTTGTTGCATTTAAAGCTTGATTTCTCATTCTATATTTACTTAATTGATTATGTTCTAAACAAATATAACAGAAGTATTGAAAAAAACAAGACAAAAAAAAACCTATGACTTGGTTAGAATCATAGGTTTAAGATTGAGTTTAAGCTTCAATTATGCCTTCATGAATTCTAAATTCATTCTAGCAATATTATCTAGGGAAATCCCTTTAGGACATTCTACTTCACAGGCACCTGTATTGGTACAGTTACCGAATCCTTCTAAGTCCATTTGATTAACCATATTTCTAACACGATCTGCCGCTTCAACTTGACCTTGCGGTAGTAATGCATATTGGGATACTTTTGCTCCAACAAATAACATTGCCGAAGAGTTTTTACAAGTAGCCACACAAGCACCACATCCGATACAAGTCGCTGCATCCATGGCTTCATCTGCCGCGTGTTTTGAAATAGGAATATTATTTGCATCCTGAGTGTTTCCAGAAGTATTTACTGAAATATATCCACCAGCTTGCTGAATTCTTTCGAAAGCATTTCGATCAATCACTAAATCCTTAATTACAGGAAAAGCTTTTGCTCTAAACGGTTCAATATAAATAGTATCTCCATCTTTGAATTGTCTCATATGTAATTGACAAGTCGTAATTCCACGATCAGGTCCATGAGCCTCTCCATTAATAAACATAGAACACATACCACAGATTCCTTCACGACAATCGTGATCAAAGGCAACTGGGTCTTCATTCTTCGCCACTAACGATTCATTCAGTACATCCATCATTTCTAAGAAAGACATATGTTCTGAGATATCAGTGACTTTATATTCTACAATTCGTCCCTCATCTTGAGGTCCATTCTGTCTCCAAATTTTTAAAGTTAAATTCATATGTATTTCTTATTTGTATGAACGTGTTTTCAGTTCAATATCATTAAACTCTAATTCCTCTTTATGTAAAATAGCTTCACTTGGTTTACCTGTGTATTCCCAAGCAGCTACATAAGCGTAATTCTTATCATCACGCTTTGCTTCACCGTCTTCAGTAACGTACTCTTCTCTAAAGTGACCACCACATGACTCTTTACGGTCCAAGGCATCTTTAGCAAACAACTCACCTAATTCTAAGAAATCAGCAACACGTCCTGCTTTCTCCAATTCAGGGTTCATTTCATTAAGTTTCCCAGTAACTTTAACGTTTTTCCAGAAATCTTCTCTAATTTCTTGGATTTCCTTGATTGCCTCCGTAAGCCCCTTTTCGTTACGTGCCATACCAACCTTTTCCCACATTACTTTACCTAATCGCTTATGGAAGTAGTCTACAGAATGTGTTCCGTCATTGTTGATAAAGAAATTCAATTGATCAGATACTGCTTTTTCAGCTGCATCAAATTCAGGGCTATCCGTTGGGATTGTACCCGTTCTAATGTCATCAGCTAAATAATCTCCAATCGTATATGGAAGTACGAAGTATCCATCGGCTAAACCTTGCATAAGAGCTGATGCTCCTAGGCGGTTGGCTCCGTGGTCAGAGAAGTTTGCTTCTCCAATACAGTATAGACCTTCAACAGTAGTCATCAAGTTATAATCAACCCAAACACCTCCCATAGTATAGTGAGTTGCAGGATAAATCATCATTGGCGTTTCGTATGGATTATCGTCGACGATTTTCTCATACATTTGGAATAAGTTTCCATACTTCGCTTCTACAACCGCTTTACCCATTTCAGTAATTTGAGCTGTAGTAGCATTATTAATACCTTTTACCTTAGCCTCTTCTTTTCCGTAACGCTCAATAGCTGAAGCAAAATCTAAATATACGGCTTCACCAGTAGCATTAACCCCGAAACCAGCATCACAACGCTCTTTAGCTGCACGAGAAGCAACATCACGAGGAACTAAGTTCCCGAAGGCTGGATATCTTCTTTCTAAATAATAATCTCTACGATCTTCAGACAGTTCAACTGGCTTCATTTTACCTGAACGAATTGCCTCTGCATCTTCCATAAATTTAGGAACCCAGATACGACCATCATTACGAAGTGATTCTGACATTAAGGTCAATTTCGATTGATAATCTCCTGATCTAGGAATACAAGTAGGGTGAATTTGAGTAAAACAAGGATTAGCAAAATAAGCTCCCTTTTTATGTATTTTCCATGCTGCAGTTGCATTAGATCCCATTGCATTGGTTGAAAGGAAATATACATTACCGTATCCTCCAGTTGCAATTACCACTGCATGAGCAGAATGTCTTTCTAATTCTCCAGTAATCAGGTTACGTGCTATAATACCACGAGCTTTACCATCGACTTTTACCACGTCTAACATTTCGTGACGATTGTACATTTCAATCTTACCACGAGCAATTTGACGGTTCATTGCCGAATAGGCTCCTAATAAAAGCTGTTGTCCTGTCTGTCCTTTTGCATAAAAGGTACGTGAAACTAATACTCCACCAAAAGATCTATTATCTAGTAAACCTCCATAATCACGTGCAAAAGGAACCCCTTGAGCAACACATTGATCGATGATGTTCGCTGAAACCTCAGCCAAGCGATATACATTCCCTTCACGAGAACGATAATCTCCTCCTTTTACCGTATCATAAAACAAACGATAATCCGAATCCCCATCTCCTTGATAATTCTTAGAAGCATTAATTCCTCCTTGAGCTGCAATAGAGTGGGCTCTACGAGGTGAATCTTGATAAGCAAATGCTTTTACATTATATCCAAGCTCAGCTAAACTTGCCGCTGCTGAACCTCCAGCTAATCCCGTTCCTACAACGATAATATCAATATTTCGTTTGTTGGCTGGATTAACCAGGTTAATATTATTCTTATAGTTGGTCCAAATATCTTTAATAGGACCCTTTGGTACTTTTGAATCTAATACTGCCATAGCGAAATTGATTAATGATTAAAATGATGGAATAAAGCAATAACGATAAACCCTGCTGGAATCACATAAGAAATGAAATTCGCTATCCACACCATAGAGTTTTGTACTTTGCGCTTTGCTCCCATAGATTGGAAAGCCGACAAGAAACCATGCTGTAAATGCAAGGATAACAACACAAAAGAAATGACATATGCTCCTACTCTAAGAGGACTTGCAAACTTATGTGTAAGCTCGTCATAGTAGCGGAATTCTCCATTGATCATTCCGGTCATATCACCATCAATATATTTAATCTGCATCTCTGGGATCCAGAAATCAATAAAGTGCAACACCAAAAAGGCAAGAATCACTAAACCTGAAATGATCATATTACGTGACATCCAAGTAGAGTTCGCTGCTCCATTATTTTTAAAATATTTTACTCCTCTTGCTTTGCGGTTTTGGGCTTCCAAAACAAATCCCATCACGAAGTGATAAATCACTCCAAATACCAATACCGGTTGCATCAAATACTGAATCGCCCAATTCGTCCCCATAAAGTGTGCAGCTTGGTTAAAAGCATCTTTTGAAAAAAGAGATAAAAGGTTGATTGAGAAATGAATAAGCAAGAAACTTACTAAGAAAATGGCTGATAATGCCATCATAACTTTTCTTCCTATAGAAGATTTTCTAAATCCACTCATGTTGTTTTTAATTTAAGACCTAACAAATATACACCATCGAAACTTTTTCAAAAATAACAACGGTCATATTTCGATTATTTAGAATTGTTTTACATAAAACCTCAATACACCGTTTACCAAAGGATTAACTAATGTTTCTACAAAGGAAAAACAAGACGAGTGAAAATTTTTATTTCAAAAATGTATATTTAAAGCTGATATTAAAAATAATCACAAAACTCAAGAGATGAAAAAACTACTCTTAATCTGTTTTTTGCTTGCTGGACTGCTTCAAGTCTCCGCTCAAGAACTAGATTTAAAACTTCTTAAAAACATGTCTGCGCGAGCCATTGGACCCGCAGGGATGAGTGGTCGTGTCACATCAATAGATGTGGTCCATAACCAGACGGACATTATGTATGTTGGAACTGCCTCAGGAGGACTTTGGAAATCTACTTCTGGAGGAGTAGACTGGTCTCCAATCTTTGACAAGCAAGAGGTTTCTTCTATTGGAGCCATCGCGATCCAACAATCTAACCCTGATGTCATCTGGGCAGGTACTGGAGAAGGAAATCCAAGAAACAGTTTAACTGGTGGATACGGATTATACAAAAGTATAGATGCTGGAAAAAACTGGAAACTTATAGGACTAGAAAAAACCAGAAACATACACAGAATCATCATAGACCCAACAGACCCTAATACGGTTTATGTTGCCGCGATTGGTTCTCCTTGGGGAGCTCATAAAGAGCGCGGTGTATACAAAACCACCGATGGTGGAAAGACCTGGAAGAACACCTTATTTGTCAACGAACAAACCGGTGCTGCTGATCTTGTAATGGATCCTTCTAACCCCAACAAACTAATTGCTGCTATGTGGGAACACAGCCGTAAGCCATGGACCTTTACCTCAGGAGGACCTGGATCTGGACTGTATATTAGTTATGACGGTGGTGAAAACTGGGAAAAAAGAACGGACAAAGATGGTTTACCTAAAGGAGACCTTGGACGTATGGGACTTGCTATTGCTCCAAGCGACAGCAACAGAATCTATGCCTTGGTAGAGGCGAAAAAAAATGCGCTTTACCGCTCCGACGATGCCGGTTTTACTTGGAAAAAAGTCAATGACAAACCAGGAATAGGAAACAGACCTTTTTATTATTCAGATATTTTTGTTGACCCAGTTAATGAAAACAGATTGTATTCTGTCTTTACCTATATCAATGTGTCTGAAGATGGAGGGAAATCCTTCAAACAACTCATGCCGGCCTATGGAACTTCAAAGGGAGTTCACCCGGATCACCACGCTTGGTGGATACATCCAAAAGATCCTAAATTCATGATGGATGGAAACGACGGAGGATTAAACATTACAAGAGACAGAGGAAAAACCTGGAGGTTTGTAGAAAATTTACCTGTAGGTCAATTCTATCATGTAAATGTAGACAACGACTATCCTTATAATGTATATGGGGGTATGCAAGACAATGGGTCTTGGGTAGGACCTGCTTATGTACTGAAATCTCAAGGAATACGTAATTCATACTGGCAAGAACTTATGTTCGGGGATGGTTTTGATGTGGTTCCTGACCCTTCTAATTCACGTTACGGATATGGAATGTCTCAACAAGGGTTTGTAGGTCGCTATGACAGAAATACAGGAGACACTAAATTCATTCAGCCAACTCATCCGAATCCAGATGTTAAACTAAGATTCAACTGGAACTCGGCCATTGCACTTGATCCTACGGATGAAAAAACCTTATACTTCGGAAGTCAATTCGTTCATAAATCAGAAGATAAAGGAGATACTTGGACGATTATTTCCCCAGATCTAACAACAAACGATCCTGAAAAACAGAAGCAACACGAAAGTGGAGGGATTACTATGGATGCCACTGGTGCCGAGAATCACACTACAATACTAGCGATTGCTCCAGCGAAGAATCATCCTGAAGTAATTTGGGTTGGAACTGATGACGGTCGTGTTCAATTAACAAAAGATGGAGGAGCTACTTGGACAGACCTTGCTCCTAAAATCAAAGGAATGCCAGCAAACAGTTGGGTACCACAAATCAAGGTTTCCGAGACTAATCCAGGCGAAGCTTATGTTGTGGTGAACAACTATCGTCAATTTGATTTCAAACCTTATTTATTTCACACAACCAACTACGGAAAGTCTTGGGAACGTCTTTTAAAAGACCAAACAGAGACTTTCGGATACGTTCACGCGATCGTGGTAGATTCTCAAGAACCTAAACTGATGTTTCTAGGAACGGAAAACGGACTCTATGTGACCATCGATAAGGGAGCAACCTGGACCAAATGGACCAATGGATTCCCAACGGTTCCTACTATGGATTTAGTGATTCATCCAAGAGAAAATGACTTAGTAATAGGAACTTTTGGTCGTGCATTCTACGTTCTAGATGACATCAGACCTCTTAGAACTTTAGCTTCTCAAGGCCTAGATGTATTGCAAGAGGACGCCTATTTATATCCAACACCAACCGCGGTAAGAAGCATTAATCAACAACCTTCGGGAACGCGTTTTGGTGCTAATGCCATTTTCAATGGCCAAAACCGCCGTGGCGGAGCCATGATCTCTTACAGTTTAAACACAGCTAAGTCTGAAGACAAGGAAATTAAAAAAGACTCTATTTTCATCACGATTTACGATGCAAAGGGAGAGGCTATTCGTCAATTAAACTCTAAAGCTCCTAAGAAATCAGGACTTTACAGAACCTATTGGGGTATGGAAAAGAAAGGAGTTGCCAGAGCCTCTAAATCTATTCCTAAGAAAAATGGTAGAGAACCATGGGGTAATCCTGTACTTCCAGGGACTTATAAATTAGAGCTTAAATATGGATCGAGTACAAGTACTCAAGACATTGAAGTGATCTATGACCCGAGAAAATCATGGGATATAGAAGCTCTTAAAGCCAAGGATGCCCTGCTTGATGAAATTGATCAATATAGAGCTATGGCTGCAAGTTCTGCTGCTCAATTGGCTAAGGCTAAAAAAGTAGTACAAGACTATCAGAAAAGACTGAAGAACTCAACACCAGAAAACAAAGAGGAGTTAGAGAAACTTCAAAAAGAGACCTTAAAGCAAATCAATAACATGCAAGAGTCTTTCTTTGGAAAGGTAGACAAGCGCCAAGGTATTACACGTAATCCTGAGCCAACAACCTTATCTTATATGAATACAGCACGTCGATATGCTATGGGACTTACAGGAGTGCCAACAAGTACGGAGACTACCTTATTTGATAATGCAAAAACGAAACTTCAACCTTTATTAGACGAGGTTCAAAACTTCTTTGATCAAGATTGGAAAACCTACCAAGACACCATGGAAAAAGAAGCTTTACCAGCTTTCAGCACTATGGACTAAGTAAGTTAGAAACAACAAAAATGCCGCCCAATGGGCGGCATTTTTTATTTATACTAGTTAGCTCCTTATTTAATTTCTAAAGTCTGTGTTGACTTTCCAATTCTAAGGGTATAGTTTCCTTTTGGTAAGTAGTACGTACCGTTGGCAGCTTTTTTGGCCTTAAAGCCTTTATTCTTTTTAGCATATTTCTTCATCCAAGCTTCACTCATGCTTAGATCATAAGAGATATAATTAAAACCTTTAGTTCCATCCACAGACAGGCGTTGTAAAAGGTAATCATTATCTCCCAAGACCTCAAGAGTCAACTTAGCAGCACTTCCACTATAGGCAACCACAGAGATTTCAGGTTCCATAGCCTCGTACCAACGACCCCATGAAGATCCCCAACGAGAAGAATAGCGTACTGATTCAGGTTTTAACAAAGTCACTTGCGCATCCTTAACAGCATCGTAAGATCTTAGCGCTGAGATGTCGGCTTTGTAAATAGAACGACCATGGGTTCCAACTAACAACTCATTTTCACGGTCTTGAATGACTAAATCATACATGGCTACCGGAGGTAAATTCCCGAATTTTTGCCAAGATGTTCCTTTATCTAAACTTACATAAAGCGCATTATCTGTTCCTAAATAAAGAATGTTTTCATTTTTAGGATCTTCCTTGATTACGTTCACCGCGGCAATTTCTGGTAAATCACCTTGGATGGATGACCAAGTTTCTCCGCGATCTTCTGAAACAAATACATAAGGCTTGAAGTCATCATTTCTGTACCCGGTTAAGGACACATATACTCTCGACTTTTCATGCTCAGAAGCCACGATTCTTGTTACCCATAAATCCTTAGGAAAAGCATCTGAAACACGTGTCCATGACACCCCTCCATCTAAAGAACGATGTACTAAACCATCATCAGACCCTGTATATAAGAATCCGAATTCAAAAGGTGATTCCGCTATAGTTGTCAAAGTTCCGAAGGCTACATCTCCAGGCTTTCCACCTAGGGTTAAATCCGGTGAAATAGGCTCTAAGTCCTCACCTCTATTGAAAGAGCGGTGTAATTTATTAGATCCCATATAGAAAATGTCTTGGTTGTGAGAAGACAATAAAATAGGACTCATCCAGTTCCAACGGTAAGGAGATTCTCCAAGCTCATGCTTAGGCTGTAAATAAACACGTTTACCTGTTGCAAGGTCTACACGGAAATAGAATCCATATTGAGAACCTGTATATACTATATTAGAATTTCTCGAGTCAATTTGAACTTGCATTCCATCTCCTCCTCCAATACTTTCATAAGGATAATGTCCTGTACCTTCCCATCTCTTAGAAGCTTGGTAATTTGAAGGACCTTTCCAAACTCCATTATCTTGAAGTCCGCCATATACATTATAAGGTTCTTCATTATCTACATTGATATAATAGAATTGACCTAGAGGTTCGGCATTGTTTTTAATCCAATTATCTCCATCGTCATAAGAGATATTTACTCCTCCATCATTACCGTTGATCAAATGTCCTTCTAAGTTTCCATTCACCCATAGAGCTTGGTGGTCAGAATGTACATTTTCTTTAGAGATAGATTTCCAAGTTTTTCCAGCATCGTCCGAGCGGATAAATGGAACTCCCATTACATATAATTTATTTTTATTCGAAGGACTCACACGAATCTCACCGAAGTAATATCCATAAGAACTATAGACTCCATCTAAATATCCTTCATGAGTTTTTGACCATGTTTTCCCTCCATCCGTAGTAACATAAATTTCAGCTCCTTTTACTGGAGTATCAAACATGATTGAGTTTGCATCTTCTAAATAAGTCGCTAGATCTGCAGGCTTCACTTCTCCCTTTTTCACTTGAGCGCGAACTGAGGAAGCTGTATACTGTTTAGGAAAGCGATTTGATCTTAAATAAGCTTCTAGATCCTTAGAATCCACATCCATGAAATCTCCCTCTGACATAGTTTTGAAATCTTCTTTAGTCAAGCCTTGTTCAGAAGACTTTTTACCAGAAGAAGCTCTTCTATCTTGGTTGTCAAGCACCACATAAGCGGTCGAGGCATCATAAACAGCTAAACCTATTCTACCAACACCATCCCCTTGAGGGAAACCACTTTGCTCTGTAGAAATAAGCTCCCATGTAGCACCTGCATCGCTAGACTTGTAAATTCCTGAACCCTTACCAGATTCCACAAAATTCCAAGCTTTACGAGAACGCTCCCAAGTAGAAGCATAGACCGTATTGAAGTCTCCTGGTACAAAAGAAAGATCAATAACTCCAGTAAGTTCATCGATATATAAGGTCTTCTTCCAAGTTTTTCCACCATCGGTAGTTTTGAAGACACCACGCTCCTGGTTAGGTGTGTATAAATGCCCCATAGCACCTACAAGTACCTCATCAGGATTGTTCGGGTTTATAATGATTCTTCCAATATGCTGAGTATCCTCAAGTCCCATGAACTCCCAAGAAGCTCCATGATCTGAAGATTTAAAAATTCCAATACCGGCATAAGAAGATCGAGAAGAATTGTTTTCTCCTGTTCCTACCCAGATGGTTCCCGATTTCCAATCCACAGCAATATCTCCCATGTTTTGGGTCGGGGCATTATCCATAATAGGATCGAAACTCGTTCCATTGTTGTTAGTATACCAGAGTCCTCCTGAGGCGTAAGCCACGTAGAATTCACTTGGTTTTTCTGGATTAACGTCCAAATCAACCACACGACCACTCATGATCGAAGGCCCTATGTTTTCAAAGGGAACATTCTGGACAAGAGAGTTCTGGGCCATAAGGCCAAAACTCAAAAAAGACAAAATAAGACTTAGTTTTGTTTTCATTTTAATTGAATTAATAAATGGGTGGTGGGAAATTAGTTAAAAATTCACAATTGAGTCCTCAAAAACGGATTTAGATTGAATATTTACTAAATTTGTTAGCATAGAAATACATTTAATTATGAAATACGAAAAGATACCTAATTCTCTTTTTATCAAGAACAGAGCTAAATTTACAGCAAGAATGCAATCTGGTGCATTAGCGGTATTTAATTCAAACGATATTTTTCCAACTGGAGCAGATTCTACCCTTCCTTTTGAACAACACAGTGACATATTTTATTTGTCAGGTGTGGATCAAGAAGAGAGCATCTTAGTTCTTTTTCCAGATGCAGTTGACCCTAAACATCGAGAAATCCTATTCCTTACAGAGACCAATGAGCATATTGCTATTTGGGAAGGAGCAAAATTGGATAAAGAGGCTGCCACGGCTACCTCAGGAATCAAAACTATATACTGGTTACAAGATTTTGAAAAGGTTTTTTCTGAATTGATGTTTGAAGCGGGATTGATTTATTTCAACACCAACGAGCACTATCGTTCTGTGCGTGAAGTTGAAACTCGCGAAGATCGATTTATCAAAAAATGCAAGGCGGACTTCCCTGCACATAAATGGGAGCGTGCTAATCCAATTCTTCAAGAGATTCGTGGAGTAAAAGAGCCTGAAGAAATTGATTTGATGCAAACCGCATGTGACATCACCAACAAAGGATTTAGACGCATCTTACCTTTTGTAAAACCTGGGGTAATGGAGTATGAAATTGAAGCAGAATACATACATGAATTCTTGCGTAATCGCTCTAAAGGATTTGCCTATACACCAATTGTAGGTTCAGGTTTCAGCGCTTGTGTATTGCACTATATTGAAAACAATCAAATGTGTAAGGATGGGGACATGTTACTTATGGATGTAGGAGCTGAGTATGCTAACTATTCTTCTGATATGACGAGAACCATTCCCGTAAACGGAAGATTTACCGAGCGTCAAAAAGCGGTTTATAATGCCGTTTTAAGAGTAAAGGATCTTGCAACCGAAATGCTAGTTCCAGGAACGATTTGGGCAGAGTACCACAAAGAAGTTGGTAAGTTGATGACCAAGGAACTTATTGATTTGAAATTAATTTCTAAAGCTGATGTTCAAAGTGAGGATCCGAATTGGCCAGCTTATAAGAAATACTTTATGCATGGAACTTCTCATCATATGGGATTAGATACCCATGATTATGGAGCCCTTAAGACTCCAATGAAAGCGAACATGGTCTTTACTGTAGAACCTGGAATTTACATTCCTAAGGAATCTATGGGGATTCGATTGGAGGACGATGTGGTGATCCAAGAAAACGGATCGCCATTTAACTTAATGAGAGATATTCCAATTCAAGTGGAAGAAATTGAAGACTTGATGAATTCTTAAATCACAAGAATTTAATCCATAAAAAAAGCCACCGCATTCAAACGGTGGCTTTTTGATTTATATAGAATGAGGACTTAAAGGACCTCTTTTTTTTCTAAAAGATTCACTATAATAAAGGTTAGAAGTCCTGGAATCAACCACGCCAAACTTTCCTTAGCTAATGGTAAAATTCCATATAGTACTGCGACTGTTTCAGGAGAAAAATATCCAATAACATCCGGTAGAGAGAACAAGAAAACCACAGCAATCACCCAAGAAAAAACCTTCTTAGTCGCATAGCGGTTTGGAACTAGATTTAATAGAATTAAACCAATTGTAACAGGATAGGCTAAGTAGATTGCAGGAATGGCAACTTTTAAAATATAATCTACATTCAATTGACCAATTAACACACCGAGTACACAAGATACTATAGCGGTAATTTTAAAAGCTTTATTCGACCCACCAAATAAGGTTTTTGCATAATCTGAAGTTCCCGTAACAATACCTACGGCAGTGGTAAAACATGCTAAAGAAACTAATATTCCAAGGAAAAGATTCCCAACACCTCCAAGAGTTTGTTGACTCAAGCTCAATAAGACCTCTACGTTGTTCGCTCCCTGATCAAAGGTTCCATTATAATTAGCTCCTGCATAAATCAGTCCAGCATAAATAAGAAAAAGTCCAGCACCGGCAATTAAGCCCGATTTCAGAATTACGTTTCTCAATCCTTTATAATCTAAATGTGGAAACCCTATTTTCATAGAAACAATAAGTACTCCTCCAGCAACTGCTCCTCCGATGGCATCAAAAGTTTGATAGCCTTCTAAGAGTCCTGACACAACAGGAGATTCATAAGTCCCTAAATGAGCAATTCCTGGTCCATAAAATATGGCAACACCTATAATGACTGCTAAAATCAAAACGATCAAGGGAGTTAAATATTTCCCTAAAGCATCTATAACGGTAGATCTATTTAAAGCAAACAATAAAACTAAAGCAAAATAAATAGCCGAAGTAATTAAAGAACTGGAATGAAAAAACGGAGCAATCGCAATTTCATGGGTCACGGCTGCTGTTCTAGGAGTCGGCAAGGCAATGGCAATGGCGTACATCAAAACCGCATAGGCTATCCCCCATTTCGGACCAATTTTTTTAGCAAAATCTGCCATAGTACCCTGCAACTTAGCATGGGTTAGAATGGCTAATACAGGTATAAAAACTGCTGTGATAAAAAAACCAATAACAACCCAAAGCCATTGATTTCCAGCTTGAGCTCCTAAATAAGGTGGTAAAATTAAATTCCCAGCACCAAAAAACATTGAAAACAATGCTAATCCCGTAACAATTACTTCATTCTTTAATTTCATAATAAGCGTTTAAAAAAACCGATGGCAAATATAATACTTTCTTGTTTCTCAAGAATTTAAGACTGAGAGAAAAATTCTTAAAAAATCGCTAATTTTGCCCTATGTCGATACTACTTTACAAGGAAACTGAATTATATTATGAGCAACAAGGATCTGGGTCTTGTGTAGTTTTATTACATGGGTTTTTAGAAAATAGTTCTTATTTCGATCAACTGAGTTCCGACCTCGAAGAACAGTATAGAGTTGTGAAAATTGATTTATTGGGTCATGGAAAAACAGGTAACCTCGGCTATATACACAGTATGGAGGACATGGCAGATGCCGTATATGCAGTCATTCATGAACTCAAAATTAGGAAAGCTATTTTCATAGGACACTCTATGGGAGGCTATGTTTCTCTCGCTTTTGCCGATTTATATCCGGATATGGTAAAGGGTCTCTGTCTATTAAATTCAAGTTCAAGAGCAGATAGTCCACTCAAAAAAAGAGGTCGAGATGCTGCAATAAGGCAAATCAAAAACAATGCCTCAGGCTTTATTAGACATTCAATTCCCATGCTCTTCAGGCCAAAAAACAAACAACGTTTTAAAGAGGAAATCAAAAGCCTAAAACGACAAGCCTTGAAATGCAGTGTGCAAGGTATTGTTGCTGCTTTGGAAGGAATGAAAATTAGGGAAGATCGAGAGGTTCTCCTACATTTCGGACCCTATCCTAAATTGATTATTACAGGTAAAAAAGATCAGATTCTCCCTTTAGAGCTTCAAATTGAGCAAACCAGCCAAAACAAAGTTGACCTTGACATACTGCCCGATGGGCATATGAGTTTAATCGAAAACTATACAGAAGCTCTTTTCAGTATTAAAAGATTTTTGAAACATTGTTTGAACGCAAAAGAATCAGACTATCTGAACTAAGACTGTTCTGAATCTAAATTATTCCATCCTTGAGCCTCAATTTCTAATTGCTGACCAGCCCTAGTTACTAGATAGGTCCCTGAATTTTCAGCAGTCATATGTCCAATAATACTCAAATTTGGATTGGCTTTTATTTTTTCAAAATCAGATTGAGCAGTCGTAAATAAAAGTTCATAGTCTTCCCCGCCACTCAAAGCAACCATAGTTGAATCTATCTCAAACTCCTCACATACCTGAATAAGTTGAGGATCCAAAGGGATTTTATCTTCGTAAATTTTAAGCCCCAATCGAGATGCTTTACTCAAATGAATAAGCTCAGAGGAAAGTCCATCAGATACATCAATCATAGAAGTTGGTAGTACCTCTAGGTCTTCCAATAATTTAGGAATATCCTTACGTGCTTCTGGTTTGAGTTGACGTTCCACCAGGTAAGTGTATTTATTTAATTCTGGCTGAGCCGCAGGATTCGCTTCAAAAACTTGACGCTCGCGTTCTAAAACTTGAAGCCCCATATAAGCACTTCCAATATCTCCAGTTAAAACGATCAAATCTCCTTCTTTTGCTCCAGAGCGTTTCACTAACTTCTCAGGAGAAACTTGCCCAACAGCGGTAATAGAAATAACCATCCCCTTTTGACTCGAAGTTGTATCACCTCCAATCAAATCTACTCCATATACCTCACAGGCCAATTTAATACCCGCATATAATTCTTCAACGGCCTCTACCGTAAAGCGATTGGAAACCGCAATGGAAACCATGATTTGTTGGGCTGAGGCATTCATGGCATAAATATCAGACAAGTTGACCATCACCGCTTTATACCCTAAATGTTTCAAAGGCATATAGGCTAAATTAAAATGCACCCCTTCCACTAAAAAGTCTGTGCTCAGCACTACTTGCTTACCCTTTTCCACATCAATCACCGCAGCGTCATCCCCTATTCCGAGCACAGAGTTTTCTTGTTCTAGCTTAAAGTGTTGGGTCAAATGCTTGATTAATCTGAATTCTCCTAATTCGGATAAAGGAGTACGTGAAGGTTGTTTCTGATCGAACATGTCTTATATTTTATGCAAAAATCCGACTTTTTAATGAATTCATCAAATAAGCTCGTCTCTTTTGTTGAATCTCATCCCCTATTCAGGTTAAATTTATGCAAAAAAGAAAATTCGTCTTAAATAAACCGCAATTTATCGTTATCTTTAATAGTCCAACTCCCCTGTATTTAATTAAAAAAATTTGTACATGAGGGCGATCTCTACAATTTTACTGTTGTTTTTCATTCTTAGTTCTAAGACTGTTTATTCTCAAAATGATTTTTTTGGGGAAATCGGTTTGGATCCTAAAATGCTCGTAAGAGGACCCTATGAAAATGCCGATTCTGCCCTTGATCTATTGGTTAAATTTGGGATAAAAAAACCTAAGTTTGAATACAATGTCTATGGTGAATTCTTTAAAGCGACTCGGTTCTATTCTTATGGTCTAGGAGCTATGTACCCCTATACATTGATTCACGAGAATGAAACTAAGATTGAAATAGCAGCTGGAGCTGACATAGGCTTAATCAGCAGGCCGGAATACAAGGTCACCCGCCCAACTTTTAGCCTCAATGCCGAATTAAGACTACAAATTGAAGATCATTTTTACATAAAATACCTAGCCAACTACAGGTACAGATCCGATTTAGAGGAAATCTACAACTCCCCAGACACCTTTCGTTATAGTGGATATTTTTTATTGGGCTATCAATTTACTCTTTAGATAGACTCATTATAAATAAACTTTATTGTCCAATTAGAAATTACCTATAGTAATTAAGTCTTAAATCCTTGCGATATCGTAACTTTGCGGCAAATACACCTTTATTTATGATTAAAGTTAGTGATATAGCAAAGAAAAAAGTAACCGAGTTAATGTCTGACGATGGATATCAGCCTGGAAATGATTTTGTTCGCGTTGGAGTCAAGAGTGGAGGATGCTCGGGATTATCTTACGATCTAAAATTTGATCGTGAAACCCTTGAGGATGATAAAATTTTTGAAGACAATGGGGTTAAGATAGTAGTTGACAAGAAAAGTTTCTTGTACCTAGCAGGAACTACCTTGGAATATTCAGGAGGACTTAATGGAACTGGATTTGTATTCAACAATCCAAATGCAAATAGAACATGTGGATGTGGAGAGAGTTTCTCTCTTTAAAACCTTACCAATAAACCGATAAACAAGCGATGGCAAAGTATACGGAAGACGATTTAAAAAAAGAATTAGAAACTCAAGAATACGAGTATGGTTTTTATACCGACATCGAATCTGAGACCTTCCCTAAAGGAATAAACGAGGACATTGTTCGCGCTATTTCTGCAAAGAAGAATGAACCTCAGTGGATGACTGATTGGAGGCTAGAGGCTTTTAGAATCTGGAAAGACATGGAAGAGCCAGAATGGGCAAATGTTAAATATGAGAAACCAAATTTTCAAGACATATCCTATTATTCTGCGCCTAAAGCCGTAGACCCAAATAAAAAATTAGAAGATGTTGATCCTGAATTATTAGCAACTTTTGAAAAATTAGGGATTTCACTTGACGAACAAAAAAGACTTTCAGGTGTTGCAGTTGATGTAGTTGTAGATTCTGTATCTGTAGCGACAACTTTTAAGAAAACACTGGCTGAAAAGGGAATTATTTTCTGCCCTATTTCAGAAGCTATTCAGGAACATCCTGAATTGGTTAAAAAATATTTAGGAACTATTGTTCCTCAAACTGACAACTTCTATGCGGCACTTAACTCTGCCGTGTTTACAGATGGATCTTTCTGTTATATCCCTAAAGGAGTAAAATGTCCTATGGAACTTTCTACCTACTTCAGAATTAATGAAGGAGGAACAGGACAGTTTGAAAGAACACTAGTAGTTGCCGATAAAGGATCTTATGTAAGTTACTTAGAAGGTTGTACTGCTCCAGCACGTGATGAAAATCAATTGCACGCTGCAGTTGTAGAATTAATTGCTCTTGACGATGCAGAGATCAAATACTCTACCGTTCAAAACTGGTTCCCTGGGGACAAAGATGGAAAAGGGGGAGTTTTTAATTTCGTAACCAAAAGAGGACTTTGTGAAGACAATGCAAAAATCTCTTGGACTCAAGTAGAAACAGGTTCTGCCGTAACATGGAAATACCCTTCATGTGTATTAAAAGGAAATAACTCTGTTGGAGAATTTTATTCTATCGCAGTGACGAACAATTTCCAGCAAGCCGATACCGGTACTAAGATGATTCACCTTGGAAAAAACACCAAGTCTACAATCATTTCAAAAGGAATCTCTGCGGGACAATCCCAAAACAGTTATAGAGGTCTTGTGCAAATTAGCAAAAGAGCTGAAAACGCTCGTAACTTCTCACAGTGTGATTCTCTTTTAATGGGAGATCAGTGTGGAGCCCATACCTTTCCATATATTGAAGCAAAGAACAAGAGTGCTCAGATAGAACACGAAGCCACGACCAGTAAGATTGGTGAAGACCAATTATTTTACTGTAACCAAAGAGGTATAGATACAGAAAAAGCCATTGCCCTTATCGTCAATGGATTTTCAAAAGAAGTCTTGAACAAACTCCCTATGGAGTTCGCCGTTGAAGCACAGAAATTATTAGAAATTAGTTTAGAAGGATCCGTTGGATAAAATATAGAATCAGATGCTTAAAATTGAAAACCTACATGCCAATATTGGCGACAAAGAAATATTAAAAGGACTTAATTTAGAAATTAAGCCAGGAGAAGTTCATGCGATCATGGGACCTAATGGTGCTGGGAAAAGTACTATGGCTTCTGTAATTGCGGGTCGTGAAGACTATGAAGTAACTGAAGGAACTATCGAATTGGATGGAAATGACATTTCTGAAATGGCTCCTGAAGAGCGTGCTCATGAAGGGGTGTTTCTATCTTTTCAATACCCAGTGGAAATTCCTGGAGTTACCGTAACGAACTTTATCAAGTCCGCTATTAACGAAACGCGCAAAGCTAAAGGTCAAGAAGAACTTGCTGCTAAGGATATGCTGAAGAAAATCCGTGAAAAATCTGAATTGTTAGAGATTGATCGCAAATTTCTTTCTCGTTCTTTGAACGAAGGTTTTTCTGGAGGAGAAAAGAAGAGAAATGAGATTTTCCAAATGGCCATGTTAGAGCCTAAATTAGCCATCTTAGATGAAACTGATTCAGGATTGGATATCGATGCCCTTAGAATCGTTGCTAACGGAGTAAACAAATTGAAGTCTGAAGATAATGCTGTGGTAGTGATTACCCACTACCAAAGATTACTTGACTATATCGTTCCTGATTTCGTACATGTACTTTACGATGGAAAAATCGTAAAATCGGGAGGTAAAGAATTAGCTCTAGAGTTAGAAGCAAAAGGATACGACTGGATTAAGGAAGAACAAAAAGCCTAAACTATGGAGTTAAAAGAAACGCTTACGGCGTCCTTTTTAGCCTTTGAAAACAAAAGTAGTACAGACATTGATTCATCTATGCATGAAAAGAGATCGGCTGCTTTTGAACGCTTTGAGAAAAAAGGATTTCCTACAAAAAAAGACGAAAACTGGAAATATACCAGTCTGAATAAAATACTGAAGAAAAACTTTACTGTTTTCAACAATAAAGAAACCTCAAACTTGAATCACAATGATGTGAAAAATTATTTTGTTCAAGGAATTGAATCTTTTAAGCTGGTATTTATTGATGGGGTATTTAGTTCATTCTTATCTGACACCACTCACGATGGTATGGATATTTGTGTCATGTCTTCTGCCCTTACTAAGCCTAAGTACAAAATGGTTATGGATACTTATTTTGACGAATTGGCTAAGGACGGAGGGAGTTTGAGTGATTTAAACACTGCTTTTGCTCAAGAAGGGGCTTATATCAACATTCCTAGAGGAACTGTAGTGGCTAAGCCGATTCAGATCTTAAATTTTTCCACTGGGAAGAATGTAGATTTATTGAATCAACCACGCAACCTGGTTGTAGTGGGTGAAAATGCACATGTTCAAATCATCGAAAGACATCATGCCCTAGATGGTGCTGAACAGTTCAGTAATAGTGTTACGGAGATTTTTGCCAATAAAAGAGCCATAGTAGATTATTATAAGATTCAGAATGATAAGATGGATGCCAACCTGATCGATAGTACTTATGTCTCTCAAAAAAGAGATTCTATCGTTTCTTTGCATACCTATTCATTCGGTGGTAATCTTACTAGAAATAATTTGACCTTTAAACATGAAGGACCTCATATTACTTCTAATTTGAATGGACTTTCTATCTTAAAAGACAAGCAACATGTAGACAATCATACTACCATGCATCACATGCAGCCAGACTGTGAGTCTAACGAGTGGTACAAAGGTCTTTATATGGATAAATCTACCGGAGTTTTCAATGGAAAAGTTATTGTAGATCAATTGGCTCAAAGAACCAATGCCTTCCAACAGAATGACTCTATACTACTGAGTGATTCAGCAGAGATAAATTCTAAGCCTCAATTAGAGATTTTTGCAGATGATGTAAAATGTAGTCATGGATGTACCATAGGACAATTAGATCATAATGCTTTGTTCTATATGCAATCTAGAGGGATTCCTCAAGTAGAGGCTCAAGCCTTATTGATGTATGCCTTTACAGCAGATGTCTTAAAAGACGTAAAAATCCCAGCACTTAAAGATTTAATTACTGAATTGATCGCTGAGAAATTAGGAGTGGATTTAGGTTTTGACCTTTAAAAAAATTCATTTAAATAAATTAAAAAACGCCAGAATCATATTCTGGCGTTTTTTTTATGCTTATTCTATAGCATTTATGATATCTGAACAAAAGGATTCAAAGTCAAAAACACTCTCATCCCCAAGACCAGTTCTAACGATTACCAGATCTTGATCTGGAAAAATCGCAACACGCTGTCCTTGATATCCATTTGCTGAATACATATTCTTAGGAAGCCTTGGATAATGCCCCTGGGCATTGAGCCAAAACTGCCCTCCATAACGACCCTTAGAAGTAGGTGTAGGTGTGGTCACATAATCTACCCAGGTTTCCTGAAATACACGGGTTCCATTCCAATTTCCTCTATGTAAATACAGCAGTCCGAACTTCGCCCAATCTCGCGTTGTTGCCCAACCATAAGAAGAGGTCACATAATTCCCATCTAAATCTGCCTCTAAAAGCATGGAATACATTCCTATTTTATCAATCAACTGGCTATATGGAAAATCTAAATATTCTTGATGTGTTTCAAATTGTTTTCTTGTAATCCCGGAAAGTACATTGGTAGTTCCCGAAGAATAATTCCAATGTGTATTGGGCGTATGAGCCAGCTTTTGTAAGGTTTGAGACTGAGTCATATCTGAATCTAAAAAGAGCATCCGGGTCACATCCGATATGGTATTATAATCCTCTTCCCAAGAAAGCCCGGAATTCATTTGTAACAAATTGTGGGTAGTTATTTGAAAGCGCTCATCATCCTTCCACTCTTCTATTGGTGCCGGCGCATAGATATCAAAACCCTGTTGATCTATAAGAATCCCCATCAGCGTAGATTGTATACTCTTATTCATTGACCATCCTAAAATCTTGGTACTTTGATTAAATGGCTCTTGGTAACGTTCTCCTATAATATGATCCTTGTAAACGACCAACACTGATCTGGTTTGGCGTTTTACCTCGTCAGACGGACCATCAAAAGCATCTGCAACAATAGCTTCAAGCTCTTTGTAATCTACATTTGCAAATACCGTGTCCTTATCCGGTCCATTTCCATAAGGAAAAGAGGCCTCTAATGTCGGCTGATTGCGCACTGGAATCAAATATGGAGCCTCTGGATCATAAGTGTCATTGACCAATACCGTTCCTAGCCCCTCTCTGTATACGGAGGTTCTATTCATCATACCAAAGACCGAAGCGCTTGCACTTTGATCCACATCATCTACAGCTAAACTTGCCAAATCTATAGGTGAGAAATTCAAATCATTTGCTTGGATATAGTTAAGATTGGACCCCGAAACGAAATAATTCGAAGCTAAACTCTTGGAGGCATAGCCCGAAATAATATTTAGTTTAGAATAATTACTAAACACTATAAATAAAACCCCTAACAGAATTAAGGCTACTAGATACTTTACTTTTTTCATAAATAAACCTGTTTGATTGTGAAGTGATATAAACAAAAATAGGGTTTTTTTTTAAGCTGCATGATGTATCTTTGTAGGGAAATAAGAGACAGCCATGCAAAGAAATATTGAACAGATCAGAGAAGACTTTCCTATTTTAAATAGGGAGGTCAACAAGCGCCCCTTAGTTTATTTAGACAATGCAGCCACAGCACAAACACCAGTTCAGGTTATTGAGACCATTGAAAAGTATTATAAGAACGACAATGCGAACATACATCGTGGGGTACACTTCTTGAGTCAAAAGGCTACAGATGCTTATGAACAGGCTAGAATCAAAGTTCAAAAATTCATCAATGCGCCGCTTGCACATGAAGTAATTTTCACAACAGGAACTACTATGGGCATCAATCTAGTGGCCAATGGTTTGAATAAAATGATTCACAAGGGAGACGAGATATTAATTTCCACCTTAGAGCATCATGCAAACATTGTTCCTTGGCAAATGCTTTGCGAGCGTACTGGAGCGGTTCTTAAAGTAATTGAACTTAAGGACGACGGAACACTCTCTATGGAAAGTTTTGATGCGCTATTAAGCGCTAAAACTAAAGTCCTTGCAGTTTCACATGTCTCCAACACCTTAGGCACCGTAAATCCAATCGAAGAATTCATAAATAAGGCCCATAAGGTGGGTGCTTTAGTGCTGATCGATGGCGCACAGGCTACGCCTCATATGAAAGTTGATGTTCAAGCTTTAAATTGTGATTTCTATGTCAGTTCAGGTCATAAAATGTATGGACCCACTGGAGTAGGTTTTTTATATGGTAAAGAGGCTCTTTTAAATAAGATGGAAGTCTATCAAGGAGGTGGAGAAATGATTGCAGAGGTCACTTTTGATAAAACCACTTATGCAGAATTACCTCATAAGTTCGAGGCAGGAACTCCTAATATTGCAGGAGGAATAGGTCTCGGTGCTGCGGTAGATTATATGGAAGAGATCGGAGTCGATTATATCGCACAAAGGGAACAGGAACTTCACGACTATGCCATGGAGCAAATGAAGCAATTCGACGATATAGACTATTACGGTACGGCAGAAAACAAAGCTAGTGTTATTTCCTTCAACCTTCGCGATGTACATCCCTACGACGTAGGAGTGATAATTGATAAATTAGGAGTGGCTGTGAGAACGGGACATCACTGTACGCAACCCCTAATGCAGCGTTTCGAAATACCGGGAACGGTTCGAGCATCTTTTGCCTTTTACAACACAAAAGAAGATGTAGATCGTTTCATTGAAGCACTAGCAAAAGCAAGAATGATGCTTAAATAAATTTTTCTATTTTTAAAGTATGAATCCAAAACTTAAAAGAGGTATTACTCTAATCCTGACTATAGCGGTAGTTTACCTGGGAATAGACATTACAAAAAAAATATACTATAAGTCTCAAGGTACTGCCTTAATTGAGCAAATGCCAGATCTAGAGTTAAGAACACTGGATGGAAATGCGTTTAATCTCCAGGAAATTCTGGATACAAAAGAAACCTTACTCATATACTATTCTACAGAGTGTAGTCATTGTATTGATGAGGTAAAAGAATTGAGAGATCATTCCAGGATTCTAGATCCTTATAATGTTTATTTAATCTCTATAGAAGACGCTAAACAGATTTTAAGATTTAAAGACGCCCTAAAGATAGGAGTTCAACATCAACTTAATTTTTTAGTAGATCCTAAATGGGAATTCCCTCAACTTTATAATATTGAAGCTACGCCTTCCTTATTCTTTTACGATAAGACTGGTAAATTAACTAGTAAACACGTTGGATCGCTTCCAACTAAAGTCATTGTAGAAAGACTGAAATCATAGCTATTTCCTACCGAAATCGGCGGGAATTTCGCCCCAATCTTTAGTTTCCCATTTCAAGATAGGATTTCTATAGCTATTGTTTTTGAGCCAATCCTCCGCTCTTTTGACAAGTTTCAGCAGCTCTGCATTTGAAGAATCAAAAACCAAATTAGTTCGGCATTCCTTCTTTTTAACCCAAGACATAGCCGTGCGAGAATCTGTATAAATAGGAAATTTGTCCATTTTCTTGTTTTTTAAAAGGGCTAGCGCATGCACAATTGCTAGAAATTCTCCAATATTATTCGTTCCATTATTATAAGGACCTTGTTTGAAAATTTCTTGTTTAGTCCCGACGATTACCCCTCTATACTCCATTTTACCGGGATTCCCTGCACAGGCAGCATCTACCGATAAAGCTTCCTGTAGCACGTTTTGTGGATAAGTCACTTTAACTTTAGTCCCACTTTTTAGAGCCGAAGGCCCCATCTGATATGCCGCTTGAGCCTCTGCCTTATTCGGATAAGACTTGTACAGTGCTCCAGTAAAACCTTTAATTTGCAATTGGCAATCTGTCCAAGAATTATAAATTCCTGGACTCACTCCCTTCCAAACCACATAAAATTTAGACTTCTTGGCCATATTCTTTAAAATAACGTTCTAAAACATTAGGGAAATGGGCATATTCTAACTGATGAACCTTCTTAGCAATATCCTCAACACTATCCTTATTAGACACTTCCGTTTCTGCCTGAAATAAGATGGCTCCTTTATCATACTCTTCATTAACCAAATGAATTGTAATTCCTGTTTTGGCATCTCCTGAAGCCTTCACCGCATCATGTACATAAGATCCATACATTCCTTTTCCACCATATTTAGGTAATAAAGATGGATGAATATTGATGATTTTATTGGGATAAGCATGAATCAATTCCTGAGGAATCTTAACTAAAAATCCCGCTAAAACAATAAAATCAATATTTTTTTTATTTAAATCTTTTAGAATTTCACCAGATCGAAATTCGCTGTTTTTCACATAAGTGCAAGGTATATGCAAAGGCTTCATCCTTTGAACAACACCTGCTTCTTTTCTATTATAGTAGACTCTCGACACAGACACAAACTCTTGTTTATCAAAGTATTGAGCGATATTTTCAGCATTCGTCCCGGAACCGGATGCAAAAATTGCAATTTGAATCATCTTTTTGTTTTATTGAAATTTTAAAATTAAATTTACTATGTTTACCCCACGTTTTACAAGGCAAAAATCGGTTTTTTTTAAATACTGATGTACAATAATGAAACCTTTTGCTTGTATAAATGTAAAGTTTTATAAATTTGCATCGATTTTAAATTTAAATAAATACAATATTATGTCAGACATTGCATCAAGAGTAAAAGCGATTATCGTTGACAAGTTAGGTGTTGACGAGAACGAAGTAACTACAGCAGCTAGCTTCACAAACGATTTAGGAGCAGATTCATTGGATACTGTGGAGTTAATCATGGAATTCGAAAAGGAATTTGATATCCAAATCCCGGACGATCAAGCAGAAAACATCGGTACTGTAGGTCAAGCAATTAGCTATATCGAAGAAGCAAAAAAGTAATTTTCATATGAAATTGAAACGAGTTGTTGTAACTGGACTTGGTGCATTGACACCAATCGGAAATAATCTAGAAGAGTATTGGAACGCTTTGGTTAGTGGGGTCAGCGGAGCTGCACCTATCACACATTTTGATGCCACCAAGTTCAAGACTCGTTTTGCTTGTGAAGTGAAAGATTTTAAAGTGACGGACCATATTGACCGCAAAGAAGCGCGTAAAATGGATAAGTTCACTCAATATGCTATGGTTGCTGCTGATGAAGCAGTACTGGATGCAAAATTGGATTTTTCACAACTCGATTTAGATCGTATTGGTGTTATATGGGGTGCCGGTGTCGGAGGTTTAGAAACTTTCCAAAAGGAAGTTCAAGCTTATGACGAAGAAAAGGGACCTCGTTTTAACCCATTTTTCATTCCTAAAATGATTCCAGATATCGCCCCAGGGTATATCTCAATCAAATATGGATTAAGAGGACCGAATTTCACAACGGTATCGGCTTGTGCTTCTTCAGCAAATGCTATTATTGATTCTTTTAACTACATTCGTTTAGGTCAAGCGGACATCATCGTAACCGGTGGTTCTGAAGCGGCTGTTATTGACGCAGGAGTTGGAGGATTTAATGCATTACATGCCTTATCGACTAGAAATGACGACCCTAAAACTGCTTCAAGACCATTTGACAAAGAAAGAGATGGATTTGTCTTAGGAGAAGGAGCGGGTGCATTAATCTTAGAAGACTATGACCATGCAGTGGCTCGTGGCGCTACGATTTATGCAGAGCTATTAGGAGGTGGATTATCAGCAGATGCACATCACATTACCGCACCACATCCAGAAGGATTAGGAGCAACTAAGGTAATGCAGAACTGTCTTAAAGATGCCGGCCTTTCAATAGAGGATGTAGACGCAATTAATGTGCACGGAACTTCAACACCTCTTGGAGATGTTGCTGAAGTTACAGCCATTCAAAAGGTTTTTGGTGATCACGCCTACAATCTAAACATCAATTCTACCAAGTCCATGACTGGACACTTATTGGGAGCTGCTGGAGCTATTGAAGCTATTGCCTCAATTAAAGCCCTACAAGAAGGTGTTATTCCACCAACGATTAATCATAGTACGCCAGATGAGCGTTTTGATGAAAAACTGAACTTTACTTTTAATAAGGCTCAGAAAAGAGACATTAAAATTGCTATGAGTAATACTTTTGGTTTCGGAGGACACAATGCTTGTGTGGTCTTTAAAAAGTGGGAATAGTTAAACTTTTCTATGAAGCGAATTTTCCGTAAAATATCTTCTAAAGCCTCTTCTAAAACAAAAGAGGAGAAAGATTTTAGTGGAAAACTTCAAAGCATCTTAAATTTTAAGCCTAAGAATCTCTCTTTATATCAGGAGGCGTTTACCCATAGTTCTGTTCGTAAAAAGAACAAAGATGGAATCTATGTAAACTACGAGCGTCTTGAATATTTAGGAGATGCTATGTTAGGCTCTATGGTTGCAGCCTATCTTTTCGATGCTTATCCTGCTGCAAACGAAGGATTTCTTACCCAAATGAGATCAAAGATCGTCAGTAGAGAACATCTGAACAAATTAGGGAAAGATTTAAACCTCGTGGCTTTAGTGCAAAGCAAAGTTTCTAAAAGTAAAATAGGAAACAATATTAATGGTAACCTCTTTGAAGCTCTTATTGGAGCAATTTATTTAGACAAGGGATATCTTGCTTGCGAGAAATTCATCTCTAAACAAATTATTGATAAATACGTAGACATACCTCAGCTACAAGGTAAGATTTCTTCCTACAAAAGTCTTATCGTGGAATGGACTCAAAAAAACCGTGAAAGCCTGAAATATGAAGTTTTCGAAGACAGTGGTAACCAGAACCAGAAGCACTTCAGCGTAAGACTATTTATAGGTGATAAAATTATTTCAAAAGGACGTGCTACCTCTAAGAAAAAAGCAGAAGAAATAGCTTCTAAAAGAGCCTATTTTGTACTTCAAAACAAGATGTAAAAATACTTAGTCTACATCGTTTTCGCATAATAATTACTTTAATTGCTTCACAATTAGTAAATTTGCAAAACAAAATCTAAAAACAGAACTATGCCTAAAATGACCTTGGACTTAGACTTCATGGAAGAGGAAAGTTTTAAACTCATTGGTATTGTGTCTGTTTTGGAAGATTATAGGCTTGCCTATTTTTTGAATCAAGGCCTTGGCTATTCTCTTGAGAAGTTGGAGAATGACTTAGATTTTAAGAATCTAAAATTCAATTCTAGCTTTAGTCTTTTTGGATGTTATAATGAGTATTCAGATCAAGAAATTCATTTGATTAACAACAAAGACCGCGTTGAAATTGAGCAAGATCAAGAGGATTTGACAAGTTTGTTTGGCGCAATGGAAGAATTAAATTATTTGTTTCCTGAAAAAAAACAAATTGACTATTTCTTGAAAATAACTGGAGAATTAACTGACCAAGAACTACAGCAAATAACAGGAAGTATTAAAGAGCTCCCTCAAGTGCAAACTGCGTATGAGGTTGCTTTAACAGAACTAAAAACAATAGAATTTTTAATTTTTTAAAAATGAGTAAAAAAACAAAGATTGTAGCTACGCTTGGACCCGCTACTGACACGAAAGACGTCTTAAGAGAATTGATTATTGCAGGAGTAAATGTATTTAGAATTAATTTCTCTCATGCAGATTACGAAGGAGTGGCCCATAAAATTAAAACAATTCGTGAACTTAACGATGAGTTGGGATTCAATGTTTCAATCTTAGCAGATTTACAAGGACCTAAACTTCGCGTAGGAGTGATGAATGATGATGTCGTTCTAAAATTAGGTCAAGAATTTGTATTTACGACAGAACAAACTGAAGGAACAGCCGAAAAAGCATTTATGACTTACCAACGTTTTCCTAAAGATGTAAAGGCTGGAGAGCATATCTTAGTGGATGACGGTAAATTAGCTTTTGAAGTAGTTTCTACTGACATGGAAAAAAATGTAACCACTCGTGTATTGCGCGGTGGACCATTAAAAAGTAAAAAAGGGGTAAACTTACCTAATACTAATATTTCATTACCGGCACTTACAGAAAAAGATGTTGAGGATGCAAAATTTGCCATCAGTCAAAAAGTTGATTGGATTGCACTTTCTTTTGTAAGAAACCCTCAAGATCTAGATAGTATTCACGATTTGATTGCTGCAGAATCACCTGAGTTTAGAATTCCAGTAATTTCTAAAATCGAGAAACCTGAAGCCATTGCAAATATTGATGCTATTATGGCTAAGACTGACGGTATTATGGTGGCTCGTGGAGATCTAGGTGTTGAGATTCCTGCACATGAGGTTCCATTAATTCAAAAAGAATTGGTACGCAAAGCAAAAATTGCACGCAAGCCGGTGATCATCGCTACTCAAATGATGGAAACCATGATTGAGAACGAAGTTCCAACTCGTGCGGAGGTAAATGATGTTGCAAACTCAATTATGGATGGTGCTGATGCAGTAATGCTTTCTGGAGAGACTTCAGTTGGTAAATTCCCTGTAACGGTGATTAAACAAATGAGAAACATTATTGAATCTGTTGAATTCTCTGATTTGATTAAAGTACCTAGAAAAGAACCTAAAACAAGAGATGGTCGTTATATTACCAAATCAATTTGTCAATCTGCAGCAGTGATGGCTGACAATATTGAAGCTGGTGCAATTTCAACGATTACCAATTCAGGTTATACAGCCTTTCATATTTCTTCATGGAGACCTAAATCTAATATTCTAGCCTATTCAAGCAACAAAAGAGTTTGTACTATGCTAAACTTATTATGGGGTGTTAAGGCATTCTATTATGAAGGAAATAAAGGTACTAATGAAACTATTGAGGAATTAAATGCCAATGCTCTTGAGCAAGGATACGCAGCCCCTGGTGACTTTGTAATCAACTTGAGCTCTATGCCTGATTCAAAAAAAGGTAAAACAAATACTTTAAGAATCTCACAACTTTAAGATTCTTATCAACTATATTAAAAAAGCCTCATGTTTGACATGAGGCTTTTTTTATTCTAAAGACATTCTGTAAATTATGGCGTCATTGAGTACAAAAGGCGTGGGCATCATATAAGGCTCTCTAGGTTTTAACTGAATGTAGTTATTATCCAATAAATCATAAGAGGCCTCAATAAGTTCAAGCTTAGGCTTAATCCCTTGTTTAGTTCTGAATTTTAGTTCTAAACTATCTTCAGGGTTTTCTAAAAGATAAAGACTCAGTCTATCGCGAATTCCTAGGTCTCGTAAAGCCAATGTATCCTCAACATTTCTATGATTCACTTCAAAATAATCTAGAGAGAACTTTTCTAAAGCTCTTAGGTCAAATCTATTAGCTCCTCTACTACTTTTAATCTTTAAATTCACAAAGCCTAGACTGTCCATATCATAAGATACTATAGGACTAGGCAATTTCAAATCAGGAGCCTCACTGCGCCATCTTATCCCTCTATCATATTTCCCGTTCTTATTCGATTCTAAAGAAGAACCTTGCAGATCTTGAGTCTTAATAACTTGAGAACTATAAGCATCCAATTCACGATCGTAGGTTTCCCAGAAACTCTTACCCGTTTCTTGATCGAAGACATAGTTCAAACTGTTAGGTTTCTTTTGATCTAGGGAATAGTCTGCATGAAAAGATGCTTTGACCATAAATAATAGACCAATTGTGAAACTCATAAAGATTAAATACCTTCTGTGCTTAAACTGATTTAACAGACCTAATAATAAGCTCACTACAAGCACTAAAAAGACAGAAGCTATTCCCAGAGCTTTGAGTCCCAAACCTACTGGAAACATCCTTAAAAAAGGCATAATAATGAAAAGTGCAGGTGCTGCTAATAAAGCGAGGGCTATAAAAGTTGTAAATTTTCTTTGAGATCGAAATAAAACCACATAAAGTGAAGCCAAACCAAAATAAACTGGAATGATTAAAAAAGCACCTCCAGGTAAGAAAATCAAAAGAATAAAATTGAAAAACATCCAGAAAAACAAGGGTGCCACTAAAATATTAGCACGATCTTCTTTCTTAAAATACTGACTATATATAGACAAGGTAAGGCCAAGAGTAATAAACATAAAGGCTGTAATATAATCATAGCCATTATAAGTAAAACCGTGTAAAATATCTCTGTACTGGGGATAGATATTCAAAAGCATCCTCCATCCAACTGCGGACACTCCAAAACCTATAACTAAAGAAGAAAACAAAGGAATAAACCCCCTCATAATTCCTCCAACAGAAAGTCTTCCATGACCAAGGCCTAAAAAGACTAGGACCAAAAAGATAACATAGGCTAAAACTAAAAGTGGAATCGACCAAGACTCTGGATAATGAAGCATCTTTATTCCAGGGAAGTTCACATAGATTTCATCTTGCCCTCCCGATAAGTTTGACAAGTCCGCCTTTGCAAAATATCTCAAGGTATGACTTAGATAGTCCGCTTGATGAATCAATGAACTTTCATCCATTCGCGCAACGTTATCTTGAACTGTATGATAATCAAAGTGATCCCCGATAAAGGCAAAATTAAACCCTGGTATGTCCCCATTTTCACGAATTACTGTGAGGTCAGTATCATTGGGTAATAGTTTGTAAATAGAATACATCAAAGAATTAGCCACTGGTGTTTGAACATCTGCCTTGTTAAATTCAGAAAATAATTTCTGATTAAAATCGTTAGTCTCCATAAACATATAAGAAGTTCCACCGGATCCACGTGCTTCAAAATTCACAACCAAACCTATATCTTCAACCCTCTCATAACTATGAACAAAACGTTCAGCACCTAAAAGACCAATTTCTTCTGCATCAGTAAACACAACTAATATATCATTTGAAAACTCAGCATTCTCCTCAATAAAGGCTCTTAAAACCTCAAGAATAACCACAACACCACTTCCTGCATCACTAGCTCCTAAAGAGGAATGAGTAGCGGAATCATAATGAGACATTAGTAGTAATTTCTTATGATGACCTTTACCTGGAGCTTTGAGTTCCCCTATAATATTGGTTACTTTGGTAGCTCGAGTTCCATTAGCGTACATGGCCTCTCCTTTTTGAAGCTGAACCTCCAAGCCCATCTTCTCAAGTTCTTTTACTAAATAAGTTTGTACTACAGCGTGGTCAGAAGACCCAGTATAATGGGGTTGACCAGCAATTTGACCCAGGTGATCATAGGCCTTTTCTACAGAGAAATAAGTTGCTTGTTCTGAGTTCAATGATTCGATGGATGGCTTGATACTTTCAAAAGAAAAATAAATAAGTCCAGCAATAATTATCATCGAAATCCAAGCATAAATACGTGTCGGGGTAAGCATCGTTCTATGTGAATTTGTGATTTTTTGATAAATTTAACATTTTTTGATTAAAAACCTGCGTATTCCGCAAATTTTGAATACTTTAAAGCTGTTCGCGATGAACAAATTAGCCTTTTTAGGCATTTATGATTATATTTAATCAAATTAAAATCTAGATATATGGCAATTAAAAGTTTCGTTTCCGCAAAAGTAGAGGACAAAAGTCGTCAAAGTTCACAAATTTTGGTTGCAGATATCATGACCACTAATTTAATTGTTTTTCACCCAGATCAGAGTGTCATCGAAGTCATGGCTTCTATCGTAAAAAACAAAATCTCTGGGGGACCTGTGGTTGATTCCCAGGGTCAACTTATCGGAATCATCTCTGAAGGAGACTGCATCAAAGAAATCTCAGATTCTAGATACTATAACATGCCTATGGCTTCACATAAGGTTCATGAATTTATGGTCAAGGACGTGGATGTTCTCGATAGTAATATGGATATTTTTGAGGTATGTAGTCTGTTTCAAAAAAACAAACGACGTCGATTTCCAGTAATGCGAGACGGTAAACTCGTCGGGCAAATCAGTCAGATTGATGTTTTAAAAGCCATTTTAGAAGCACAACATCAAGCTTGGTGATAATTCCCTTGAGAACCATTTTTCATATCTATTACAAAGAGTTTACCATTTTCCTTAGTCAGAATACCCATGTCGAAGCATTGTCTGAGTACTTCGCCTTGACCGGTAAGGGATAGATTTGTAAAAAAAGGCATTTGATAGCCTCTCGAATGTAAATCCGAAAGACTGGATTCAGCCACGGTGTTGGTGACACAAATTTCTCTGAGCACCTTGTAATTGTGATTCAAAGCCGACTGAATTTCTCTTTTAGCTGCAAACTCTTCTCTATAACGTTTATTGTTATAAGTGTTACGACAATAGTCATCACAAAATTTCTTGTCCGTTCTCCCCGCCAATGTATGTTGGCAATGTAAGCATAACCTTTTCATAGTTAAATATTTAAAATTATATTTAACTAACGTAGTTTCCTGCTTAATATTGTATAATTACCATTTTTCTGGTTTTCGGTTGATCCATCTACCTCTAGTAAAGTCAGGAAAATCCTGAGGCTCACCATTGTTGGCAATAGAAATTTCAGACAGAGGAGTAACCGCTGACCAAGCCGCCGCATCATATACATCTATTAGCGGTGCCTTATTCTCTTTAACGGACTGAACAAAGGCATTCAAGACGAAAAAATCCATTCCCCCATGCCCAGCTTCTGCGGCATAATCTCCATATTTTTTCCATAATGGATGATCGTATTCCTCCAACCATTTACCTGCATCTTCCCAACGATGTGAAGGCGATTTACCTTCTATATAAATCCTACTTCCATCAACCTCCCAGATTCCCTTTCCTCCTTGAACTCTAAAACCTAATGAGTAAGGCCTTGGTAGATTACAATCATGAGTCACAATAATACTCTCTCCTCTAGCGGTCTTAATGGTCGAGGTAATCACATCACCTTGTTTGAACTTTAGGGCTGCATTAGGGTGGTCTTCACCTCCATGTTCTACAATATAATTATGCAAACCTATTCCTTTCGTGGCCGTTGCAGTAAGAGACATCAAACGGTTTCCTCGATTGATATCCGCCATGCGGGCAATAGGTCCTAAACCATGAGTTGGGTATACATCGGCATTTCGAGTAAGGGAATGCTGTGTTCTCCATTTAGATTCTGAAACCCCTTGGTCCCCAAACTCCACTCCAAGCCCATAAGGAGTTTTTCCATCATTGAATTTTACAAATCTCAAATCGTGTTGATAACCACACCTGAAATGAACTAATTCACCGAACACATCTTGTTTGACCATATTAGTCACCGCCATGACATCTCTTCTAAAATTCACATTTTCTAGAAGCATTAAATGTGTCCCCGTTTCTATATGAGTATCCACAAGATCCCAACACTCTTCAAGGGTATTTGCAGCTGAGACTTCTAAACCAACATAGACGCCTGCTTTCATGGCATCAACGGCCATCTTAGTATGCCATAACCAGGGCGTAGAAATAATAACAGCATCCAAATCCTTCACAGAAAGAAGGTTCAAATAATCAAGGTCATCAGCACCGAAATATTCGACTTTTGATTTTTGCTTTTCTTCAATCATTTCCTTCGCTAAGGCAATTCTAGAGGGATCTACATCACAAATCGCACGAACTTCACAATCCGAGCGCAATAAAGTATTGGCAAGGTGGTTAGTTCCTCTAAGGCCCACTCCTATAAAGCCAATTTTAATTTTTGATTCCGCAAAAGGGTTCATCCCAAAACCTGGTTGGGCCAGAGCCAAAACCGCTGCGGCGCTACTCGATTGTATAAATTTTCTTCTATTCATTTCTCTCTATAATATGGTGGGCATAATTCACTCCTAAATTTTGGTACATCAACTGAAAAGACTGTAGTCTCTTTACAAAATCGACATAGTCCTTTTCCTTGGGAGAAGACCAAACCACTTCACTTAAGGCAGTCATTCGTGGAAGGACCATATAATTTACTTGTTCAGGAGTTTTCATATACTCCGTCCAAACATTTCCCTGAGCTCCTTGTATATACTGCGCCTCCTTCTTAGACAGTTCTCTAGGAATAGGCTCATAGTCATAGACCGTTTTAACCGGAACGTAGCCTCCAATAGCCAAGGGTTCATAAGCCACCGGCTCGGCTTGATAATAATCAAAATAACAAGTATTAGTAGGTGTCATAATTACCTTATGCTGCTGTTTAGCCGCTTCTATTCCTCCTTGTTCTCCTCTCCAGGACATAACCGTCGCATTAGGGGCTAATCCTCCTTCTAGAATTTCGTCCCAACCAATGATTTGGCGACCATTCGCATTTAAGAATTTTTCAATTCTTCCAATAAAATAAGACTGAAGTCCATGTTCATCTTTGAGGCCTTTTTCCTTTATGAGGTTTTGGGCAAATTCACTTTGCTCCCATTGTGTTTTAGGTGCTTCATCTCCCCCGATATGGATATACTCTCCTGGGAATAACTCCATGACCTCGGTCAACACATCTTCTAAAAAAGTAAAGGTTTGCTCACTCGGTTCGTAAATCTGTGGAAAAACGCCCCATTTCTGAGCCACCTTGTACTGCTTTTTTGTATTTCCTAGTTCAGGATAAGCCGTCACAGCAGCTAGGGCATGACCCGGCATTTCGATCTCAGGGACGATTACGATATGTCTTTTTTGAGCATAAGCTACCAATTCTTTAACCTCATCTTGAGTATAAAAGCCACCATAGGGTTTATTGTCAAAACTTGGATTACGCTTTGCTCTAGAGCTCCAGCGTCCCATAATAGTTTGATCTCTATAGGCTCCTATCTCCGTGAGTTTAGGGTATTTTTTGATTTCAATTCTCCAGCCTTGATCCTCTGTTAAATGCCAATGAAAACGATTCATCTTATGCATAGCAATCATGTCCACATAGGTTTTGAGATAGTCTAGATCAAAGAAGTGCCTTCCCACATCTAAATGCATTCCTCTATAGGCAAATCGTGGAGCATCTTGTATTTTAAGAGCAGGAAGCTCCTTAGGGTTTTGTAAGATGATTTGGTGTAGGGTCTGTATCCCATAGAAAACTCCTGCAGCATCGGCGCCGGAAATATTGATCTCATTCGAAGAAATCTGAAGGTCATAGGACTCAGGTTTATCCATTGAGGCGTCTATTTTTAGTTTTATTTGAGCTGGCTTACCTGTGGTATTCTCATTAGGAAAAAGAGCAGTTAGAAACTGAAGTTCATTGGATAAATTCCCTCCAGAGGTACTGAAGTTCACTTGGGCATTTCGGTCAAAGACTCCTTTAGCCAATTCTAAAGATTGGGGTTGAGGAATTAGATTGACACTTTGGGCTGGGGATTTGCTTATAAAAAAGCATAGACATAACACGGCAATAAGGCGGGTGGGTTTCATGTTTAGAGGTTTAGTTTGATTTCTATCAAATCTAATAAAATTTATCAATAATCATTTAAGTACCGAGTAATTAAGACTCTAAGCTTATAATGTGAAGCAATTAATCAAAAATCATATGCTATGAACAATCTAAGAAACAGAATTCAACTCATTGGAAATTTAGGATCTGATCCGGAAATCAGCAACTTTGATTCGGGGAAAAAGAAAGCTTCTTTCACCATTGCCACTAATGATTATTACAAGACTCCTGAGGGAGAAAAGATTCAGGACACCCAGTGGCATCAGGTCATTGCCTGGAATAAACAAGCGGACTTAATAGAATCCTACGTGAAAAAAGGACAGGAAATCGCTCTAGATGGCAAGCTAATCAACCGAAATTATAAGGACAAGGAAGGGGTCACGAGATACGTGACGGAGATTATTTTGAATGAAGTTTTGTTGCTGAATTCTAAATAAAAAACCAATTTAAAAAGGGGCAATTTCAGCCCCTTTTATTTTTAGCGCATGACAATTATCATTTTTTTAACTATCTTTAAGAATTACTTTAGTGTTTTTTAACAGAACTCCAAACAAGTATTCTTATGAAGCGCATCATAACCACATTAATTCTATTAATCACTGCCCTTAATCTTCAAGCCCAATTCCAACTGGATGCAGAGGTCCGTCCGCGGTATGAATATCGTCATGGTTATAAAAGCTTGTTTCCAGACAATACAGATCCGGCTAATTATATCAGTCAAAGGACACGATTGAATACAGGATTTGTGACTGATGAATATGAGATATACATCAGTATGCAAAATGTACGCGTATGGGGAGATGTCAAAACCATGAATACAAGTGATAAAAATGGAACTATGCTCTATGAAGCATGGGGAAGTTTTAAACTCTCAGAAGCTTGGAAAGTAAAACTAGGACGTCAAGAGATTCTTTTTGACGATGCACGAATCTTCGGTAATGTCGCATGGGCCCAACAAGCGAGAAGTCATGATGCCGCTTCCTTACAATATTATGAAAACGGAATTACTGCAAAGTTCTTTGCAGCCTATAATCAATCCGCAGAAAATGTAGTAGGCAATGACCTAGATCCCAACAACACATACAAAGCCCTTCAAACTTTATGGCTTAATAAGAAATGGGAACATATTTCCCTTAGTTTGATGTTTTTAAACAATGGAATGCAAGCCAAGGATGAAGTAGCGGGTGATTTCCCAACCTACTACAGTCAAACCTTCGGGTTCTATACCAAAGGAGAACAAAACAACATAAAATATGCTGCAAGTGCTTATTCACAGTTAGGTAAAGACCAAATGGACAATCAAGTGAATGCTTACCAGTTTAGTGCCGATTTGGATTATATGCTTCCTAAGGCTCATGTAGGTCTTGGATTTGAACTTATGAGTGGAAACGATTATGGAGCCCCTAATGGTGGAGAAAACAAAGCCTTCAGTCCTTATTATGGTACCAATCATAAATTCAATGGACTCATGGATTATTTTTATGTAGGAAACTACTTTAATAATTCGGGGCTTCTAGACCTTTACTTTAAAGGAGGAGTATCTTTGGGAGAAAAATCCACACTCAATGCAGCGGTGCATTATTTTCAAGCTGCAGCAGAAGTTGATCCTATGGTCGATAAAGGGTTGGGTACAGAACTTGACATCACTTATAAATACGTCCTGAACAAAGCAGTTAATATACAGGCGGGATATTCACAAATGTTCGCTCTGGAAGGTATGGAATACGTAAAAGACAATTTTGATAATAATAGTAATAATTGGGGATGGATCATGGTAACCTTCAAACCTATATTATTTAAAAACTAATACAATTTGAGCTGGATCAATAACTTAATACCAAAAAAAGGAAGCTACTGGAGACAAGTCGCAGTAGTGTCCATAGGGGTTGTGGTAGGTCTTGGATTTTTCATGGCAAAAGAAGCTTCTTTAGTTTCTTATATGTCCGATGATCCTCAGGCTTGTGTGAACTGTCATGTCATGACTCCCATGTACAATAGCTGGATGCACAGTTCTCACCGCCAATGGGCTTCATGTAATGACTGTCATGTTCCCCATAATAATGTAGTCAATAAGTATTTTTTCAAAGCAAAAGACGGTCTATTCCACTCTTCTATCTTTACTGCAAGAGCTGAACCTGAAGTGATTTCTATGCGGGAAGCATCCCAAGAAGTTGTACAAGCAAACTGCTTAAGATGTCATGTTCAGAATGTCACTCAAACGAAATATTCAAGTTATCTAAGTGATCATGTTGCCGGTCGAACTGAACGACAATGCTGGTCCTGTCATAAAGAAATCCCCCACGGAACCGTACATGGTATTTCTTCCATCAAAAACAATATCGCACCCGTTCCTACGAGTCCTGAATCTGTAGTGATTCCGGAATGGCTTAAAAAAGAAGTTCAAGAATAAATATTTTATATCGCATGAAAAACAAGGTCCTATTTACCGTCACCGTCGTTGTTGTATTCCTTTTAGGATTACTCGCATCGAGTATACTGAACCGAAAAAACGAAGCCAAATACAAATATGTACCTCAGGTAGATATTAGTGAAAATGAGCCAAGAAACGCTGTTTGGGGTGAAAACTTTCCTCAGGAGTATCAATCTTTCAAACAAACTTTGAACGGAGATTTCACCAGTTATCAAGGTGGTTCAGCAGTCAGAGACATGTTAGAAGAAGACAGTCGATTGGTAGTGCTCTGGGCAGGATATGGATTCTCTAAAGATTATGATCAAGGACGTGGTCACCAGCATGCTATTGAAGACATTCGAAACACCCTACGTACCGGAGGGCCTGAAGGACCTGGAGACGGACCTATGCCAGCAACATGTTGGACCTGTAAGAGTCCAGATGTTCCGAGATTAATGAACGAGATTGGAGTCGCTGAGTTCTATGAAGGGAAATGGGCTGATAAGGGTGCTGAGATCGTAAACCCTATTGGTTGTGCAGACTGTCATGATTCAGAAACAATGAAATTAAGAATCTCTAGACCTGCACTTATCGAAGCCTTTGATGCGATGGGCAAAGATATCGGTCAAGCGACACATCAAGAAATGCGTTCTTTAGTATGTGCCCAGTGTCACGTAGAATATTATTTTGATAAAAAGATTCCAGGTAAAGAAGGAGTTCCATATTTAAAATTCCCTTGGGCCAACGGTCAATCCGTGGAAGACATGGAGAAATACTACGACGATATGGGATTCAGCGATTGGACCCATAAATTATCTAGAGCTCCCATGCTTAAAGCACAGCATCCAGGTTATGAGACCTATTTAACAGGAGTTCATGCGGACCGTGGAGTTTCTTGTGCAGATTGTCATATGCCTTATAAAAGTGAAGGTGGACAGAAATTCACTGATCACCACATCCAATCTCCACTGAACAATGTTTCTAACTCTTGTCAAGTATGTCACAGAGAAGAAGCCGATAAACTAAAACAAAACGTTTTTGAACGACAACAAAAATCAACTGAATCAAGACTTAAACTAGAAGACGCTTTAGTACGCATGCACTTGGAAGCTAAAAAAGCTTGGGATCTAGGAGCTACTGAAACACAGATGCAAGATATCCTAATGGATATACGCCATGCCCAATGGAGATGGGATTATGCAGCAGCCTCACATGGCGCCTCCTTCCATTCACCAGTAGAAATAGGACGTGTAATTTCCGGAGGTTTAGATATTGCGACAGATGGTCGAGTTAAATTAGCACGCCTGTTGGCAACCTTAGGATATAATAAGGAAGTTCCGGTTCCAGATATTTCTACCAAAGAAAAAGCACAAGAATACATCGGTTTAGACATGGAAAAATTAGAAGCAGAAAAAGCTGCTTTTAAGCAAAATCTATTACCTAAATGGTTAGAAGAAGCTAAAAAAAGAGAAGCTACTTATAGCCCTAAAATGTCTAGCAATAAATAAATTTTACCTCAAACTCTAAAAGAATCCTGAGCTTTAGTTCAGGATTCTTTTTTATGCCAGCTTAATCAATGAACAGACTTTATAAAATTTTTTCCTCCTCTAAACTTGCACTTGTACTCTTACTCGCCTATGCTGTAGCCATGGCAAGTGCCACTTTTATAGAAAACGATTATGGAATCGCCACTTCATGGGCAGTGGTCTATGATGCCTGGTGGTTTGAACTCATTCAAGTAGGTCTTGGAGCTTGTTTTGTCGCGAATATTTTTAAATACAAGCTCTTAAACAAGCGTAAATGGCCCATTTTACTTTTCCATATCTCCTTTATCATTATTCTGATCGGATCTGGAATTACACGTTATTTCTCCTATGGAGGAATCATGAGGATTCGCGAAGGAGCTCAATCCAACATCGTAATTTCTAATACCAAATTCTTAAACGCAACCTATTTAAAAGGAGATCAAGAAATCAAGGCCAGCCTCAAGAAAGCCTTTTCACCGATTTCTAATAATAACTTTGAACAGACCATAGACCTCAACGGAGAAGAACTCATCATAAGTTATGTGGATTATATTATGGATGCCGTCCCTGAAGTAGTCGATGATGAAGCTGGAAATGAACTACTGACCGTAGTGGTCTCTACTGGTCAAGGAAGGAATACCCTCTATCTAGAAAAAGGTGAGATAGAACGCATTGGAGAACACGGGCACTTACTTGGTTTTGAATCTGGTAATCCCGAGATTATCAACTTCGTAGAAGTCGATGGGCTTTTCCGACTTCAAACGCCACATCCCATAGATTTTTTCAAAATGGCCAGTCAAGAAGCAGGTCGTTTAGAAGGTGGTGACACCTATGATATAGGATTGAACACCTTGTATCGCTCAGGAGATTTTTCCTTTGTTCCCACTAATTTCAATCCTTCGGGAAGCTTTGTTTTAAGTAGTGAATCCGATGGATATAACAATGATCAAACTAAAGACGATGCCCTTATTGTGAAGGTGGACTTCCGTGGAAAGTCGCAAGAAGTCAATATTTTATATCGAGAAGGATTCCTTCCTATACACCATCGAGTGGATTTAGGGGAGGAACAAACGCTCGTACTTTCTTATGGAGCCGCTGCGGTACAGACCCCATTCTCCATTGCCTTGGAAGACTTTCAACTCGAACGCTATCCAGGATCCGAAAGTCCTTCGAGCTATGCCAGTGAAGTGGTGGTTATCGACGGTGAAGAGCGTATTCCTTTCAGGATCTATATGAACCATGTCCTTGACTATAAAGGGTTTCGGTTTTTTCAAGCCTCTTATGACACCGATGAACTCGGAACGATACTCTCGGTTAATCACGATAGGTTGGGAAGTCTATTAAATTATCTAGGCTATCTTCTGATGGGAATTGGAATGTTCTTTACCCTGTTTAGCAAGTCTTCTCGTTTTAGCTTGCTGGGTAAAAAGCTCAATAAATTACAAAAGAAATCAACTAAGGCTGGGGCTATAATCGCATTGTTTTTTACCCTTACTGCCCATGGCCAAAACAGTCCTGAGACCCTTCCTGAAATCCCTCAGTTAGTGATAAGTCAAGACATCGACATGTACCAAGCTGAAATATTTGGAAGAACTCTTGTTCAGGATTTAGATGGTCGAATTAAACCCATCAACACCTTAGCTTCTGAGTTTGTTAGAAAGATATCTCGAAAAAACTACTTTTCTTACCCTTCTTCAGAAGGGGATTTGAGACTCAATGTTGACCAAGTATTTCTTGGGGTTCACCTGATGCCTCAGATATGGCAGTTCATTCCTTTGATTAAAGTAGATTTTGAAGCGCTTTCTGAATTTGAAGAGGTACTGAATCCAGGAGAAAATGGTTTGGTGGCCTTTGCCTCCTTTTTAGATCAGACCGGTAATTATCGCTTTGCCCAAGAAGTAGAAGAGGCTAATCAAAAGGTACCTTCTATGCGAAATACTTTTGATAAGGAAATCTTGAAAGTGGATGAACGTTTCAACATACTTTATAATTTATTCAGTGGAAACTACTTAAAGATCTTCCCTAATAAACTCGATGAAAATCAAACTTGGTATAGTTACACCCATGACTTCAGAGATTTTGACCCAGAAGACGGTGCATTTGCAAGAGAAGTTATACCGAGTTATTTCAATGATTTAATCCAAGAAAACTACCAAGGGGCGATTGAAAAGATCGGTTATATTCAATCCTATCAAAATATACTAGGCGCTGATATTATTCCAAGTCCTGAGCAATTAGAAGCGGAACTGTTTTACAATAAAGTCAACTTAAATTTTTGGCTCTTTCAAGTGTATTTCACCCTAGGACTCTTAATGCTTATACTAGCCATTGTTAAAATATTCAAACAAACCAAAGTTGTCCTAGGACTCTGGGATCTCGTGGTGGTTCTAATCTTGATCAGTTTCTTATGCTTTACTGCCAACCTTATCTTAAGGTGGTATATTTCCGGACACGCTCCTTGGAGTAATGGTTATGAGATGTTAATTTTTGTGGCCTGGTGTTTGAATCTCTGTGGACTCTTGGTTTATAAAAAATCGGATTTTGCCCTTCCACTGGCATCCTTATTTACAGGAGCTCTATTATTTGTAAGTTGGCTGGATTGGCTCTCGCCTGAAATTACTAACTTAATGCCGGTACTGAAATCTTATTGGCTCAAGGTACATGTGGCCACCATTGTTAGTAGTTATGCGCCTCTTGCGCTTTCTGCGGTACTCGGATTGATGGCCCTGATTTTAAGTCTTTTTCAAGATGGGACTCACGGCAAAATTATCGAGACTAAGATTAAAGAATTGACTTATATCAACGAGATGTCCATGACAATCGGCTTATTTACTTTATCAGTTGGAACCTTCCTAGGAGGGGTCTGGGCTAATGAATCTTGGGGACGTTACTGGGCATGGGATCCTAAAGAAACTTGGGCACTTATTTCCATCATTGTATACGCCATTGTGCTACACCTAAGGTTCATCCCTAAGCTAGCAAATCGCTATACCCTAAACACAGCTAGTGTCATAGCCTTCTGGTCGATTATCATGACTTCTTTTGGGGTGAATTACTATCTCTCAGGTTTGCATTCTTATGCCTCTGGGGATCCAGTTCCCATTCCTAAATTCGTTTATGTGGTAGCGGCTTTACAATTAGCATTGATACTCTATAGCGGCTATAAAGTCTTACAGCGAAAAAAAACTAAATAAGTCCTGAAGGACTCAATACGAAATCTAAGGCGCGATCATGAGCTTCTATGCCCTGGATCGCGTTTTTTTCTGGAGGAAAGAGAGAAAGGCCTAGGGTGATGCAAGTAGGTGGAAGCTGGGCAATGAAACCGTCATAGAATCCCTTTCCATAACCTACACGCATTTTATTTTGATCATAAGCCAGAAGAGGTACCAGTACCAAGTCTATAGCATCAATTGAGGCCAGATCTCCGGCACTAGGTTCTAAAATTCCATAGGAGCTTTTATCCAGCACTAAGTTTTCATTCACATAGTAATGGGACATATTGCGGTTTGCAAAGTCCGTTTTCGGTACGATAAATTGAAAATCTGCTGTCCAGAACTTCTCGATCTGAATTTCATTAAAGCGCTCTATACTGATGAAGCTATGAATGTTTTTGATTCTTGGGTGGGCTTGTAAAAAAGAGGTTAAACCTTGAAATACCTGCTGCTGTCTGTTGTCAAACTCTTGTTTAGAAAGAGATTGACGTAAGTTTTTATACAGGGATCTCAAGGCTTGTTTTTCCATGGTTTAAAAGTCCATTACCAGTTGAATTCTCTTGCGCTGTATATCTACAGAATCCACCATCACTTTAACATGATCTCCAAGCTTTACATGCTCGTTGATATCACGAATAAAAGCCTTGGAAATTCGAGAGATATGTACCAAACCACTTTGCTTGATCCCTATATCTACAAAACATCCGAAGTTGGTGATGTTGTTTATAATACCCGGAAGCTCCATCCCTATTTTGAGATCTTCAATTTTTGAAATCGAAGCATCAAAAGAAAAGGCAACCGCTTTTTCACGAGGGTCAACTCCTGGTTTTTTCAGTTCCTTTAAAATATCATTAATCGTAGGAAGTCCAACCGAATCATCTATAAAGTCCAGAGCTTTTAATTGAGCTATAGCTGCTGAATTTCCAATTAAATCCCCCTGAGAAATTCCTAAGGATTCCGCCATCTTTTTGACGATACCATAGGATTCAGGGTGTACAGCAGAATTGTCTAAACTGTTTTTACTGTTAGGTACTCTAAGGAAAGCTGCAGCTTGTTCAAAGGCTTTGGCCCCTAAACGAGGTACTCTTTTAAGTGCGGCTCTTGAGGCAAAAGCTCCATTTTCTTTTCGGAAATTTACGATGTTTTCCGCGAGTTTAGGACCTATACCCGATACTTGTTCTAAGAGAGATTTAGAGGCTGTATTGAGGTTTACCCCAACCTTATTCACACAATGCGACACCACTGCGGTGAGTTCATCTTGCAATAAATTCTGGTCTACATCATGTTGATACTGCCCTACTCCGATACTTTTGGCATCAATTTTTACCAATTCCGCTAAAGGATCAGCCAGTCGTCTACCAATAGAAACAGCACCTCTTACGGTGATGTCATAATTGGGAAATTCCTCTCGAGCAATCTTGGAGGCTGAATAGATCGAAGCTCCTGCCTCATTGACCATAAACACTTCCACTGAAGAAGGTAAATACGATTGTTTCACCCAATTCTCAGTCTCTCGAGCTGCGGTTCCGTTACCTATTGCGATGGCCTCAATTTTATAGGACTCTACCAAATTCTTTAATTTGGCACTCGCCTGAGTCCCTTGACGCTGCGGAGCGTGAGGAAACACGGTTTCATTGTTTAATAGATTCCCTTGGGCATCTAAGCAAACGACTTTACATCCGGTTCTGAATCCCGGATCAATAGCCAATATGCGTTTCTGTCCAAGAGGAGCGGCTAATAACAGTTGTTCGAGATTGGTTCCAAAAACCTTGATCGCGACCTCATCGGCCTTTTCTTTTACTTGTTGTAAGACTTCTTTTTCAAGACTTGGAAACATTAAGCGTTTATAAGCATCTGTAGCCGCTTTTTCGATCAACTCAGCCTCTGGCCCATTGGAACGAATCAAACGATCACACATATAGTCGACATAGCGATCCACATCGATTTGAATTCCAATCTTTAAAAACCCTTCTGAGGCCCCTCTAAAAGTTGCGAGAACTCTATGAGATGGCATGCGAGAAATCGGTTCTTCATAGTCAAAATAATCCTTGAAAACTCGTGCCTTTTCCTCTTCTTGCTTTTTCTTAACAACCTTAGATACAAATACCCCTCGAGAGAGTTGACTACGAAGTTGGTTTCTGAAATTGATGCGCTCAGAAAACCATTCCGCCATGATGTGTTGTACGCCGTCGAGAGCCTCTTTTTGAGAGATCTTTCCTTTGGTTATATTATGTATGGTCTGGTCAAAGTCCTTAAAATTCCCTGACATCAAGATCCGCGCTAAAGGCTCAAGCCCTAATTCACGTGCTTGCGAAGCCTTAGTCTTGCGTTTCTTTTTAAAGGGAAGATATAGATCTTCTAAGCTGCCAAGAGTTCCAGCTTGTTTTAATTTACTTGCTAGTTCATCGGTCAAGAATCCGTCTGTGGTCAAGGTCTTTAAGATACTTTCACGGCGCTTTTCCAGGTCTTCATAAGACTTAGAGGATTTGACAATTTGTGACAGAGCCACCTCATCCAAACCTCCTGTGCGCTCCTTACGGTAGCGAGCGATGAAAGGGATACTACAGTCCTGGTCCAATAAGGACAAGGTGTTTTCAACAGCTATACCGGACAAGCCGGTATGCTGTATAATAAAGTCTGCTTTTTGCATTGGTTTAAGAAACTTGTTCTCCGTTGGCTACCTCAAAATCTTCATCCGCTTTCACGAAAGCTAATCCACCTTCGGCAGTTTCTGCCATTAGGATCATCCCTTGAGACTCTACACCTCTTAATTTACGAGGAGCAAGGTTTACCAGGACACTCACGCGTTTTCCAACCACTTCTTCAGGAGTGAAGTACTCTGCAATTCCAGAGACTATGGTACGAACGTCAATTCCTGTATCTACTTTTAGAACAAGTAATTTTTTTGCCTTAGGCATTTTTTCAGCTTCTAATATGGTTCCTGAACGGATATCCATTTTACCGAAATCTTCAAAAGAAATAGTCTCCTTCTGAGGCTCGGCTACTTTATTAGCAGCTTCATTAGCCTTTTTAGATGCTTCTAGTTTATCAATCTGTATTTGAATCGCAGCATCGTCAATTTTTTCAAACAATAAGGTCGCCTTGTTAATTTGATGTCCCGATGGAATCAATACGGCTTCGGTATTCACCGCATCCCAAGTAAGCTCAGGATTCAAGTTCAACATTCCCTTTAATTTATCTGATGTAAAAGGTAAGAAAGGCTCGGACAACACCGCTAAAGCTCCAGCAATTTGAAGGGCTATATACATGATGGTCTCCACACGTGCAAGATCAGTCTTAACCAGTTTCCAAGGTTCTTGATCTGCTAAGTACTTATTCCCTAATCGGGCTAAGTTCATCAGTTCAGATAAGGCTTCTCTAAATCTATAACGCTCGATAGAACGGGCAATGATCAGAGGGTACTTGGTAATTTGTTCCAAGGTCTCTTCATCAAGATCTGTAAGCTCACCTGGGCTAGGGACAATTCCTTGATAATACTTCTGTGAAAGCACTACCACACGGTTGATGAAGTTTCCAAATATGGCCACTAATTCATTATTGTTTCTCGCCTGGAAATCTTTCCAAGTGAAGTCATTATCTTTAGTCTCAGGAGCATTTGAAGTAAGTGCATAACGCAATACATCTTGCTTTTCTGGGAATTCTTCTAGATATTCATGCAACCAAACCGCCCAGTTTTTTGAAGTAGACAACTTCTCCCCTTCCAGGTTCAAAAACTCATTCGCTGGTACATTGGTTGGCAAGATATAATCTCCATGTGCTTTAAGCATGGCTGGAAAAATAATACAGTGGAATACAATATTATCCTTCCCGATAAAGTGTACTAACTCCGTGTTTTCATCCTTCCAATACGGTTCCCAATCCTTTCCTTGAGCCTCTGCCCATTCCTTAGTAGAGGAAATATATCCAATAGGTGCATCAAACCATACATAGAGTACTTTACCCTCGGCACCTTTCACTGGAACAGGAATTCCCCAATCTAAATCACGAGTTACCGCGCGAGGTCTTAAACCATCGTCTACCCATGATTTCACTTGACCGTATACATTCGGTTTCCAATCGTCTTTATGACCTTCGAGAATCCACTCTTTTAAAAAGCTCTCGTATTGATCCAAAGGAAGGAACCAGTGTGTGGTTTCCTTAAGTGTAGGAACGTTTCCTGTAATAGCACTTTTAGGATCTATTAAATCCGTTGCATTGTGAGAAGTTCCACATTTTTCACATTGATCCCCATAAGATTCCGGGTTTCCACATTTAGGGCAGGTCCCTATCACAAAACGATCGGCTAGAAACTGTCCAGCTTCCTCATCGTATAACTGCTCAGTAGTCTCTTCGATAAACTTTCCATCTTCATAGAGTTTCTTGAAAAAATCAGAAGCCGTATCGTGGTGAATTGGCGCCGTTGTTCTTGAGTAATTATCAAATGAGATTCCGAAATCTGCAAAAGATTTTTTTATGATTCCGTGGTATTTATCAACCACGTCTTGAGGGCTAACGCCTTCTTTTTTTGCTTTAATAGTAATCGGCACTCCATGTTCATCCGACCCACAGATATAAGCCACATCATGGCCTTTACCTCTGAGGTAGCGTGAGTAAATATCGGCAGGAACATAAACACCTGCTAAATGTCCGATGTGTACAGGTCCATTCGTATAAGGAAGGGCTGCGGTAATAGTATATCTTTTAGTGTCCATACAGTACAATCTATTGAGACTTAATTTCGTTATCTTTAATAAAGTGCAAAATTAAGAATAAATCTAGTTTTTGATTTGAAAATGACGGGATTTTAATAATTTTAGCTCAAATTACTCCCTTATGCTGAGACCAACAAGTGTTTTTTTGTTTTTTGGACTGTTATGGTCTACAACTATGACTCAAGCTCAGCGAGATATGAAGAAACTTCTAGACTTTGAAATCATGCCTATAACTCGATTGACCCATCCAGATTATCTAAAAAAAGGAGATTTAGTACTTCTAGTAGCGCCAGCTGGAATTGTTCACAGCAAAGACCCTGTATTTGAAGCAGTCAAACTTCTAGAATCTTGGGGGCTTCGAGCGGAAATTGCTCCCCATGTTTTTGAAGATGGAGCTCATTTTGCGGGCAGTGATGCCATGCGACTACAAGACTTACAAATGGCCTTAGACCATCCGAGTGCAAAGGCGATTTGGGCAGTAAGAGGGGGCTATGGTTCTGCAAGAATCGTAGATGATTTAGATTTCACAAAATTCAAAGAAAATCCCAAGTGGCTCATCGGCTATTCAGATATCACTGCTTTACACAGTGCGATCCATCTTCAAGGTATAGAGAGCATGCATGCCATGATGGCGAGTAATTTAAAAGAAGGACAAGACAGTATTCAAGCGACTATCAATTCCTTTAAAGAGACCTTGACGGGAAAACGTCCTAATTATTCAATCTCCTCACACCCAAACAATAAAAAAGGAAGCGCAAAAGGACAACTCGTAGGAGGAAACCTCACCTTGTTGCAGACCCAGATAGGTACTCCTACGGATCTTGATACTTCTGGTAAAATCATTTTTTTCGAAGAAGTTGGGGAATATAAATACCACTTAGACCGCATGATTCGTCAACTTGAGCGTCGTGGGTATTTCAAGGAATGTGAAGGCGTAATTGTAGGTGATATTTCAAGAGTGAAACACAATTCTACGGTTTTTGGTTTGTCTACTGAAGAACTGATTCTTGATATACTTAAAGACTATGATTTCCCTATTATCTTTAATTTTCCGGCAGGTCATGAACCGATCAACATGGCTCTTATTTTAGGAAGAGAAGTAAAGATAGACGCGAATACTAAAGGAAAATCCACGGTAAAATTCAAGCTCTAATGAGATGAAAACCCCTCATGAAATAGGAGCTTATGGTGAAGAACTCGCACTTGACTATCTCTTGAGGCAAGGCATGAAACTGCTTCAAAAAAACTACCGAAGTGGACATTATCAGGTCGATTTGATCCTGGAAAACGAGGAAGCTATCATCTTCGTTGAAGTCAAGACCTCTTCTAAAACTCCCTTACAAGATCCATTTGACCCGAGACAACTCACAAGAATTAAGCAGGCTGCCAATCGCTTTTTACAAGCCAATCAAAAACAAAAGGAATTCCGATTAGACTTGATACATGTAAAATTATATGAGACTTCGATAAAGCGAATCGAGCACTTAAAAAATGTGCAATAAAAAACCACTAATAAAGAAACTAATATTAGTGGTTTTTCGGGGTTTAGAAGGTACAAAACGGTCTAAATGCCTTCTCTTTTTCATAAATAATTCAATAGAACACTAACCGTTTTGGATAATTCAAAGGTACAATAATCTAGGCCTGAGCGCAATCCCTAGAAAAAGGGATATCCTAAAGCTCTAGTTTTCAGTAGATTCTTGAATTAAAGCTTGTAGATTTTCCAAATTCCCTGGCTTTGCAAGAATTACTCCAGTAGTATCTAGGATGAAATAAGTTGGAGTTCCAATGATATTATAGGATCGGGCAATTGGATTCTCCCACTTCCCTGCTCCATATACTTGATGCCACTCGGGCATTTTAGCTGTTAGTTCTTTCCAATCCTCATCATATTCTTCTAAGCCCACTGCTACCACTTGATATTGTGGATAATCCTTTAAAAAGGCATAAAGTGCAGGGATGTCATTCAAACAATGTCCACAAGTACTGGACCAAAACACTAAAATAGTCATCCCATCTTTGACCACCTCATTCAGTTCAAACTGCTGTCCTTTATCTGTCCAAGAAAAATCTGGTGCACTATTTCCTACCGCAGTGGCAAGGGTTGCGCGAACATCTTTAATAAACTCATTATCCTGCAACTCATAAGGTAGTTTTGCATAGTAATCACTGACTACAAATTCGACCATTTCAAGATTCTCCTGAGATTCAAATTGGCTAATAATCAGTTCTAACATCGTTGCACGAAAAGATTCGGAATCAATGTACTTCATTGCATTATAAATACCCTTTTTATATAAAGTTGATTGAATAGAAAGATCATCTGAATAATTTAAATAGAAGATAAAGTCAGAGACTTTATTATATAAAAGATCAGAGCTCAAAAGTGTTTTATCTGAGAAATCTATATGATCAAAATAGTGGTTGCGCACATAATTCAGATAGTCTAAACCTGTTGCTACCGGAGCCTCAGGGTTACTTCTCAACAATGCTTTTACAAAAGGCTCGCAATAGAGTCCCTTAGCCTGATCGAGATAGGTTTTTTCCAATTCCATCATGGCTTTTCTTTGCGCCATATATTGACTCTTGAGCTGATCAGAAGGGTCCTTTAAATAAGCTACTTGAAATTGGTCCAGTTGGTTCTGGGCCATGGCCAAAGCTAATTTAGCCTTATAATACACCTCATTAGATTTAGAGCTGCTAAACTGCACGGTAAATTCAGGGTTTGAAGGATCAAGGCTAAAATTGATATCTTCTTTATTGTAAAACACATCCAAGTAAACTCCTTTTTGAAGGTCAAAAACCACACGATACATCCCCGGCTCACGATCCGCAGTCACGTTCAGTTCAAAACTTCCATTAAGCAAACTTGTATTCCCAATAAAACGCTGTTCTATACCGTCTATTTGATATAAAAGGGCGTAAGAATAACCTTTGAAAGGCTTTAAGGTTCCTTTGATACTGTGCTGGGCTTGAAGTCCAAGCACGGTAAATACCAACACAAGTGATAGAATTAATTTTCTAGTCATTAAATGAATCTTTAAAATATTTTACAATAGCTTCTTTCATCAGAAGTGTCTGTTCTCCTGCTTTGAGATTAGGTAAGCCCTCCACAACTTTGTAATGTGGCCAAGCATCATCGTCAAAGTGATCAAATTCATAAAAGCCATAAGGCTCCAATAAACGGCAAATCGCAATGTGCATCAAATTGATTTTTTCGTCCTTTTTAAATTTTCTCTGACCTTGCCCGAGCTCTTGAACACCGATTAAATAGATAATTCCATCTAGATCGAGTGTTTCTCCATCTGCAAATTTATTTGAGAGAAATTCCGTGATTTGCTCCCAGTCTTTTTTTAATTGTTCTTCCTTTATCATCTTTTCTATAAAGTGGTAAATTTACTTATATTTATCCCAGCTATCCAAACGATCATGACGACACTCGATATAATTATTTGCGCTGCCTTAGCCTATGGATTAATCAAAGGCCTTTTTAAGGGTTTCTTTGTTGAAGTTGCTTCCTTACTAGCCCTGGTTCTAGGAATTTATGGAGCCCTTCATTTTTCATTTTATGCTTCCGCGATTCTGAGTTCTTATACCGACATGAGTGAGCAATACCTCTCTATGTGCGCCTTTGCCTTGACTTTTATAATCATCGTGCTAGCCATTAGCCTGGCCGGTAAATTACTGACAAAAATTGCCAGCTTCGCCATGTTAGGCTGGGCCAACAAACTCTTAGGAGGCCTATTCGGTTTTCTCAAAATCGCCTTGGTCCTAAGCGTTGTACTTTATTTTTTCAATATTCTAAATACTTCCTTTGAAGTCGTAGATCAAGACAGTCTTGAAAGCTCTGTGTTTTACCAGCCCATGTCTGAGCTTACAGAAAGTCTCTACCCAATAGTGGAAGAGAAGATTCAAAGTAAGTGATCCATCGCCCTTGAGGCTTCTAGAAACTTAAATTTAAATCCAGCTTTCAACAGCTTTTCGTTAGAGACCCGCTGCCCTTTGAGTACGGCAATTTCTCTTTGACCTAAAACAGGTTTCAAAGCCCATGATGGAATTCGCCTAAGCAAAGAAAAACGATTCATCTTCTGTCTCATTAATAGAGTAAAGTCCCTGTTAGAGATATTTCCTGCTACGGCATTATATACACCGCTGTGATCACTGGCCCAACAAATAAGAGACACCAGGTCATCTATATGTATCCAAGGCATCATCTGTGTTCCAGTGCCGAGATAGGCTCCCATAAAAAAGGCAACACTCGGTTTAATCGCCTTAAAAAAACCACCCGAATTGGACCAAACCACCCCAAACCTCAGAATGGACATATGATCACAACAATTGCTAAACTGTGTATTGACCTTTTCCCATTGTTGACATAATTGTCCTAGATAATGACTGCTGTCATAAGGTTCTTCTTCCGTATAAGCTTTAGGGCCTGCATCACTATGTACAGGATAACAACCTACAGCCGAAGTACTCACGACTCCTTTGAGCTGTAATTTTTGAGCCTGTATTTCACTGAGTAGTAATTTAGCTGCGCCTATACGTGATCGCTCTAGATCCTGCCTTCTTGAAGGGGTCCAATCCTTATCTAATATTCCCGATCCAGAAAGCTGTACGAGATAATCTACTCCATCAAAAGCTTTAGGGTCTATTGTAGCATTTTCAATATCCCAGGTGAAATACTCCAGTCCTTTCTGACTTGAGCTTTTGTTTGAAGATCTAGTTAAAACATGCACCTTATGACCTCTACCCAGTAGCGAATTCGTTAATGCCGAACCTACAAGTCCGGTACCGCCACTAATTAAATAGGTCCCTGTTTGCATTATTAAAACGATTAATATTCTCTTATACTTGATCCTTTGAGCCAACCGGTCGATCCATCGGCAATCTTAATTTTTTTCCACACATCTACCTCATCGAGCACTTGAACCTTCGTTCCTTCATGTAAAGTAAAATCAACTTGTGCATTTTCTGTAGGTGCATTGACCACCTCAATCTGCGGAACAAACACTATAGCTCCTCGATCCCTCTTAGCGTCATTATACTCTTTGAAGCTTATTCCAAGCCCTGAAAGAACCCCGACTGCTGCAAGGATAGAAGTTACAAAAAACACGCGTCTTAAAGTTGAACTGATTGAAAAATGAAATAATAGAAAACAAATTCCAAAAAGAAAACTCATCCCTATAGTCACTTTTGCCCAAGATTCATAAGACAAAACTTTGATATATTGCTTATCTAGTCTTTGCAATACCGATAGCGGTAAAGCGTTGATGTCATCGATGGTATTGCGATTGGCGATATCTAAATTATTCGAAGCCTCTTTAAGTTCAGGATTCACTTTTAAGGCTTTCTCAAAATAATAAATACTCGGAGCTAACTCATTAAGTTGGTAAAAGGTATTCCCTATATTCAAATACAATTCTGCGGAAGTCCAGCCAGAATCCTCTAGATTCTGATAGTCTTCTAAGGCTTTAGTATAGGCTTCATTTCTATAAGCTTCGTTTGCCTGATCAAAAAGCTCCATAGCCTCAGACTCCTGACTAAGCTGGGCCTCAAGTGGCATAGACAGTCCAAATAAACAGACCAAAACCACAAAATATTTCAATATCTTTTTCATGTTATAGTTGTTTATCAATTTCACTAATCACTTCTTTTGCTCTATTGTATTCCTCTTGCATCATCACGTCGGTGATCGGTGTATAACGGGCCAATTCACAGTGATCAAACACAGAAATAAACGTATCTATGGTCGAAGCTTCCACTCCTCTACCCAAGAGTAATTCACGAATATTATCCTTAGAAATATCCACGGTTTCCACCGCAAGTTTTGCTTTTAAATAATTGTGCAGGGCACGTTCTAGAGCCATATAGAACTCTTCCTTATCTTTTATCTTTTTCTTAGCCTCAGAAAGGTATTTACGAGCCAAACGATCGGCACGTCTTTTCTTGTTTCCTGCAACATCTTTAGATCTAGCTTCACGAGCATTACCAAATCCTATTCCAATCGGAATGGCAATCATCGGAAGTAAGAGCAATAGATAGAATTTCCAAGAACCGAAGAACTCTTCTGTGATTCCCTGAGACAATTTAGTCTTCGTTGCAATGTACTGGAAGGAGTTTTGTGCAGCATTTACCTGCTGTTTGTCCACCGAAGTCCCATTAGCACCTGCTATAGCTCCCACCGAAGTTCCTTGACTTACTTCTAAAAATAAATCTTCACTGTGCAGTTCATAGTATTTCTTATCCGAAGGATTGAAATAAGCGAAATCGATCTTAGGTAGTTTATAATTCCCTCCTTTTTGAGGAACTATGGTATAGGCATCATAAATGCGTCCAGACATTCCTCCTGAATTTGTCTTCACCTTTTCAAAATGTTCCGGTGTATAGACTTCCAATTCTGAAGGGGTCACAAGTTTAGGTAATTCAAAAAGTTTTAAATTCCCCTTTCCTGACACGCCCAATTCCACCAAAACAGACTCATTGGATTTGAGTTTGGTTTTGTTGGATTTCATGATCAGGTCAAAATCTCCTACAGCACCGGAAAAATTCGCTGGTTTCCCTGCCTCAGGAAGGGCCTTGACCGTTACTACTTTTTTACCCGTTTCAAAATTACGTGTCAAATTGTTCATGATGCGATTACCGAAGAAATCCGCCCTGTTGGTAGGAACTTGCAAGGCAATGTCCATACCCATATTATCAATGATTAACTTCCCGGTTCTCTGTGGAATCAAGACGGCTTTCTTGAGAACCACATAGCGGTATTGTTCTCCGTTGAATTGCCCTCTTTTGAGCTGGGTGTTTTTGATTTCTATTTCTTCATTCCAAAAACCATTATAGTTAGGCACATTGGTCGGTGCAAAATCTCTCAATCCTATATTCTCCGAAAAGTAAAGTCTATACTCTACATAGATTCCCTCCCCTACATAAGGTGACTTGTTAGACACCCGAGTTACCAGATGTACGTTTTCCTTAGCATAATAGTTCGGATCATTCGGGTCGGCAGGCAGCTCCTCTTCATCGACCACTTGAATCTTCAAGCGATTGGATTTGAGAATCTGATCATCGTACTCAATTTGAGCAGCACCTAGGGTGAGGTCTCCCATTTTTGTTGGAGAGATGGTATAGATATAGCTCATTTTATAGCTCATCTTTCCATTAATCCAACTCGAATTAATAGAAGACATCGGTCCTGAGATCACTCGGAAATTTGTAAAATTCGGAGCCTTGAAATCATCCGCTCCCTGTTTGTTTATGGTAAACTCAACCCTGATTCTTCCGTTGAGCGCCACCTTAGTTTTTGAAGCAGAGGCCGTCAACTTCACCCCGTCCTGGGCATGAAGGGGAAGCCCCATTAAAAAAAGGAGAGCAACAAGTTGAATTGTTTTAATTAATTGCGGCATTTTACCAGTCTTTTTCTTTATTCTTTTTACGCCCTTTAGCTTTCTCGGCGTTCATTTTATCTTGGGTTTTCTTCTCTTCATTGTTCAAGGTGTTGAGCATTTGTTTCATCTGCTCAGGAGTCATTTTCGGAGGCGGTTGCTTGCCTTGCTCCTTCTTCTGATCCTGTTTGTTTTTACCTTGATCCTTCTTATCCTCATTCTTTTCCTTATCGGACTTGTCGTTCTTTTGATCTTGACCCTTGTCGTCTTGCTTGTCTTTGTTTTGTTGGTCTTTATTCTGATCCTTGTTTTTATCCTTGTCCTTGTTGTTCTTATCCTTGTCTTTCTGTTGCTGTTGTTTTTGCTTTTCCTTAGCAACTGCCAGATTATAGCGAGACTCTTCGTCTTTAGGATTCAATCTAAGTGCCGCCTTATAAGCATCAATAGCCTCGGCATATTTCTTGCCTTGCATATGCGTGTTTCCTACATTGTGCAAACTTTGTGAAGCTCCTTGTAGGGAGCTAGCAGTTTTTGCCGCCATTTCATAGGCATTAAGCGCCTCTTCATAGTTCTTCTCCTCATACAAAGCATTACCCAGATTATAAGCTGCTTTAGCATAAGAAGGGTTCTCTTCCAAGGCCTTTTTATAGTCCACCGCAGCATCGTTGAATTGCTTAGATTCAATTAATTTATTCCCATCTCTAACGAAGGAACGGGCCTTACGTGCCGCTTTGATACTGTCCCTTGATTGGCCAAAAACACTCACAGAGCACAACAGGGCTAGGCATAGAATTTTAATGTTCATGGTTCTTGGTTTTTTCTTTAAATAAATCCACTTTTCTTACCCAAGCCGTCTTCTTTTCAAAGATGAAGGCATCAAAAATTAAAAAGAAAAGCCCTATGGCTAGAAACCATTGAAACTGATCCTTATAATCCGAAAACTCCTTGGTTTCAAAGGCACTTTTTTCCGCATTGGCGATGATCTTAGTAAATCCTTCTACCGTGGTCTCTGTATCCACAGAATCAAAATATTCTCCTTCACCAGCGGCAGCCAATTCCTTGAGTACCTCCGAATTTCGCTTGGAAATCACGACTTCCCCTTTGCGGTCTCTTTTATATTCTACTTTATTTCCATATTCCACTACTGGAATCGGTGCTCCTTTCTCTGTACCTACCCCGATGGCGTAGATTTTTACTCCTTCCTTATGCAGCGCTTCTGCAGCCTCCACCACGTTAGATTCATGATCCTCCCCGTCGGATAAGATCATAAAATAGCGGTTGGTCTGCTCGTCATTATCAAAATAAGTTCCTGCCATTTTGATCGCCTCACCAATCGCCGTCCCTTGAGAGGAAAGCATGTTAGCATTAGCGGATTCCAAGAACATTTTAGCCGCAGCATGATCAGTGGTAATCGGCAATAAGGCATGAGCCGTACCTGCATAAATAATAATTCCTACGCGATCTGCACCTAATTTATCGATGATTCTAGACATGATCAGCTTAGACTTCTCCAGTCGGCTCGGTGCGATATCTCTAGCGTCCATAGAACGAGAAACATCCAAGGCAAAGACGATGTCCACCCCTTCGCGCTTCATCGTTTTGAGCTTGGTCCCCATCTTAGGATTCGTAAGCCCTATGATTAAAAAGGCCATCCCTAAAGATAAAAGCAGCAATTTCACCCAAAGTTTAAAGGGAGAATAATCAGGAGCCAATCTCTTGAGTAGCTCAGGATCTCCGAACTTGCGCTGCTGGACTTTTTTCCAAGCCAACAAGGCTAAATAGCCCGCAAAGAGCACAAGTAAACTCCCGAGTAAGTAAAAATATATAGGTTCTTCTATTCTGTACATCTTATATAAAACTTCTAAACACTGTATGCCTGAGTAAGTATTCTGCGATTAAAAGGCCTAAGGCCCAAAAAATCAATCCGCGATACAATTCTTCGTAGTTATAATACTTGAATTCCTCAATTTCAGTCTTTTCTAATTTATTAATCTCTTCATAGATCTCCTTAAGCTCTAAGTTATCCGTGGCTCTAAAGTAAAGTCCTCCGGTCTGCTCTGCGATATAGGTCAAGAGCTCTTCATCTATATTTACCTTCTGATTGCTAAAAACCAAATTTCCGTTCATGTCGATTCTCAGTGGAGAAGGTGCCATTCCCTTAGTCCCTAAACCAATGGTATAGACTTTGATTCCAAACCCTTTAGCCAATTCTGTTGCCATTTTAGGATCTATATTCCCGGCATTATTCTCTCCATCAGTAAGCAAAATAATCACCTTGGACACGGCCTTAGAGTCCTTGAGTCTGTTCACCGCAGATCCCAATCCCATTCCTATGGCAGTCCCTCCTTCGAGTTTCCCCCACTGGATTTCCTGAATACTTTTATTGACAATGCGCTTGTCAGAGGTAATTGGCGTCTTGGTAAAACTCTCTCCGGCATAGACCACCACTCCAATACGATCCGACGGTCTTTCATTGACGAATTGCACCGCTACTTTCTTAAGTGCTTCTAAGCGGTTAGGTTTTAAATCCTTGGCCAGCATGGAAGCAGAAACATCCACCGCCATCACAATATCGATACCTTTATTGCTCTTAGTCTTGGTAGACACCTCAACAATTTGAGGTCGAGCTAAGGCTAGAATTACAAGGGCAATTGCCGTCAATCTAAGCACAGTCAGCAGGCCTTTTAATCGAGGTAAGATTCCTGGATCGGCTTTGAAACCATTCACTGAAGAAATGGCCAACTTGGCCGCTTGTCTTTTACGGGTATACCAATACCAGAACCCCAATAAAGGCACCAGGATTAATAGCCATAGAAAGCCCGGACTTGCAAATTCAAAATTCTGATTAAACATCTTGGTCCTCCTTTCCTTTCTCTGCCTTTTCCTGCTTTGCAGCTTGGGCTTGTTCTAACTCTTTCTGCTTAAGTGCGTCTTGAGTCTTCTTGAGTTCATCAACCAAATAAACGGTCAAATTCTTATCCTGATCCAATCGAGAAGCCTCTGGAGACAACTTAGCAAACTTCACTAAATCCGCTTCTTGCAAGAGTCCTTTTAACTTGAGTAACCACTCGGTAGAAAGCTCCGCAGAACGAATCATCTTAAAGTCCTTTAAAAAGTCTAGCAATTCATCGGTTGTCGATTCCTTAGCAGGCAATAAGCATTGTTCTTCGATATAAGTTCTTAGGATATCGGTCAATTCCACATAGTATTCCTTGACGCGACCCTCTTGAATAAAAGTCTCTTTATCCAAGGCCTCTAAACGCTGCTTCGCCAATTGATATGGAGGAATTGCAGGTTTGATTGCCTCTTGTTTTACCCTTGTATCCACGAAGAATCTATAGGCAAAATAGCCCAACATCACGATAAGAACCACAAGAGCAATCCAACCCAAAACCGGTTTGAAATCGTCAAAGATATAAGGCTCTGCAGCTACGGCTTTGATCCCGTAAAGTGGGTTTTCTACCGTATCTACTTTTACCGTTGCCACATTGATCAAAATGGAATCCGTTACGATTCTTCTGTTGTTGACCAGTAATTGTTGTTTAGGAATATAGAAGGCACCAGAATCAAAACCGGTTAAGACATAACGCTTATAAACCCTTCCTTTCAAGGTATCCATAGGCAGTCCCAGGACCACTTCTAAATTAAACAGCTCTAATTGCTCTGGAAAGATCACTTCTTTTGCGGTCTTGTCCACACCAATGGAGTAGAGAAACTGTTCTCCAATTCGAATTTGAGCTGTGTCCACACTCACCTCAGGATGCAATTCTTGTGCAAAGGAGATAAAGGGCAGGATCAACCAGGCCAAATTCATATATATTTTTATAATTCTATTCATAAGCTAACTCGACTTACCTTTAAAATAAATCAATAGTTTTTTCACATAACTTTCGTCCACACGTGTCGATAAAGCTCCCGCACCACTTTTAGAAAAAGACTGTTGGAATTCATCTTTTCGCTCCAAGGCATAAGCCTTATAGGATCTTCTCACCGAGGCAGAACCTGAATTGACCAAGAGTTGCTCTCCGGTTTCATTATCGCGCATAGGAATAAGCCCCAGATTAGGCATTTCCTGATCCATCTTATCATAGATGCGGATTCCCGTAACATCGTGCTTTTTACCCACAATTTTCAGGGTATCCCCATAGCCAGTATCCAAGAAATCGGACAGTACAAAAACGATGGCCTTTTTCTTAAGCATATTTGATAAATACCTAAGAGCTCCATCGATATGGGTCTTCTTACTTTGAGGCTTGAACTCAATCAATTCACGGATGATACGCAAGACATGACTCTTTCCCTTTTTAGGAGGAATAAAGAGCTCCACTTGATCGGAGAACAATAAAAGTCCCACCTTGTCGTTGTTTTGAATGGCTGAAAAAGCCAAAGTCGCTGCAATCTCGGTCAAGGTATCGCGTTTGAATTGATGTTGAGAACCGAACTGTTCCGAAGCAGAAATATCCACCACAAGCATCATGGTCAGCTCTCGCTCCTCTTCAAAAACCTTGACATAAGGTTCATTGTAGCGGGCGGTCACATTCCAATCAATACTACGGATATCATCTCCGAACTGATAGTTACGCACCTCAGAAAAGGTCATCCCTCTTCCCTTGAAAGAAGAATGGTATTCTCCAGAAAATATGTGATCAGAAAGTCTTCGCGTTTTGATTTCAATCTTGCGAACTTTCTTTAAAATATCCTTAGTTTCCATGATGATCAGGGCTTAAGGTACTTCGATCTCGTTCACAATTTGGTTGATGATCTCTACCGAGTCAATGTTTTCGGCTTCTGCCTCATAAGTCACTCCGATACGGTGACGCAATACATCATAAACCACAGCGCGAACATCTTCTGGTATCACATAACCTCTTCGTTTGATAAAGGCATAACACTTAGCCGCCTTTGCAAGAGAGATAGATCCCCTTGGAGAGGCTCCAAAACTGATTAGTGGCTTTAATTGTGATAAATTGTATTGCTCAGGATAACGCGTTGCAAAGATCAAATCAAGAATATACTTCTCAATTTTCTCATCCATATACACTTCGTTTACTGCAGCACGAGCAGCAATAATCTGCTCTGTAGAAATTACTTCATTTACCTTTTGGAAGGTTCCATTAAGGTTCTGTCTCATGATCACCTGCTCCTCTTCTAACTTAGGATAGTCGATCACTACTTTTAACATAAAACGATCCACCTGAGCTTCAGGAAGCGTATAAGTTCCTTCCTGTTCTACCGGGTTTTGGGTCGCCATTACTAAAAACGGATCATCCAATTTAAACTGTGAATCCCCAATAGTCACCTGACGCTCTTGCATGGCTTCTAATAAAGCCGACTGCACTTTTGCCGGAGCACGGTTGATCTCATCTGCCAAAACAAAGTTGGCAAAAATTGGCCCCTTCTTGATCTGGAACTCATTGTCCTTCATGTTATAAATCATCGTACCGATCACATCGGCAGGTAATAAATCCGGAGTAAACTGAATTCTCGAGAACTGTCCGTTCATGGTTTGAGAAAGGGTGTTAATCGCTAAGGTTTTTGCCAATCCAGGAACTCCTTCTAGAAGAATGTGACCATTCCCTAAAAGCCCGATTAACAAGCGATCCACCATGTGTTTCTGACCTACAATTACCTTGTTGATCTCTAGGTTTAACAAATCGATAAAAGCCGATTCCTTCTCTATTTTTTCATTAATTGCGCGTACGTCTACGTTCATATAATTCTATATTTTTTAAACTAAAATCTTCCGTTCAATATTAACAAATTTACAATAATCAAGCAATCTCCTTGTTAAAATGGAGTTAAAGCACTTTCATTAAGAATTTGTTAATCAGAGCCCAACATATTCAAAAATCCTCTACCTACTTATAGGTGTTTTTGAAAATACCGAAATCTTCCTTGGCGAGAACTGTAAATCTAGTAATCTCGCGTCAATTCTAAGGGTTTCAGCCCACAGATCTTCACAAGAAACAAACAAAGCACTGAATCTCAACATATCAAGAATTTATTTTAACATAATTTTAACTATATTGAGTTCTTACACCAAAAATTGTTTAAATATGAAAACCAAACAACTAGGACAATCCGTCCTAATTTTAATGCTGTTTCTGGGTGGCTACACACTAAGTGCCCAAAACATCAAAGGAAAAGTCGTAGATCAGAATGGAAACTCCATTCCCTATGCCACGGTCATCCAAAAAGGCAGCTCCAACGGAACTACCACGGATGATGATGGTCTATTTGAATTGACCATCGAAAAACTAAACACAACTTTGATTGCTTCTTCTATGGGTTTCGTTCCAACCGAATTTATTCTAACAGGAACAGAATATGTAACAATCACCATGAAGGAGGAATCTGTAGGATTAGATGAAATCGTACTGACAGGAAACCGCGCTAAGTCAAGAACGATACTAAACTCAGCCGTTCCTATTGACAACTTCTCTACAGAGGAATTAACCCGTTCAGGTAAACAAGACATACAGCGTATGCTGACCTTCACTGTTCCTTCCTTTAACTCTCAAAATCAAGCCATCTCCGATGCAACAGCGCATTATGACCCGGCCGATTTAAGAGGTCTAGGGCCTTCGAGAACCTTAGTGCTTATCAACGGAAAACGCAAAAACCAATCGGCACAAGTCTACCTAAACAGAACTCCTGGAAAAGGAGAAGTTGGAGTAGATTTAAAAGCCATTCCAACGGCTGCTATTGAGCGTGTCGAAATTCTTAGAGATGGGGCTTCAGCTCAATATGGATCAGATGCCATTGCTGGGGTAATTAATATGGTTCTTAAAAAAGACTATGCCTTCTCTACATTTAATGTAAGAAGTGGAGTAACCTCAGAAGGTGATGGATTTAATTTTGCTACAGATTTCAATACTTCTTTAGCTGTTGGAAATGGAGGGCACCTAAACCTAACCCTGGGATACATGTCTCAACGTGAGACCAACCGTGCAGGAACACCTGGTACAGCAGACCTTCCTTCGGATGCACGTCCTAACGAAATTGAGTGGGCCGAGAACAATCCTGATTTAGGAATGCATGTAGGACTTCCTAACCTACAAAAAGGAGATTTATTCTTGACGTTTTCTTATCCACTAAGTGAAACAGCTGAATTCTATTCCTTCAATGGTTATACTACTAGATATGGACAATCTTATGCTTATTACAGAGCCCCTTACTGGAGAAGAGATGTAGCCGATGCCGGATTTATTACCAAACCTGAAGATTTTTATGGATACCAACCTACTTTTGAAACCCGTATCAACGATTATTTCAACACCGTGGGAACAAATTGGGTTATGGGAGATGCCTGGAAAGCTGACCTATCCTTCACATTCGGTAGAAATGATGTAAACTACTTCGTAAACAACTCGGTCAACCGTGACTATTTAGCAGACCACGGAACTTCTCCTAGAAGCTTTGCTCCAGGAGGATATGCCTTATACAACTACGTAACCAACTTCGATATTGGAAAAGAGTTCAATGAAGTTATTTCCCTTTCCGCAGGATTGGAATACAAGGTAGAAACCTTTGAAGCCATGGAAGGAGATCCCCTTTCTTATTATGGAGCAGGATCAGATTCTTTTGCTGGGATTAAACCAGAAGAAGTCGTTGATGCTTCAAGAAATAACTTCGGAGTATATGCAGGATTGGACTTTGACTTGACCGAAAACCTTCTTTTAGGAGTTGCCGGTCGTTATGAAGACTATTCAGATGCAGGAGATAATTTCTCTTATAAAGTAATGGGACGTTATTCACTAAACGGAAAAGGAGCAATTAGAGCTTCTTATTCTACAGGATTTAGAGCCCCAACCCTACACCAGCGCTATTTAACCAACTCGCAATACATTATTGTAGCTGGATCTTCAGAACCTCTTCTGCAAGGTACTTTAGCCAATGACAACCCAGCAATTCAAGCCCTTGGAGTCCCAAGCTTAACGCATGAGACCTCTAAAAACATCTCTGCTGGTCTAACCTATAAATTCAATAACAAATTCACCGCTTCTGCCGATTTCTATCAGATCAAAATTGACAATAGAGTCTTGTTTTCTTCTCAGATTGGATATATCAACGGAAGCCCTGGAAACCCAACCAATCAAGTGGAACAAATCCTTGATCAGTACGGGGTAACTGCGGTTCAGTTCTTTATCAACGCCGGTAACACGACAACCACTGGTGGAGACATCGTACTTAATTACAAAAACATAGAATGGGGAGCAGGTCGCTTTAATGCAGGACTTGCCCTAAACTTGAACGAGACCACTTTTGATTCCACAGACACTCCTCCAATCATGGAGCAAGAAGGATACAATATCTTTGACCGTCAAGAACAGGGATTGATCACTAATTCAAGACCGCAATCTAAGTATATCTTAAACCTAGGATATGACATGAGAAAGTGGAACTTCGGATTGATTAATACCCGTTGGGGACAGGTAACCATTACCGCTCCTCAAAGTGGAGGTACAGATCAGCCGCTAGCGGCAAAAATCACCACCGACACCAATATCACTTATAAGTTCACCGATCAAATGACTCTGAGCTTTATGGCAGGAAACATCTTTGACGTCTATCAAGATGTGACCTTGACCTCAACGAATACCGCCCAAGCTGGATCGCGTTTTGTATACTCTTCCGAGGTACAACAAATGGGACAGCTAGGTGCGAACTTCAATTTAGCATTTAGATATAGTTTTTAATCCATTACACTAAACGCCAAAAAAAAAGCCCATCGCTCTTGCGGTGGGTTTTTTATTTATTTCAAACTCTCTTTTAAGCCTCTATGAAATCTGGCACTCGCTCGTCGTCATACCTCAGCTGCATCTTATCTCCATCGAAGACCGCATAAGAAAAATAGGAAATCCAATCCCCCGTATTAATATAAGTAGAATCCTGACCCAGATCTACAACCATAGGCAAATGTCTGTGCCCAAACATAAAATAATCATAGTGCTCAGCTTCTAATTTTCTCTTAGCATAAAGCACCAACCATTCCTGATCCGCCCCCAGGAAAACCACATCTTCCTCTCCCGAGATCAATCGATTCTTCACCGATAAATACTGGGCTAATTTCACTCCTAAATCCGGATGAAACCATCTAAACGCCCATTGACAAACCTTATTGGTAAACACACGCTTCATACGCTTATAACCCTTATCTCCGGGCCCCAAACCATCTCCGTGGCCTATAAAAAACTTCTTCCCACCGAAGTCAAAGACCTCAGGTTTATGAAACACTTTCACTCCACATTCCTCTTCTAAGTATTTAGCCATCCACAAATCGTGATTCCCCACAAAGAAATATACCGGAATACCGCGATCAGAAAACTCACTGAGTTTCCCTAAAGTTCTCGAAAACCCCTTAGGCACCACCGTTTGATACTCAAACCAAAAATCAAATAAATCTCCTAGTAAAAATAGGGCTGTTGCATCTTCCTCTATGGAAGTAAGCCACTTGACAAATCTCTTTTCACGCACCAAGCTCTCCTGCATCGTAGGAGCGCCTAAATGTTGATCAGAAGCAAAATAAATTTTCATAAATCAGTGAATCTGCTACAAAGGTAGTACATCTTTTCCAGCCTCACTTTCCAGCTGCAAAACTTTTTGAATCATCAAATCACTTCGAGCCTCCATGCGGTAATAACCTTCATCTCCGAAAAGCTGTTGACCCACCAAAGATTTCAGATAGTCCTCTAACATCTCCACCTGCTCTGCAGATAAATCATCCACATCATTTGACACCAAATAATCCTCAATCACAGATTCCGGTACCGTATACATTAGCATATATTCATCCAGATCCCAACGCTCTAAATTAAAGCGATTAGCATCCACATACTCAAAAATCTTCTCATGAACATTGCGTCTAAAAAAGGCATTAAACTCTTTATTTCTCAAAGTATCCATCCCCACAAAAACATCGGGAATGATCCCTCCACCTCCATAGACCACCTTACCTCCAGGGGTGGTAAACTTCAAAGAATCCACCACATGTATACTATCTCTAGTGAACAATTCTCCCGAACGATAGCGCGACATATAATCATCCTCATATTCTGTATAAGGTTTCTGAATCGAACGCCCCGAAGGCGTATAATATCTCGCAATCGTCAAGCGCACTGCCGAACCATCACCTAAATCCAATTCCTGTTGTACCAAGCCCTTTCCGAAACTTCGACGCCCCAGAATCACGCCTCGATCATTGTCTTGCAAGGCTCCTGAAACAATCTCCGAAGCCGAAGCAGACCCTTCATCAATCAGCACATACACCGACTGCTTCTCAAAGTCTCCATACTTGGTCGCATAATCATTCTCAATCGTCCCCTTATTATCTTTTGTATAAACAATCAACTTATTATCCGGCAAAAACTCATCGGTAATACGAGTCGCCATATCAATATAACCTCCCGGATTTCCCCGAAGGTCAAAAACCAAGGTCTGCATCCCTCTACTTTGCAAAAAGTCAAGTGCCCCTTTAAATTCATTATAAGAAGTCCTAGAAAAACGCTCTAATTTCAAATAGCCCACATCCGGAGTCAACATAAAATACACAGGCACCGAACGAATCGGAATAGACCCGCGCCTGATATCAAACTCCAACTGCTCATTAGTAGCCTTGCGATACACCTGCAAAGCCACCGGAGAATCAGGCTCTCCCTTCAAACGCTTCACAATATCTCCACTAGAGAGTCCCTTACCATACAAGGTATCACTATCCGCCATCAAAATCCGATCTCCCGAACGAATCCCTGCTGCAAAACTAGGCCCTCCTTCAATAGGACGAGACACTACAATCGTGTCTTTTCTTACCGAAAATTGAACTCCAATACCCACAAAATTTCCTTGCATATTCTCACGAACCGCCCCAATCCTGTCCCTAGGAATATACACAGAATGAGGATCCAATTCCCCCAAGATCTCTTTGATCGCCCCATCAAGTAACTCATCTACATTGACCTGATCCACATAGGAATCTTCAATATAGCTGATCAAACGGTCGATTTTCGCCTCCTTAGAGCCGTCTGGAAAAACCGTCCCCGCAGGGAAATCCAGAAAACTCCCAAGCACAATCCCCACCACCACGGCGATAGAAATGTATATAGGTGTTCTATTGTTGTTCATCATATTTTTTTTAGTCGGCCCAAGGCCAAAAAACTTACCCTAAGCCCCCAAGTCACTCAAATGCAAAAGCTCCACACCTGCTTTGTCTAAAAAGTCCAAACCAGTCTGATCCTTATAGGCATCCAAATACACCACCTTGGTAATTCCAGATTGATAAATCAATTTAGAACATTCCTTACATGGCGACATGGTAATATAAAGCGTCGCTCCTCGTGCACTCTGGGTCGAGCCTGCCACTTTCAAAATCGCATTGGCCTCAGCGTGCAACACATACCACTTGGTCTGCCCATGCTCATCCTCACAAGTATTCTCAAAGCCCGTTGGAGTCCCATTATATCCATCAGAAATAATCATGCGATCCTTCACAATCAAGGCCCCTACTTGCTTACGCGAACAGTGAGATAACTTAGCCCACTCTAAAGCCATACGCATATAAGCCCTGTGGTATTTCAATTCTTTATTCATTCTCTTTTTTTAAAAAGGCCAGCGCTCTATCAGCATAGGAATCACAAATCCAATCACTATAGAGGAAACAACTAAAATCCAATCCCTTCTCTTGATGTTGAACACCCCTGAAAAAACTGCATAAAGACCTAGGAAAATCACTACTATAATTACCTGAGCTAATTCGATCCCAAGCGCAAACTCTAATAAAGGTAATAATTTAGACTCAGATTTCCCGATGATCATTCTAAAATAGTTCGAAAAACCCAAACCATGCACCAATCCAAAAATCAAGGCATAAATCAAATTCACATTCCAATGATGACTCCTTACCGGCGTACTCGCCTTAAAGATATTCGTCACACAAGTGATCAAAATCGTCAATGGAATCAACCATTCCACCAAGCCAATATTCACCGAAATCACCCCATAAGCACTTAAGGCCAAAGTAATCGTATGACCCAAGGTAAAAAAGGTCACCAAATACAGCACCTGCTTCAAATCCTTGAAGCCAAAAACCGCCAACAAAGCCACCAAAAACAATATGTGGTCATAACCATTTAAATCCAGCACATGATTCAATCCAATCTGCACATACAATAAAAACTCATCCATAATCTAGTCAAATAAAGGGGTAAAAAATTTATGCACACGAAACTACACAATTCTCTCCACATACTCAAGCCACCCCACAGCACTTCTATACAAACTCTCCTACTGCACCACTGCCATCACCCTCACCACCTAGTTTAGCTTCAAACAACTCAAGCACTCAAACATCCTTTTACTGTTCCACCGCCGTCACCTGAAACCCAGTCAACAGCCCATCCTCAAAACTCAGCTCTAAAATCATCGGCCTACAACAAACCTCACAATCCTCTATATAACGCTGCCTAGCTACCGAAGGATCCAACAAAGCCGAAATCCCAGCCCCACAAAAAGGACAATCAAAAAATTCTTCCCACATATCATCTCAAATTAAACATCCCCTAAATTTAAGCAATTAATTCCCCTGACCACTTCACCAAAATCACAAATTCCTCCGTTCTCCAATAAACACACACTCATGGCTTACAAGTCTCTAGTCTATATCGAACGAATTTATATAAACAATAGCTCCAGGTTGAAGATTGACTTCATACCTCTTCACACCCTGAATTACCAAGTCAAAAAAATCCCCGGAAGACGATACAGCTCCACCTACAGGTGTTGGCATGTTCCAGACAGTTCATATCACATTGAAAAAATCAGGGAGCAACTCAACATGCACGCCTCACTCAAATGGCGTATCGAACTCCCCGAGTCAAAAACCAAAACAAAACTTAGCACCAAACACCCAAACCTCAATGTTTTTCAACGCTTAAGCCCCTTACACAAACAAAACATCAAGACCTTTAACACCTATCTCTTATCCAGAAGATATTCTAAATCAACACGCCATGTCTATTGCACATTTGTAGCAAATTTCCTCCTAGACCATCCCAATACTGAACTCAATCAACTCACTCAACACAATCTACAAACCCACATCGAAACCCAACTACTTCCCAAACAAGTAGCCACCTCCACCCACCGACAATTCATCTCGGCCATGAAGCATTTCATCAAACGCTTCCCCAACTGCCCTATCCAAGAAATCCACCTGATCTCCCCAAAAAAAGAATCAAAACTCCCCACAGTACTCTCTCCAGAAGAGGTTATTGACCTGATCCGCTGTACCCAAAACCTAAAACACCGCGCCATCACCGCCCTGATCTACGCCTCAGGCTTAAGAGTTTCCGAACTACTCAACCTCAAACTCCAAGATCTAGACATCGACCGACGACAAGTACTTATTCGCAGCGCCAAAGGAAACAAGGACCGCCAAGTCATGCTCGCCGAAAGTTTCCTCCCTTTGTTCCAAAACTACTTCAGCACCTTCCGCCCTCAAATCTTCTTTGCCGAAGGACGCCCCGGAAAACGCTATAGCGCCTCAAGCATTCGCGCCTTCATCAAAAGAAACTGTAAAAGAGCCCGTATCTCAAAAAACGTCAGCCCCCACACCCTTCGCCACTCCTACGCCACCCACCTTTTAGAAAACGGTATCAACCTACGCTATATCCAAGAACTCTTAGGCCATTCTCGTCCAGAAACCACCATGATCTATACCCACGTCACCCGCCGAGACCTACTCTCGATCAAAAGCCCCCTGGACCAAAGCGTCCGCAGACTCCTCCAACAACAAGACCCCAGAGCCAACCTCCTACTCTCCCACAACCTCAAACTCCCCGACCCCAAATCGGACCAAAACACCTAAACACATCAACTACATAAACATGCACTTTGAACATCCGAACATTTTTATTACATTGCACAAGGAACCCCTAGAACTCTTGAGCATAAACCAAGTCACGTCTAAGGGCTTTAAAGAAATTGCAAAGAAAAACCATGACCTCGGTCATGCTCGGCTACCACAAGTATCTCACAAAACAAGACACCCAAGGTAGAATGAAAAAGATGATGAAAAGGACTCCGAAACTCATTCCAAAGTGAACCAATTTCCCGAGCCCCAAAACCAAACTTGCCAAAGCCTGAACGCCCCAAAAGCCACCTCAAGCCAGCCCAAAACCTTCCAGGACCCACCAATATCAGCACAAAAAACCAAGCGTTATCCCGTAATTCCCATGGGACTAACCCGACGAAGTCGTGCCATATAACAAGTTATGTCTTATAAAATAAATAATAAAGTTCTATGAAAAAATTAATAATCTTATGTCTAGTATATATCCCAATGATATCATTCGCACAGAACGCAACACTCGAGAAAAACATTTTGGGCATTAGTATTGGATTAAACCCGGTAACCCTATATGATGAAATTAAACTAACAAATAATTCAAGTCTGAGATTAGAAGCTGGGCTAGGTTTCTATGTATCATCTGGGTTATTTGTAAATGATCAATGGGGTATTATTCCATCTCTTTCCCTTAACTACAAATACTATTACAACTTGAAAAGAAGAATACAAAAAGGTAAAAGGATTGATGGAAATTCAGCAAATTATTTCTCCGTCGGAACACTAGTCAATTTTAGCGAAATAGCAGGAGATTATAACTACAAATCTAATTCAACTGGAGCAGCAACAATTAACTATGGAGCACGTAGAATGATTGGTAAGAGTTTCAATTTTGAATGGGCTACGGGAGCATTAATCCCTTTCCATGGGTTTAACAAGAGTCAAATCAGTTTAGCCGATGTTCTTATGGTTAAAATAGGCTTTGGGTATATCTTCTAATAAAATAAAAAAAGCATGAAAAAGAAATCAATATTAATAGCTCTAATTATAATTTCATCACAACTAACTTTAGCTCAAACAAACAAATGGGAAGTTAGTTTGGCAACAGGTTCCTCCGCAACTTGGGATTTTGCAGATGGTTATTTCTTCTCTTCTCAACTTAAAATTCCAATTTCAAAAAAAATATTTTCTATCGCTCCTACATTCAGTTATGGGTCTTCTATAAAATCAGATTACATCCATTTCACAACTGATAAGGATGGTTTTACATTTACTAAATTTAATGAAGACCAAACTCCACAAGAATCAAGTGGTCAAATTGTCGTTTCTACAAGTGTACTCTTTATATTCAATTTTCTAAATGGTAAAGATTCAAATAGATTTAATTTCAATTTAGGGATTGGTCCTAGTTTTAAAAATTGGTCACAATCCTTATATTACAATCATAACGGATCGACAAATAGTCCTCCGGACTCAGCTTCTGTTTACTCGGAATCTGAGCTATCGATGTTATCGCGAATAGATCTTAACTATAATTTAAAAAACAACATAGTTCTTGGTATAAATGCTGCAATAGATTACAATCCATCTGGGTCAGAATCTGCTTTTGGAATGTTTGGTATACATATAGGATATAAGTTTCAACAACAAAAACAAACAAGACATAACATCGCATATAATTAATGCCCTTCGGGACACTAATCATATACGGGAACGTTAGCAATAATTATCAAAACACAATATAAATTGAAAAAAACACTATTTGTAATCTTAATATTTTTTGTTTCAACTTTATCCGCTCAAAATTCGTTTTCATCAATTAATCAATTGAAAAAAAACAACTCTTACTCTAAAATAGAGGTGAGTTTTATGAATGAAAAAGAAAAAATTCAACTTTATGGAACATTATCAATCCCTAATGAAGAATTTGAACAAGTCATAATTATTGTTCCAGGAACAGGTCCTGACACAAGAGGTTCACATCCAAAATTAAGTGAACAATTTCTAAAAAATAATATCGCCGTATATAGATATGATGAGCGAGGGGTTGGAAAATCTCAGGGGAAAAACACAGCTTACGAGTATGGAATATCTCAAATGACGGAAGATTTAATTTATGCCATAAAAACTATTAAAAAAGAGAATATCCTTCAAAACAAATCAATAGGACTACTCGGCCATAGTATGGGAGGTATGGCAACTATTGGTGCTATTGAATCAGGGATAGAGGTTGACTTTACCATTCAATGGGCCACACCAGTACAAAAACATGGGGAATTTCTAAAACACCAAATTAAAACAGGTCGAAATTCATTTGATGACACTCTAAATTACGACAATATTGAAGATAAAATCGAAATTATAGAAGTGGTTCAACAAGTTATTGAAAAAAACATAAATGATGATCATTTAAAACTTTGCAAAAAAATAAAAAAGGAAGCGAAACAAGCTGGCTATACTAAAAAGAATTATGATAGATTCTCGTTTTGGACATTTCCAACACTTACTGATTTATTAAAACAAAATTATGAAGCCACATACAAAAATATTCAAATACCATTACTGTATATTATTGGGTCGTATGATACATTTATAAACCCTAATGATAACCAAAAGCTCTTAGAAAGTTTCCAAAATCCATATATTAATATCAATATAATTCATGGCTTAAATCATTATCTAACACCGACACTGGATATAAATCAAGAAGATGCAATATATGAAATTGATCAAAATGCTACGAATCAAATAATAAATTGGACTAAGCAATTAACTATTGCTAACAATGAATATAATCAATCCTCCTAACGTCGGACTAATCATATTCAAGAACGTTGTAGTGCAATATAATGACTCGACTAAGTCTTGAATTAAAGTGGAAGGTTGATTCCTCAATGCTTAAGAAGGTCTAAATGTTATTGCGTTTTTTATAAAGGAAATTATAAGTGATGAAGTCATTCATCGATTGGAATTGAGTTTATAAAAAACAAACGGAAGAATTATTGAAATCTTGCCTTTATAAGCACTTAAATGAATACAAACAATACACTTTCCTACAAGCAAACGTCATCAGAAAGCACACAACAATGGATATGAAAAATACCTAGGAGAATTTATTAAACATAACCTAATAGATCAAATAAGCCCATATTATAAACTTAACTAAAAACTATTGACAGGTACTTTTCATATCCAAAATAGTTAGCCACTATAAAAAAATGAAAAACTTAATTCTTATTTTATCTATCATTTCAATAATCTCGTGTTCGACAGACTCAACGAAAAACGAAATATTGATTAAAAAAAATGAATCTTTAATACATAAAAATGAACTTTTAGAATCAAGGATTGAAGGGCTGTACTCAAGGTTAAAAGAAGTACGAAAAACAAACGACAAGAATAGACAAATTATTGACAGTCTTAGTGGAAAGAATAAATATATTTTGTTCAATAAACGTTCATATACAGCGCCAAACGTTTACTCAAAAAAACTTGGATTCAATATACTAGATACAATAGCAACTAAAGAATCTTTGGGATACCCAGACGATAAAGACCCAAACTATAGATATGACAGAATAAACTCAATTTCATACTCTAGAACACCTCCAAATGACATCAATTTTATGAAAAATTTAAATCTAAGGCAATCATTTGGGAATAGTCACTTTTATTTGAATATATATACTGTTTATAATGAAAAGTCCCTTCCGCTAGAAACTGAAAATAGTAACGAAGACATATACATCTTTATGAGTCCCCATGAATTAGGTTATGAACCTAAATATTTCAAGATTTCAGACTATACCGATATAAAAGAAATCAAAACTCAACGTACAGATTCTGCGGTGTACATATCTGTAAAAAGTGGTGTTTTTCAAACACTTAAACAAACTATTTATTTAAGTGCTTCAAACGCACATTTTATCAAAGGAGATGTTCCAATAGATAATATTAAGCTTCACCAAAATAACAACGAAACGTCTGATTAAAAATTAAAACTGAATACAAGCACAATCAATTAAAGGAAGTTAAAATAGAAAGAATCAGCTTTTTTAACAAGCAATAAACACAGTGGCTAACAAGGCATATAATTAATGCTCCTGCGTCGCACTAATCATATACCAGAACGTTGTGCATAATTAAAAAATGAATAAAAATTTCATAACATCAACAATTTTAAAAGTGAGAATATTTGTCATTATTCTTTTACTGGTTCCTCTTGTTAGTTGTAACTCAATTCAAGAGGTCAACGACGATGAATTGAAGGTTTTAAATGATGTATTGAATGATTTCATCTTAAAAGAACGCTATCTTATAGATATTCAAAACGCCCATTCTGAACAACCCAAATACATCCTTTTATCAGATACTTTAGGAACTGTATCAAGTTTCATAGAAAACAACCCTAAAATATCTAAACACAGATATGACATAGAGGAATACAATTTAATCTTTGATCAGATTATTAAATCAACCCAACATAATAAAGATCAGTTTTTAGACTTAAATAAAATTAATCTTGAAAATAACGTTGAATTCCATAATAGTGCCAACATCACTTCTTCCTACTTTAAATACAAACTCTCGAGAATTGCTTTTGATCAAGCACATGAAAACGGAGTAATGGCAATTGAAGAATCCTTAATACAAGATGGTGAAAAAGTACAAGGATATAAGGCGGTATTATTAATTAGAAAACAAGTAGATGGTAAATGGAGCTATATCTCAAGGGTAAATCAAAGTATTCGCTTAATGGATGAAGCTAACTTTTCAAAAGAATATTTTCCTTGGAAAGAATCAATGACCAAGTTAGCTAAGAGCAAGATAATTGAACACATTGAAAATGAAAACAACCTTCTAGTACAATCGAATCAAATAAATACAGAGACCTTAAACCTAAAGGGTTATGCTAAGCTTGGGGATAATTTTTACAATCTCGATTTCAAAACAACAAGTCTACCTCAAGTTATTTCAGTTTCTATAAATACCAAAACTGGAACCATAAGAGGTATAACGATATACACACCAAAATAAAAACTAGGCACAACATCGCATATAACTAATCCTCATATCTTCGGACTAGTCATATACGGGGACGTTAGGCGAAATTAAAACCAACAAATAACCAAAAATAAAATGTTCAAAAAATCATTACCCCTATTAATCCTAATTTTTACAATTCAATTCTCATCTGCTCAAGAAAAGCTTTGGAAACTAAATCTAAATATAGGACCATCCTTCATCGAAGAACCAGCAGACGGTTTTTTCATTGCAACAGAAGTAGGAATACCACTCTCTGGTGTAATTAGCATCAAACCAAATTTCACATACGCATCTACAGTTCGAACTAGCGGTGTATATGCAGAATGGAATGAAAAACGAGAAGAACCACTATTTGCAGAACAAACCGATCTTAAAGGAACGGAAAATGGAGGATTGAATTTCACTTCAACTAATATTATGATTGAATTCAATATTCTAGGAAGCAACTACAAAGACAAACAAAAGAAAAACAACTTGGCAATAGCCGTTGGAGTAGGATACAAGTCAAACGTGGAGTCAACAATAAACTATTACACAATCAACAGTTCCGACCCTTACTATATCAGTACTGAATCAGATTCTGGTTTTGGCATGAACATCATTTTAAGTTATAATTATCTATTTAAAAACAACATTTACACAGGAGTAAATGCTAGTATTGATGGTTTAATGGGATCTGGAGGGGCTTTGTTTGGAGCTACAATCGGAATCAAATTCGACCCAAAAGCATAACTGATAATATAAACTTCGCCTAACAAGGAATATAATCAATCCTCCTAACGTCGGTCTGATCATATTCCGGAACGTTGTGGTTAATGGCAAGGCTTACGGATAAAAAAGTAAGCAAGTTTGAATACAAAACAAACAAGACTTGCGGATAAAGAATGAGCAAGTTTGAAAACAAAACAATCAAATCTTGCGGATAAAGAGTGAGCAAGTTTGAAAACAAAACAAACAAGGATTGCGGATAGAGAGTGAGCAAGTTTGAAAACAAAACAAACAAGGCTTGCGGATAAAGAGTGAGCAAGTTTGAAAACAAAACAA
>JBMYWH010000001.1:0-173121 GCA_049607205.1 Flavobacteriaceae bacterium | reverse complement strand
GCTGATTTACCACAAGGAACTACTTTTGAACAGTTCCAAGGTGGATATGACGGTCAAACTGTTGGAATCTATTCTTATATGAAAGTTGAACCAACTATTGCAGATGATATTAAAACCGCTGCAGGATGGTCAGTTATCGGATCTTTATTAGTAGTGTTCCTATACATTTTATTGAGATTTAGAAAATGGCAATTCTCTCTTGGAGCAGTTGTAGCCGTATTCCACGATATCTTAATCGTACTTTCTGTATTCTCATTGACTTATAAATTCATGCCTTTTGATATGGAAATCGGTCAATCATTCATCGCAGCCCTACTAACAGTAGTTGGTTACTCTCTGAATGATACGGTGGTAATTTTCGATAGAATTAGAGAGTTTACAAAAGATCATCCGACAGCAAAAGCATATAATACAATTAACAAGGCCTTATCAAGTACCCTTGGTAGAACAATAAACACTTCTCTTACTACCTTAGTAGTATTATTAGCAATCTTCTTCTTCGGAGGAGATTCTATTAGAGGTTTTATGTTTGCACTTATCATCGGTGTAATTGTAGGTACTTACTCTTCATTGTTCATCGCAACTCCAGTGATGTATGATACTTCTAAAAAAGAAGGCGAAGACAAGAAATAATCTAGTCTAGACTAGTAAAAAACCGTTTTGAATTATCAAAACGGTTTTTTTTATTTATTAGCGTTAGAATTTAGTAACTTTGCGAAAAATTTTCGATAATGAGTTTGATAAAATTAGAAGATAAACACTTCAAAAGATATATCACTGACCAAGAGATAGCTACACAGGTAAAACGCATGGCCTATGAGGTTGCAAGAGACCTAGACCAGGATACAAATCCACTGTTCATCGGAATTTTGAATGGTTCTTTTATGTTTGTGGCAGACTTTATTAGAGAATACCCTAATCAATGTGAGCTTTCCTTCGTGAAAATGGCCTCGTATGAAGGAACATCTTCTACAGGACAAACCAAACAATTGATTGGATTAAACCAAGATCTTAAAGGAAGAACCGTTATCATTTTAGAAGATATTATTGATACTGGAAATACCCTTCAAGAAATTTATAGAATATTTGAAAATACTGGTATTAAAGAATTGCGAATAGCAACCTTATTCTTTAAACCAGAAGTATATAAAAAAGAATTAGCAATTGACTATATTGGTATTTCAATTCCGGACAAATTTATTGTAGGATACGGTTTAGATTATAATGAAATCGGAAGAAATTTATCAGATGTATATCAATTAACAGAAGCCCCAAAAATGAAAAACATTGTGTTGTTCGGCCCTCCAGGTGCTGGAAAAGGAACTCAAGCTGACGTCTTAAAAGAAAAGTACAATCTTGAGCATATCTCTACAGGAGATGTATTTAGATTCAACATCAAAAATGAAACAGAACTAGGTCTTTTAGCGAAGAGTTATATGGATCATGGGAATTTAGTTCCAGACGAAGTTACCATCAACATGCTGCAAGCCGAGGTTGAAAAACATCCTGAAGCAAACGGTTTTATCTTCGATGGTTTTCCTAGAACTCAAGATCAAGCAGCGGCCCTAGATGCCTTTTTACTTGAAAAAGGAGAAGGAATCAATGGAATGTTAGCCCTAGAGGTAGATGAAGATTTATTAGTTGCTCGCTTATTGGAGCGCGGAAAAGTTAGTGGACGTGCTGATGACCAAGATGAATCAAAAATTCGCAATAGATTTCAAGAGTATAGAACTAAGACTGAAATAGTAAAAGAATATTACGCAAAACAAAACTCTTTCTACGCAGTAGATGGTGTGGGATCTATAGACGAAGTAACTTCAAGGTTGACTTCTGTAATAGATAAACTATAAGTATAACATTTAGAAAGAGACATGACGGACGGGAATTTCATCGATTATATCAAAATATATGCGGCCTCTGGTAAAGGAGGACGTGGATCCGCTCACTTACATCGTGAGAAATACATAACTAAAGGTGGTCCAGATGGTGGAGACGGAGGTCGAGGAGGTCACGTCATCATTAAAGGAAACAAGGCCTTGTGGACATTGCACCACTTGAGGTTTTTGAAGCACTCTAGAGCAGAACATGGTGGAGATGGATCTAGCAGTAGGTCTACAGGTAAAGATGGAGAGGACGCTATAGTAGAAGTACCATTAGGAACGATAGTCCGAGATACTGAAACGAATGAAATTCTTTTTGAAATCATGGAAGATGGAGAGGAGAAAATCCTACTTCCTGGTGGTAAAGGTGGGCTAGGAAACTGGCACTTTAAATCCTCAACCAACCAAACACCTCGTTATGCTCAACCTGGGATTCCAGGGCAAGATGGGTGGTTTCAAATTGAATTAAAAATTTTAGCTGATGTTGGATTAGTAGGATTCCCTAATGCAGGAAAATCTACCTTACTTTCAGTGATCACTGCTGCCAAACCTAAGATTGCAGATTACGAGTTTACAACCCTTAAACCTAACTTAGGGATTGTAGCCTATAGAAATCAGCAGTCCTTTGTTATGGCTGATATTCCTGGAATTATAGAAGGAGCTCATGAAGGAAAAGGTTTAGGACATAGATTCTTAAGACATATTGAGCGTAATTCAACCTTACTGTTCTTGATTCCTGCAGATACTGATGATGTCAAAAAGGCCTATGAAGTCTTGTTGAATGAATTGAAAATGCACAATCCTGAATTGTTAGATAAAAAAAGACTCTTAGGGATTTCTAAATCTGATATGTTGGATGAGGAGTTAATGGAAGAATTTAAAGAAGATATCCCGAAGGATGTTCCTTATATCTTTTTCTCTTCTGTTGCACATCAAAATCTCGATGAATTAAAAGATAAACTTTGGAAAATGCTTACTGAAGATTAGCTTGATTCCATTATAAAATCTATGGGCAAATTGTAAATAACCTTTACAGCTTGCCCATTTTTTATGGCCGGTTTCAAAGGTTCAATCCCCTTTAAAACTTTTTCCAAACTTTTTTTGAAATTAGGCAGTGAATCTAAGGCATTTTGAGGCTGGACCTCATGCAAGCTCATTTCTCCCTTCTTAGATACTAGAAGTCTCACTTGAATAGAAGAATTCATACTTTGAGAACTATAAAATGTCTCACTCAACAGGGGAACTGCTATTTTAACATAAAGACTATCTCTTGTGCAAAGCTCTCTGTCAAATTTTGTGGTCAACTCCCCACAACTTACAAACAAAGGAAGCTCATCTAGTTTATGATAGTCAATAATAGTATCCATTGGAGGTAGCAAAGACTCCGATAAACCTCGGGAATCGGCTTGACAACTTCCTAGACAAACTGCAATACTAAATAAAAGTACTCTTGAGAACATCAAATTTATTTCTTGCCTCAATTTACGAAATAAAATTTTGTTAATTCAGTGATTCCCCTCTCATAAAGTACTCTTTTTCGATCTCCTTCATTCTGGCTTGAACATAGGCCGTCTTCTTTTCGTCTCTAGACTCAAATCGACCATTATACCGCTCTAAATAATTATAAACAATTTGCTTATCCGTTTCTATCTTATCAGAAAGTATAATCAAGTTATACAAGGCCTTAGAACTACCACCATTTGCCTGATACGCCTTTTTATAGTATTCATAGGCTTTGTGTCCTTGATCCATTTTATAATAGATCTCAGCCATATGATAGTATTCATCATCATTATCTCTATTAACCTCATCTATACTTATCTGAAAATAAGACAAAGCCATTTTATAATCTTTCTTTGCCTCATACATTAAACCCATATAATAGGCCGCTATTGCTTCCCTATCTATGATCCAAGCCACTCTCAAGTATTTTTCTGAAATATCCCATTGCTCAAGTTTCATAGCCGCAAGACCAGCATACTGATAGGCAGTAAAATCTCTTCGGTCTGCCTCTATTCTTTTCTCAGCAAGAATTAAAAGACTATCGTATTCCTTGTTTTTATACATATTTGACATAAGAAGCTTTGTAAACGCGCTATTACCAGGATCCACACCAAGACCTTTATTTATATAATACCTTGAAGAATCAGCTTCTCTGAGTTTCTTATGGCTCTGAGCCATTCTAAAAATATAAGTCAAGCTTTCCTCATCTAATCGGTATGCTTTTAAATAATAACTGTGAGCTTCATTCAAGTTATGGCTCAAATTATATTTATCTCCAAGAGCTTCATACCATTTAGGATTATCTGGATTAAGAGCAATAAGTTGTTTATAGTATCCCACAGATCCTTTAGCCTTAAGTTTGGTGGAAAGACGTCCTAAATTAACCAAAGCTTCAACATTAGTAGAATCCAACTGATGCACATCCACATAGGTGAAATAGGCCTTTTTAGTATAAGATCGCATCTTATAACAAGTGGCTAGACTTAAATGAGCCTTAATATTTGCGGAGTCCTTCGCAATGTATTTTAATAAATTTTCTTGAGCCAACTTATAATTACCAAGACTCAAATAAACATAGGCTAATTCCTCCTGCTCGGTTTCAAAGTCTTGATGTTCGGTCAGAAAGCGAACCTGTTCTAATAACTGCCCGGATTGTTTAAGCTGTGCAAATTCACGTTGTGGATTTTGGGAGTTTTGAGCTCCCAAATTAGCAATCATCCACAGGCAAATAATAAGTATAATTCTCTTTTTCATAGAAACTTATTCTTCCACATTAAATACTATAGGCATAGAATATTTAACCGTTACACGTTCTCCCTCATGGAAGGCAGGTGTCATATCCGGTATACTTGAAATGACCTTAATTGCTTGATCTTCTAGTTTTGGATGTGGTGCTCTAGCTTTTACATTAGTTACTTGCCCATTAGCATCTATGGTAAACATGACAAAAATTCGTTTCTTTCCCGGTTTAAGCCCTAAGTTCTTAACAAGGTCAACATTAAAATTCTCTGCCACATATAGTTGCATATTTCTATTCAAACAAGCTCTCGTATCCTCCTCGCTGAGTTCATCACAGCCGGGATAAACAGGAACTTGTTCAATTACAGAAAAAGGAAGAGATTGTCTTGCTTCAAGTTCAGTTTCCGACAACATTGGTAAATCTTCCATCGTATCTTCCTCGGTACAAGAACTAACAAATAGCATCATTAATAACATTGGAATGATCAATACATAGCGTATAGCATTAGATTTTTGGTTTGGTTTTTTCAATAACATAACTATTCTCTTTTTGATTAAACTCTTTTGATAAAAGGGGTTGACGAAATTTATATTTTCGGTCTGAAAGGTCTCATTGAGTAACTGGTCTATATAGCCATTTAAGTTGTTAAATTTAATAGAACGATAATCCGTTTGATACTCGTGTACCTCGGCTAAACGTGCGGCATACAAATAGACTATAGGGTTAAACCACATCAGTACTTTAAAAATAGAAAAGAGGGTTTTATCCATACTGTGAAAGGCTCTACAATGCATTAATTCATGTCTCAAAATAACTGCTCTGTTCTCCTTAAACTGTCGCTCCGAAATAAAAATCAAATTGAAAAAAGAAAAGGCACTTATCTTCTCTTTAGAGATCAGTACAGAAAATCCATTAAACTTACGTCTACTTGAATTCTTCCAAAGAGATATTAAATCAACTACTCCCCTTCCAAGATAAAATAATCCTATGCTTAGACCAGCTAAGTACAGAATCAAAAAACCGTTATAATGAAACTCCTTTTCTATACTATTTAAGTTTTCTACTTGATCGACCACAATCTCTTGAACTTGTATTTCGCTTATTAGCGCCGCCGAATCACCATTGAAGAAACCTCCTAAAAAAGGAAGTACAAAGGAGATTAGGAAGATTCCTATGAGATAGATCCTGTTTCCCTTGAAAAAGGATAATTTAGACAAGGCTATGTCATAAAAAACAATAGCTACTAACTGAAAAAATACTACTTGTAAAATATAAACTATCATTGTTCCTTGTTTTTAGATGCTTCAATAATTTGCATAATCTCATCCAATTCACCCGTTTTCATTTCGTTAGATTTAACAAAAAAGGATACCATAGAACTCAAAGAGCCCTGAAAATAATTTCCAACGATTTTATCTAAGGATTGTTTTGAATAGGCTTCTTTCTCTACCAAAGGGAAATATATAAAGCCCCTACCCTTAGGACTGTGACCAACGAATTCTTTTCGCTCCAAGATTCTTACAATTGTAGAGACCGTATTATAAGCCGGTTTAGGCTCTTTCATACAAGCGATAACATCTTTTATACTTGCCTTTTCCAAGCTCCAGAGGACTTGCATTATTTCTTCTTCTGCTTTAGTAAGTTCTTTCATTTTTATAATCATTTGATACATGGATACTTACAAATATAACTAAATAATTAGTTTGAACTAATTTTTTAGTTAAAAAAAATAAAAAGGCAGTTCCCCTAGAATTAGTACTTTTATCCTATGGATATATTTTTGCTTATTTTAGGAATCGTTTTGATGTTTATTGGACTTATCGGAAGTTTCATACCGGTACTCCCAGGACCCATGGCCAGCTGGTTAGGATTGGCTGCCCTATATTATACGGAACCTGTTCCCGCAAACAGAACTGTTCTATGGGTAAGCTTAGTTATTGTGATCATCTTGACCGTGGTGGATAACTTCATTCCTGCGATGGGAACTAAAAAATTCGGAGGAAGCAAGGCAGGAACCAAGGGCTCCCTTGCCGGAGCCTTAATAGGATTATTCTTCGGACCTTTGGGAATCATTTTTGGTCCCTTTGTTGGTGCTTTGATCGGTGAGCTCTTACACGATTCAAAAGATTTCACAAAAGCCTTTAAAGCCGCACTAGGTTCCTTTTTAGGATTCTTAGTTTCTACAGGACTTAAGATTTTTGTTTGCTTTATCCTACTCTACTATTTCATGGATGCATTCTGGCCTGTGAAGGGGGAATTTTTTGGGCTTTAAGACCTGGAAAATAAAGACATAAAAAAAAGCCTCCCAATTAAGGGATGCTTTCCATTGGTTATAAAACCGTGGTAGGTTACGCCTACCAAACAACACAACTAATGCCTTAAATTGACATTGCTGCAAATATACAATTCTCCCTAGGAACTCCAAACTTTAAAGGAACTTTAATAGAGTGGACTTTTGCTTAAGAACCTATTAGATTGTATCTTTGCGGCTTATAAAAATTAAACAATTTATCAGCAATGCAATTATCAGAGCAAGAGATTATTAGAAGGGAGTCTCTCCAGAAATTAAGAGACCTAGGTATAAACCCTTATCCAGCTGAAGAATTTAAACGCACCGCTACTGTAGAAGAAATTTTGAATAATTTCGACACTATGGAAGGTAAAGAGGTCATTTTGGCCGGTCGTATGATGAACCGTCGTATTATGGGTTCTGCTTCTTTTGCAGAATTGAAAGATTCGACAGGACGTATGCAGATCTATGTAAATCGTGACGAAGTCGCTCCTACGGAGGACAAAACCATGTATAATACGGTGTTCAAAAAACTTCTTGATATCGGTGATGTTATCGGAATTAAGGGGCAAGTGTTTAAAACTAAAGTAGGAGAAATCTCAGTGAACGTAACCGAACTTACGGTACTTTCTAAAAGTTTAAAACCACTTCCTGTGGTGAAGACGGATGCTGATGGTAAGGTGCACGATGCATTTTCTGATCCTGAAATGAGATACAGACAGCGTTATGTTGATTTAATTGTAAATGACAGTGTAAAAGACACCTTCATTAAGAGAACTAAGATCACGAATTCTATGCGTGAGTTCTTTAATCAAAAAGGATATTTAGAAGTAGAAACACCTATTTTACAACCTATTCCAGGAGGAGCTGCTGCACGACCATTTAAGACGCATCACAATGCCTTGGATATTCCATTGTATATGAGAATTGCTAACGAGCTATACCTTAAAAGGTTAATCGTTGGAGGATTCGACGCTGTATATGAATTCGCAAAGGACTTCAGAAATGAAGGAATGGATCGTACGCACAATCCAGAATTCACGGTAATGGAGCTGTATGTTGCCTATAAGGATTACCACTGGATGATGAATATGACGGAGGAGCTTTTAGAAAAAGTTGCTATGGATTCTAATGGGACTACTGAAGTTCAAATTGGTGAAAACAAGGTTAGTTTCAAAGCACCTTATGCAAGAGTTCCAATTCTTGAAGCCATCAAAGTACATACAGGTTATGATGTGGCTGGTATGAAGGAAGAAGAATTGCGCGAGGTTTGTACCAAGGTAGGAATCGAAGTAGATGAAACCATGGGTGTTGGTAAGCTAATTGATGAGTTATTCGGAGAGAAATGTGAGCATCATTATATTCAACCAACCTTCATTACAGATTATCCTAAGGAAATGAGTCCACTGACTAAGGAACATAGAGATAATCCAGATTTAACAGAGCGTTTTGAGTTAATGGTTAACGGTAAGGAACTGGCAAATGCTTATTCTGAGTTAAACGACCCTATTGATCAAAAAGAGCGTTTCGAAGATCAGTTGAAACTCTCTGAAAAAGGTGACGATGAAGCGATGTTTATTGATGGCGACTTTGTTCGTGCTTTAGAGTACGGTATGCCTCCAACATCAGGGATTGGAATAGGGATCGATAGATTGGTTATGTTTATGACAAATAACTCTTCCATTCAAGAGGTCTTATTCTTCCCTCAAATGAAACCTGAGAAGAAAGCCATCCCAATGACTGAAGATGAAAAAGCCATCATGCAGTTATTAAAAGATGCAGAAGGTCAAATTGCTTTAGTCGATCTTAAATCTCAGTCTGGTTTATCCAATAAGAAATGGGATAAAACCATTAAAGGACTGAAAAAACATGGAGTCATCAAGGTAGAGCCAGTTGAAGATATTCTAAGTGTATTGAGCATTTAATTCACAATATAATAGTAAAGCGAGCTATCAGGCTCGCTTTTTTTATGCTTAAACGCATCTCTTTAACATTTTGTTAAGTATTGAATGCTCTAGGTTATGTATTTTAGTCTTCGAAAACTTAAATACATTTTATGAAACTCACAAAAATGAAGCATCTACTTCTTTTTGCTTTGTCTCTAGCAGCGGTTGCAAGCACCCAAGCTCAGGATAAAAAGAAAAAAGCAGGTATGAAGGCTTATGACGAAGTCATCACGGACAAAGCGGTGACGGATCAAGGATTGTTCACTGTTCACCAGATGGACGATAAATATTTATTCGAAATTCCAGATTCCTTATTTGAAAGAGAAATGTTAATGGTTACCAGAATCGCTCGTAACATCAATAACAACAGATCTTTTGGAGGACAGAAAGCCAACACTCAAGTTTTGAGATGGCAGAAACAAGCCAAGCATGTAGTGGTAAGAGTAGTCTCTTATAATACCGTAGCAGATCCTAGTCTACCGGTGGCGGAAGCAGTTCAGAATTCAAATTTTGAACCTGTACTTTACAGATTCCCAATCAAGACCATTAATAAAGAAACAGGAGCAACAGTAATCGATGCTACAGAGATGTATGCTACAGATGTTAAAGCTCTAGGTTTACCTGCAAGCGTTAGAAAATCTTATAAGATTTCTTCTGTTGACTCTAAAAAATCTTTTATTGAAAGCGTGAAGTCTTTTCCTAAGAATTTAAACGTACATCATGTAAAGACTTACAAGGCATCAAATGCACCTTCTAACAAGTCAATGGGAAGCGTGTCTGTACAGATGAGTAATTCTATGATCTTATTGGATAAAGAGCCATATCAACGTCGTTATTTTGACGAACGTGTAGGATGGTTTACTTCTTCTCAAACAGATTATGGTTTAGATGCTCAAAAATCTAAAGAAGTAACTTTCTTAGATCGTTGGAGATTAGAAGTAAAAGATGAAGATTTAGAAAAATTCAAAAGAGGTGAATTAGTGGAGCCTAAAAAGCAAATCGTATATTATATCGATCGTGCGACTCCAGAGCAATGGAAACCTTATATTAAGCAAGGTATTGAAGATTGGCAAGTAGCTTTTGAAGCAGCTGGTTTCAAAAATGCCATTGTCGCTATGGATCCTCCTACTAAAGAAGAAGATCCAGATTGGTCTGCAGAAGACGTTCGCTATTCTGTAGTACGTTATTTAGCTTCCCCAATTCCTAATGCAAATGGTCCTCACGTTAGTGACCCTCGTTCAGGAGAAATTTTAGAATCAGACATCAACTGGTACCACAATGTAATGAGTCTATTACAAGGATGGTTCTTCGTTCAAACAGCAGCCATTAACCCTGATGCACAAAGTGTAGGGTTTAAAGATGAAGTAATGGGACGATTAATTCGTTTCGTATCTTCTCATGAAGTAGGACATACTCTAGGTCTTCCTCATAACATGGGATCTTCTTGCGCTTATCCTGTGGACTCTTTGAGATCTGCAGAATTTACTAAAGAGTTCGGAACTGCACCATCAATTATGGACTATGCACGTTTTAACTATGTAGCACAACCAGGAGATGAAGGTGTTGCACTGATGCCTAATATTGGTATCTATGATAAATATTCTATTTCATGGGGATACCGTCCAATACCTGAAGCTGCAACTGCAGAAGATGAGAAGGAAACTTTAGATGCTTGGATCTTAAAGCATGCAGGTGATCCTCTATACCGTTTCGGACACCAACAAGCCGGAGGAGTTGTAGATCCTAGTTCTCAGACTGAAGATTTAGGAGATGATGCAATCAAAGCAAGTGAATATGGAATTGCCAACCTAAAGCGTATCGTTCCAAATCTAATTGAGTGGACTTCTAAACCAGGTGAAGATTATAGTGATCTTTCAGACATGTACGGACATGTAGTATCTCAATTCAACAGATATATGGGACACGTATCTTCAAATATTGGAGGAGTGTATGAGAACTATAAAACTTCCGACCAAGAAGGAGCGGTCTATACTTATGTTTCAAAAGAACATCAAGAAAACTGTTTGACTTTTGTTCAGAATCAACTCTTCTTAACACCAACTTGGTTAATAGATAAGGATATTATTGCACGTACTGAATATTCTGGTATTACAGAAACTATTCGCAAGTCTCAAGTAAGAACGCTTAACAATATCTTAGAACCAGGTCGTATGACGAGAATGGCTGAGAATGAAGCCTTAAATGGTAATTCAGCTTACAAGCTTGAGGATATGATGCAAGATCTAAGATCAGGAATATTCTATGAATTAAAGTCAGGTAATGAAATTGACACCTACAGAAGAAACCTTCAAAGAGCTTATGTAGAGCGCATGAATTACCTTTTGAACAATGCTAAGGACGTAAGTAGAAAGCCTTCTTCTAGCTATGTGAAATCAACTCAGGTAAAGATGAATGCTTCTGAGGTGATTCCAATGGTAAAAGGAGAATTGATGACCTTACAAGCACAATTAGTGAAGTCTAGTAAGAAAGCAAAAAACAATACACAGAAATATCACCTAGAAGATCTTTCTAATCGTATTGACAACATATTAAAAGAAACTAAATAGTTCTATTTAGCTTTATACAATGTGAAAAAACCGCCTAAGATTAAGTTCTTAGGCGGTTTTGATTTATAATATATTCAAGGAAACACTCTTAATTCACTTCCTTATTAACCAAGAGTTTTAAGGCCTTCTCTAAAGAGGAATTTACCCTTTCTTTACTCGTATCATAATCCATGTCAAAACTAGTCTTATCTGGAAACTGCTCCACCATTACTGTTTGAGAAGGGAAAGCAAAAGATACTCCCATGTCATTGGCCAGAGTCAAAATAGCCATATGTAATCTATGCTTAGAACTCTGTTCTACATTCCAATCGTGCACCGCAAAATAGACATTTACCATGATATCTAGAGATGAAGCCCCAAAGGCTTGGAATTCAACATTGTATTTGTCCGATAAAGTATTCGGATGTGCCTTAATAATTTCGCGAACTCCGTCAATGAAATCTTGCATCATTTGAGGTGGCGTATCATAACGAACACCTAAGGTGGTAGTATATCTTCTATAACGGCGCATTCCTTTATTATTAATAATCAATTCCGCTAATTGATTGTTCGGAATTTGAAATACAGAAGTGTCAGCAGCACGTATTCTAGAAGATCTAAATCCGACTTCCTCTACACTACCTACGACAGATCCTGCTTCAATCCAATCTCCGATATGAAATGGTTTATCTAAGAAAATCATAAAACTTCCTAAAAGATTTTTAACCGTATCTTGAGCTGAAAGTGCAAGGGCTAAACCACCGATAGATGCACCGGCTAAAACTGAGGTTGGATTCACTCCTATTACAGTCAAAATCTTAAGAACCCCACCAAGTATAACAATACCTTTCAAAAGGTTATTGATAATTGGAACTAATTGATCGTCCAGTTTTGAATTTGACTTTTCCGCAAACTCTTTATAGGCATCAACAGCAACTTGAACAATGGTCAAGAAAATAGAGACCCAAAAGATAACATATCCGAAATCAAATCCCGTAAAAATAAAATTAGTGATATTCACATTGAGCTGTAAACCTGGAAGGAATTTCTCAAATAATAGCATCACTAAAATATAGGTCAATGGTTTAGAAATTTTCTTAACTCCTTTGGTGGTATATTCATTAGTGTATTTCAATAGACCATGCTCCATTTTACTGAGAACCCAGGTAACCACTTTTCTCAAGAAGAAACTCAAGACAAAGGCCGCAAGCACTAAAATAACGAAGCCAATTAATTGCCAAAGCTCAACACCTAAAAACTTATCTTTTCCAAATGATGGCATATACTCCTTGATAAAATCCATTCCACCATAAGGATAAACCTCATTGTAAATTTCATCAATCATATCCACACTCTCCTTAGAAAACAACCATTGAGACCTAGATTTTTCTATATAAATCTCAGGGAGTTTACTTGGAAACAACACATAGCGATGTAAGATTTGAACTCCTTGAATCGTATCGGTAAAATTAGCATCTGAAGGTATAGCCGTGATATCAGCTTTAAGACCTTTCCCTGCAAATATTTTCTGTAATTTCTCCGCTTTTTTTGCCGCATCATCACCGAAGACTCCTTTGAGCGTCTTTGCCGCTTTGCTATAGTCCGGATTATCCGATTGGCTATATTGAGTAAACACATAAACGGTACTCTGTGGCGTACTCAAATCTTCAGGAATTACTGAGTTTTGAGCAAAAAGTATCGCATTAAATAGTAAGGCAATTAACAAGAATAATTTTTTGGTCATATTTTATCGTTTTCTTCTTTTTTTAGGTAGTACAGAAGTAAAATTATCATTTTTCTTATCTCTTCTTGATTTCCCGAAACGTTTTCCTTTAGAAGGGACTGCATCATCAAAAGTGTTCTTAACATGAACACCTTTCCCATAATCTTTAGTCGGCACAAGTCTTTCGGCTAAATCTTCACGTCCTACTTTTCTCAACGTTTTTGCAATCCAACCTTTATTTTCCTTCTTGTACCAGAAGAAGAATTTATGTTGTTCTTCTTTTTCTTTTTTCGTTCTCGGTGTATATACTTTTTCTAAAGTATATGGATGGTAACCACTATAATATATTACCGTGGCAACCGTCATAGGAGTCGGTGTAAATCCTTGAACCTGTTCTAATTTAAAACCCATATCCTTAGTCTCAGCTGCTAAATTAGCCATGTCTGAAAGTTCAGAAGCTGGGTGAGAGGAAATGAAATAAGGGATCAACTGCAAATTCAATTTACGCTTGGCATTAAGTCGATCAAATCGTTCTTTAAACAAGTGAAAATATTTAAAACTCGGCTTACGCATCAATTTTAACACAGGGTCAGAAGTATGTTCCGGAGCCACTTTAAGTCGACCAGAAACATGCTTAGTAATAACCTCTTCGGTATAGGCATCCAATTCCTTAGGGTCTGCTTTTTTATTGAATTCAGGAACCAACATATCGTAGCGAATACCTGAACCGATAAAGGACTTCTTCACCTTAGGATGTTTATCAACCGCTTGGTATAATTCCGTTAAGGGTTTATGAGAAGTGTCTAAGTTACTACAGATTACAGGTGAGATACAAGAAGGTGCCACACATTTATCACAAATGGACTGAACCTTACCCTTCATTTGATACATATTTGCCGAAGGTCCACCGATATCGGAAAGGTAACCTTTAAAATCCGGCATCTCTGTAACCTTATCTACTTCCTTAAGAATGGATTCTTGACTTCGAGAGGCAATAAACTTTCCTTGATGTGCCGAAATGGTACAAAAAGAACAACCTCCGAAACAGCCTCTATGTGAGTTAATAGAAAACTTAATCATTTCAAAAGCAGGTATAGGACCTCTTTTGTTGTATTTAGGGTGAGGAAGTCTTGTATAAGGAAGATCAAAGGAAGCATCAATTTCCTTCTCGGTCATCGTCTGAAAAGGAGGATTGATCACAATAGTTTCATCTCCCACATTTTGTAGCAAGCGATTTCCCTTAGCCTTATTTGATTCCTGCTCCACAATCTTAAAATTGGAAGCAAAAACCTTCTTATTCTTTAAACAAGCATCATGAGAAGCTAAATATACGTCTTCCCAGTTCTTATTCTTTTTTAATGGTTCTGATTTATCTTTTAGATAAGCCGTCTGTTTAATGGTCTTTAAAGATGAAAAAGGAACTCCTCTTTTCAAAAGATCTACAATCTCTTTTAAAGGCTGTTCTCCCATTCCATAAACCAATAAGTCAGCTCCAGATTCCTTGACGATACCTGCCTGTAACTCATCTGACCAAAAATCATAATGGGTCACACGCCTCAAAGAAGCTTCAATTCCTCCAATCAACACAGGGACATCCGGGAACTTATCTTTTAAGATCTTCGTATAAGTGGTCGTGGCATAATCAGGCCTAAATCCAATGTCTCCATTAGGTGTATATGCGTCTTTATCTCTTTTCCTTTTAGATGCTGTATAATTAGAAACCATAGAATCCATTTCTCCTGCGGTTACCGCAAAAAACATCCTAGGAACCCCCATCTTTTCAAAATCCTGGAGGTTATCATTTACATTAGGTTGAGGAACGATGGCTACCTTTAATCCATAACTTTCTAAAAGACGACCAATAACGGCTGTCCCAAAGGAAGGGTGATCAACATAAGCATCTCCACTAAAGAGAATTACATCCAATTCCTCCCATCCTCTTAGTTTCACTTCTTTATTTGTAGTCGGCAACCAAGCCGATAATAAGGGTCTATTCATGCCGCAAAGATAGTTATTATCTGTTAATCCCTTGTTAAAGAAACACTTCCTTTTAAACCAAAGTTAAAAACCTAAGTCTAAACAAAAAATATAAAACATTTCACCATGAAAAAAACAATGAGTATCATCGCCTTAGTATGTATTGTGTTTACAAGTTCCATGCAAGGACAGCAGCACAGAACTGCTAAACAGGGAAGAGATCTAAATCCAGAACAAAAAGCTGAAATGATGGCTTTAAAAATGACCTTGGCTCTTGATTTATCTGATTCACAAACTAAAGAAGTAGAAGAGATTTTCTTAGACAGCTCAAAGGAGCTACACAAATTAAAAGAGCAAAAGAAAAACGCTGAACAACTTAGTCAAGAGGATCGTTATGCCCTCAGAGTCTCTTTTATGGAGCAAAAAATCCAAGTACAAAGATCCCTAAAAAAAGTTTTAAACGAGGATCAATATGAGCAATGGAAAAAGCATCAACTGAAGCGTGAAAAAGGGCAACAAAAAAGACAAATGAAGCACAAAAAAATGATGCCTCGCTAAGTCTTATTTAATTTCAAGCTCTTGACCAATACTAATCTCATTGGACTTGAGCTTGTTTTTCTTTTTAAGAGCCTCCACGGAAATACCATATTGTCTGGAGATGCTGTAAAGCGTCTCTCCTTTCTTCACCGTATGGGTGTTCGCAGATTTTTTAGACTGTACTTTTTCATTCACCTTAAGGTTCATTCCGATAGTCAGCTCATTTGATTTGAGTTTGTTTACTTTTTTCAGATCCTCAACAGTCATTCCGTATTGTCTTGAAATACTATAGAGCGTCTCTCCCTTTTGAACCGTATGCCAACCATTCTTATATTTGATTGGACTCTTAGAAGCAGTCTGCTTAGTCTCTTTCTTTGAAGAAGAAGAAGACTTCTTACCCTCTACCCTTAAGGCCTGACCAATTTCCAAATCATTAGACTTAAGCTTATTCATTTTCTTCAAGTCTTCTACAGTCAAATCATACATTTTAGAAATCCCATATAAGGTCTCTCCTTTCTGAACCACATGGAAACCATATTTAGACTTATTCTTCGATTTCTTGTTTGACTTTTTAGTAGACTTAGAAGAACTACTTGACGACTTAGCCTTCCTTTTGTATTCTACTGGTTTCTTCCCAAGAACCTCTGCATCAAAATTTTGAAGTTGATACAACTCGATCAAATCGATCAATTTATAAGCATATTTAGGATCCGTTGCATAGCCTTGTTTTTTAAGTCCATGCGCCCATCCACGATAGTCATTTTCATCTAAATCAAACAACACGTCATATCGCGATCTTTGGGACAAAAACAAGGAATGATCCTTATAAGATGTATGTACATATTTGTATTTTCTAAAACACTCTTGAGCCTCATCATCATCGTGATAAACCTTATCACCTGACCAACCCTTATGACATTTTACTCCGAAGTGATTGTTAGATTTGGTAGCCAGAGTAGAGCGACCATTTCCAGACTCAAGCATTCCTTGAGCAATAGTGATACTCGCTGGAATTTTGTAAACACGCATTTCCTCCATAGCAATATCTCCATAATTATCTATATAAAACAAAGCCATCGGATCATAGCGAGCGTCTGATTCATTAAGCTTTCTTAGATGCTTGGAAATATAAGGGTCCTTTTTTGATTTCTTAGGTTTCTTTTCCTTAGTGGAAACATTTTTAGGAGGAGTAACCACTACTGCAACAGGAGCTGGTTTAGTATTTGAAGAAGCTTTTTTTGAGCTTCCGCAGCTTGTGATCAAAGTTGATACTATGATGATTAGGAGTAGTAATCTTTTCATAATGCTATTAGTTTGTGGCCTTTTTTCTTTAATAATTCATTAAACCCCTCAATTCCTTGAAGTCCTCCAGTATGAATAACGAGAACTTTAGTCCCCCTAGGGAAATATGAATCCCTAATCATCTGGTCTAAACCATAAACCATTTTCCCCGTATAAATCGGGTCTAAAGGAATACCGGTCTCAGATTTAAAATTATTTATAAATGTAATTAAATTTTCATTGTATTTAGCATAGCCCCCAAAATGAAAATCAGTAATGAGATCCCACCTGTCATTTCTCGTATAAGATTCAATAATTGGTTTTAAGAAATCACCTCCTTTAAGGGCTGGAAAGCCCAAAACCTTCTGATGCTCCCATGAAGCATTAATCAATCCTGAAATGGTACCTCCTGTTCCATTGGCAACACAAATCACATCATAGTCTTGGTCGCTATCACTTAGAATTTCTTCACAGCCTTTTACTGCCAAGGCATTGGTCCCACCTTCAGGTACTATGGCATAGTTCTCAAATTGAGATTGAAGTGCGGCTAAAAACTCGGTTTGTTCTTTTTCTCTATACTTGGAACGTGTCAAAAATTGGAATTCCATTCCATGATCTGAGGCAAATTTCAAGGTAGGGTTGTTCTCAAGAGTCTTTTCAAGGTCCTCCCCCAGTTCATCACCACGGATTATCCCAACACTTTTCAAACCAGAATGATAAGCTGCTGAAGCCGCGGCAGCGATATGATTTGAATAAGCTCCTCCGAAGGTCAATATGCCCTCATTTCCTTTTTTTATAGCCTCCGCTATATTGTACTTTAGTTTACGAAATTTATTTCCAGAAACTTCTTTGTGCAAGAGATCCTCTCGCTTCACACTTAGTTCCACCCCCATGGCCTTCCAGGACTCAAGGCTGGCATTCATATTGGGGCTGATGATCTCTTTAAAAAAGGACATACTTATGACATTTGATCAATTTCACCTTCAATTTTCTCCCACTGTGTCATGTACTCCTCTAGTTCCTGCTGTTTTAGCTCGTAAGCTTCAAAATAGCTAGCATCCGAGGCTAAACTTGGATCCTCAGCTAATCTTTGATCTTCTTTTTCAATATGCTTTTCCACATCAGCGATAGAGCGCTCAACCTTAGAGAGTTTATTTCTAAGCTGTTTTAGTTTCTTAGACTCACCTTTAGATTTTTCGTAGGCTTGTTTTTTATCTTCGTTTTTTGGCTTCGAAGCCTCTTTTTTCTTACCCAGCTCAACAGCTCTCATATCCTGAGACTCGTGCTCTTCTAAGAAATAATTAATGTCTCCAAGATATTCTTTGAGCTTATTATCTTTAAACTCGATTACCTTGGTACTTAATCCTTGTAAGAAATCCCTATCATGTGAAACTACGATTAGAGTCCCCTCAAAGTTTTTTAAAGCTTCCTTAAGCACAGTTTTAGAGGCAATATCCAAGTGGTTGGTGGGTTCATCGAGTACCAAAACATTAAATGGAGTCAGTAGCATCTTACACAAAGCAAGTCTGTTTCGCTCCCCTCCAGATAGAACTTTTACTTTCTTTTCCACATCATCACCAGAAAACAAAAAGGATCCAAGCATATCACGTACTTTCACACGGTTTCCATCATTAGCGGCATCTAACATGGTGTCTAATAAGGTTTTTTCACCATCTAAATATTCCGCTTGATTCTGAGCAAAATAACCCAATTGAACATTGTGTCCTAACTTCAAATTACCATTGTAAGGAATTTCACCTACAATAATTTTTGCCAATGTAGACTTCCCTTGACCATTCTGACCTACAAAGGCTAATCTAGACCCTCTTTCAATCATTATATCTACGTGATCTAGGACCAATTTATCTTCATAAGACTTCTCAACACTTTCTGCTGTCACCACAACCTTACCAGGTTCAATAGACAACGGAAAGCGTATATTCATCACCGCATTGTCTGTTTGATCTACTTCAATTCGATCTACCTTTTCCAATTTCTTGATCATAGATTGCGCCATGGATGCCTTAGTAGCTTTGGCACGGAATTTTGCAATTAATTGCTCTGCCTGTTTAATTTCACGATCTTGATTCTTCTTGGCTTGTAGTTGTTGCGTTCTAATCTCATCTCTCAATAACAAGAATTCAGAGTAAGGCTTCTTATAATCATAGATCTTCCCTAAAGAAATCTCAATGGTTCTATTGGTTACCTGGTCTAAGAACATTTTATCGTGAGAAACTAGTACGATGGCCCCAGCATAATTTCTTAAAAATTTCTCCAACCAAATAATAGATTCAATATCCAAGTGGTTGGTAGGCTCATCCAGCAGCAATACATCATTGTCTTGAAGTAGTAATTTTGCCAATTCAATACGCATACGCCATCCTCCTGAAAATGTTTCAGTCAGACTCCCGAAGTCCTCTCTTTTAAATCCAAGACCAATTAATACGCGTTCCGTAGTTCCTTGATAGTTGTAACCACCTAACATTTCGTATCGTGTAGAATGCTCATCGAGTTCATGCATCAGGTTAGCATAATACTCACTTTCATAATCGGTACGTGTAGCAAGTTCAGTATTGATACGCTCCAACTCTTTCTCAGTTTTCATGATTTCCTCAAAAGCCTGATAAGACTCTTCAAGAACGGTTCTTCCACCGATAAATTCAAGATCCTGCTTTAAGAAACCAACTGTCGCGTTTTTATCAAAAGCTAAAGTTCCGTCATCAAGAGGTAATTCTTTTGAAATTACTTTTAACATCGTGGATTTACCGGCTCCATTTTTTCCAATAAGCCCTACTCGATCTCCACGATCTAATTTAAATGTGATTCCAGAAAAAAGATCTTCTCCTGAAAAAGTTACCGTTGCATTGTGAACGTTTAGCATATAATTTCTAATGTTTTTTAGTACATTTGCCCTTTCTAAGGCGCTACAAAAATACATTAATTTATGATTCACAAAGGCCAAAAATTATACAGTATTCTTTTTAAGAAATGTCCTCGATGTCACGAAGGAGATTTTTACAAGAATCCCTTGTCTTTCAGACTACTTTCCTTGACTAAATTGAATGAAAATTGTTCGAGTTGTGGTCAAAAATTTGAACTAGAGCCTTCCTTCTATTACGGAGCAATGTATGTAAGTTATGCTTTGACCGTGGCCTTAGCTGTTGCTGTATTTCTAATCTGTTATCTAATAGGGATCAGCTTAATCAATACATTTATAGCTATAGTGATTGCTTTAATTCTTGGTACTCCTATAGTATCCAGACTCTCAAGAATTATTTACATTAATTTATTTGTGTCTTATCAGGATAAAAACGATCGTAAAATCGATCAATAGCGATATCGGTATCTAATGGTTTTGAATCGAGCATTAATTCGCTGAGTTTACGCGCACAAAAAGGTGCATTCATCACACCTCTAGTACCCAATCCATTTAACACAAAAAGGTTTTTATGTACAGGGTGCTGGCCTACTAAAGGTCGACGATCACTCACCGTGGGTCTTATCCCTGCCTTCTGTCCAACGACCTCAAAGGGACAATCAATCATCGGAGCCAATCGCTCTAAAAGAATTGCTTTACCTTTTTCAGAAGGCTCATTTGTTTTATCCTTATGCTCATAAGTAGCTCCAATCTTATATAAGTCATTCCCTAAAGGCAGTATAAAGACCCCCGCTTTTAATAAAATATCCATTTTAAGCTCAGGAGCGTGAATAATAAGCACTTCCCCTTTGGTATGCTGTAAAGGAAGGTAATTGAAATAAGGATTATCCGCCATACCATAGCCTTCACAAAAAACAAGTTTTTTGGCAACAATATTACCTATTTGAATATGGTCAGGATCTATATCATCATAATTAACAGTTGCTGAAATAAAGCAATCTTCCTTCTCAAGACGATCTCTATAGGCATCTAACATTTCCTTAACCTGAAGCATTCCTGTTCCGTTAACTCTTCCTAAACCGAAATCTGCATGAATTCTAGGGTTTGTATTTTCAAAAATTTGAGGTTCTAGAAACTCTTTTAAACCAGGACGGTCACAGGCCGCGAGAAAATCATTCTGCTCTCCCACACTCGACAAAATTCGATAAGTATCAAAATAATGGAGCAAATTAAGATTCAAATCCTCAGAAAGTGATGTGAAAAACTCTAAAGACTCCTTAAGTATTTCAACTCCTCTCCATACCGGTGTAAATCTCTTTAGGATTACAGGGTTCCAAACCCCTCCAGCTACCAACGAAGATTGTTGACTTTGATCTGTTATAACTACTACACTTTTTCCCTTAGCTCTTAAGGTCTTTGCTAAGGTCATCCCAGCAAGTCCGTAACCTACAATCAAATAATCAACGTTTCTCATCTTGCAAAAATAAAAAACTCCCACCAAAGTGAGAGTTTTTATTTTGTTTTAATAATTCCACATATCGAGTTCTCGATCGCGTATACTTTCTTTTATACGTTGGGCTTCCAAGACTTGGAATAAGGAATTACCTTTAATATAATCACTAATATCCCGGTTTCCATACATATTTTCTTCCCTATAGATAATCCCATTGAACTTTCTTGAGTTTAAGATATGATCAAATGAAACAGGATTGGTTGAACTCTTATCATTGAACACTTTCATATCGTGAAGAGACTGCCTCGAATCCGGATAAAAGACCCAGAATAAGGCAAGTAACTCATCGTCTTGAACGTCATCACGTCCCAAGGTCTGAACATCAGGTGCGACAGGAGCAATACCTAATAAACGATATTTCAATTCCCCCATTCTCTTGTCAAAATACCACAAGCCTTTAATTCTAAACCCTTGTATATCCTGAGATTGAATAGCAATAGAATCTACATATTCAGAAATATTGGTTTCACCTTCATTTAAGGCATCATAACCAGCATCAGAAGTATCTACTCTCAACAACTTTTGATTAATTTCTTTTACCGTTAATTTAGAGGTAAAATAAGAATCGTCATAGGTCTCGGTAATCTTCCCCTCTCGAACTGCTTGTAATAAGGTATGATACAAACTTCTTCTATAGTCATCCACCTGAGTGGTGTCCACTGGATAATATAAAGGTAAATTGATTCTTTGATTCAGGTCAATATATTCCCAAACCACCTTGGACCAAAGAATATCACGATCACTCACGTATCCATACGGTAAAGGTTTATCCTGAGCACCTAAAAGGGTCTTCTCAGCACTTTTCCCTATATCTGATGCAGATCTAGCGTTTAACATATTCGCTTGTCCATGTGATATTATCACACAGCCTAAAATTGCTAAAATTCCTAAGATATTCTTTTTATTCATCATTCTTAATTCGAAAGTTCTATACTAACAGGCATTACATTCTTTAATCGATAAGAGCTGTTCCCAACAATCTGAGCCTTCACGTCAAAAATAGTAATTATATCACCTCTTTTCGCTTTTGCTAAGGCTCTTTGTGCCTTGGCATTTAATTTGTTTCCATTCACTACAACAGTAGCTTGACCAGGGACTTTAATTTTAAAGCCAGTCGTTTTAAGGTTCAAGTCAAATACAAAGTCAACCAACTCAGCTCCGATTGTAGCTTTGTTCAAACTTGACTTCGGCATTTTAACAACTCCAACTTCCTTACGAACAGAAGCCATAGGCGCTGGAATGTCCTTAATTCTGAAGATAGAAGAAGAATTCACCTTCTCTCCATTGGACATAGTTCCAGAAACGTTGATGGTAACGGTTTTACCCTTACCTGGACTCAAGGTATAATTAATTCCTTTAACTCTTTTTAATCCATTAGCCTTTGCAACAACATTTCTGTCATCGACACCAGGGATTGAAATCGTAATTGGGTTCTCAATTCCACGATAAACTACATTCATTTTATCTGCTGAAATTACAGCATCAGATGGTTTGGCAACCACCATATAAGAGGCATTAATAGGAATAGTCACTTCTTTACCATCTTGTTGAAAAACAACTTCACCTACTAATTTATTCTCTCCTACTTTACCACTTCTAAGCTCTACGATGGCTGCACCTTTTTCAAGCTTGTTCATGTTCGCTCCGTTTACCACAACCTTATCCGGTTTAAGTGAAGAGTCATATCGTCCCAGTACAATTCTACCCGTTACTTTTTCGCCTTGTAAAAAGGCTGGTTTGTCCGGAATAAAAATAGTTCCATAAGAATCCGCTGAAATCCCAGCATCAATCTTTAACTGGCCACTCATCATGAAGTTAAAAACCTCACGCTCGGTCGCAATAATATCCGCTTGAATAGAAGATATATTGGTAATGGTTGCAACCAAAGGAAATCCTTCGTATTTATTATTTAACCATTTCTGGCTTCCGCCATCTTTAATATTAACATCTTCTGTATTAAACCTAGCTCTGATGTCATCAACAATATTCTGAGGAGCATCCTCTCCTAAAGTTTTGATGATCTCGTCGCGATACAAGTTAATTTGATCAACAAACTTCTGACCTTCCGCTGTATATCCATCACCTTTGAAGAACAGTTCATCTCCAGCGTCGGTTTTATCCAAGGATTCATAATCCGTTGGGTCTTCTACATCGGTAAGTAATGTAGTTTTAGTCTGATCTAAATAATTATAAAAATTATCTGAAGCTCCTTTAATCGCAACAGCCTTTTGATATTCATCTTCGTATTTTTCCGGTTGCTCTGAAGCCTTAAGTTCTAAAGCATCCAACAGCCTCTGAGTACTCGCAACAGCGGTCTCATTTGCAGCAACCAATTTCTCATTTAAAGAACCAAATGCGGATAATACCTCCTTACTCATATTCAATGCAATCATTGCAATAAATACCAGATACATTAGGTTAATCATTTTCTGTCTCGGGGACATTTTTCCTCCTGCCATAGTGACTAATCTTTAGGGGTTATGATTAATTCTTATTCATGGCTGATAGCATACCACCATACACGCTGTTCAATGAATCTAGATTTGATGCCAAAGCATTCATCTGATCTTTAAGCTTCTCTGAATTTTCTGCCATTTCAGCATTTGCACCTGCTTGCTTAGTTGCACTATCCATTTGTTGTTTATACAATTGGTTTAATAGCTCCATTTGCTCGGCAGCACGTGCCATTTCTTCATTGTATTTATTGGTAGTCGCAACAGTATCTGTTTGAGGTGCTATAACCTTAGCAGCACCTTCAAAATTCTTGATGCTTTCACTTAAACTTTTAATTGTCTCTGTATCTAGTTGAGCTTCTTTAAGCATTTCATCTAATTTTTTTGACAATAAACCTTCAGGAGAATCTGCGGATTTTTTTGATGAACCACCTGCTAATTGAGGATATACCATCGTCCAATCTAAATCTTCTTCCACAGGTTCAAAAGCAGCAAATGCAAAAATTCCAGCCTCAGTAATTAAACCTATCGCTAACAACATCGAACCAGAAACAGGACCTACATGCCAGTGTAATAATTTAAACAATGCTCCAAGGATAACAATTGACGCACCAAGTCCATAAACCATGTTCGTCACCTTTTTCATTTGTAATGATTGTGCCATTTTTAATCTAAGTTTTTTTAGTTAATACTTTAAGGGGTTATATCTATTTGTCTTTTCCTAAATAATCTTGCACGGTTCTGAAGCCAATATAACTTCTAGCCGTATCTGCATATTCGTAATCTCTAGAACTTACCTCTAAGAAATAAGCTACATCCTTCCACGAACCTCCACGAATCACTTTCTTAGGGTTCTGTGCATCTTCAACACTTGGATTCATGGTAGAACCTAAACCATAAGAAGCATCGTTATAAGCAGTACCTGTCCACTCTGAAACGTTTCCAGCCATATTATATAGTCCATAATCGTTTGCATTATATGATTTTGCTTCCATAGTATACAAAGCTCCATCTACTGCATAATCACCTCTTACCGGTTTGAAGTTGGCTAGAAAACATCCTCGATCACTGGTCGTATAAGGGCCTCCCCAAGGGTATTTCCCATAATCCAGACCTCCTCTCGCTGCATATTCCCATTCCGCTTCGGTTGGCAATCTGAAGTTAGGAACTAAATTTCCGCTTTTTTTAGAACGTATATAATCATTTCTCTTTTTGGTTCTCCAATTACAAAAAGCTCTTGCTTGATCCCAAGTTACTCCAACTACTGGATAATCATTATAGGCTTGATGCCAGAAATAATTCTGATGCATTGGATCATTATAGGAATAATTAAAGTCCTTAATCCATACGGTCGTATCTGGATATACATTTACCACTTCTCTCTTGATAAATTCTTTACGCCCCTGATCGGCATTGGCTGCCTTTGAATTATCAAACCATGAAAAAGCAAAATCTAATTTCTTTACATCTAAAATTCTTCTTCCATCATAAGAATCTTCGACCGGAAGATAAATTTCATCCATAACCTCAACATATTCTACATCCGGATACTTATTTCTATCCCAAATCAAGTCTTCTGACCAATCCAAGGCTCTTCCTCCAGTTTCAGAATCCACATCTCCTGTACCTCCATAATAATCATTCATATATTGCTCATAAGGAGTCAAAGAATTTGGATCTTGAGGAGCTTTGAAACCATAAAGTTCAATTCCTTCACCTCTTCTTCCTCGCCCTTGAGCTTGATCTGTAGTAGCAGTCCCAGCACTATAAGACTTCAAATCTGCCGCTAAAGCTAACTTGGTTCTTACAATTGAGTCACGAACCCAGGTTACAAATTCTTTATATTCTGCATTGGTAACCTCTGTTTCATCCATGAAATACTGTCTCACAGTAACCGTACGGGCAGGAGTATTAATCTTACCTAAGATATCTTCATCCTCCTTCCCCATAGTAAAGGAACCTGAAGGAATTAATACCATCCCATAAGGTTTTTCTGCAAACCATTTAGACCCTTTATTATCCGCCACAAGCTCACCGCGATCACTTCCTGTGCCGCAACTTGCAAGTAGCAATCCAAATACTGCTATTTTCACTATGTTTCTAATCATACTCATAATTTGAATTTAGTAAACCTAAACTATTTTTTTATTTATTCAAAAATCTTCTAATTTTTTACTACACAAATTTTCGTTGTGCCTTAAACCATCGCTCTGGTATATTTTGATCACAAGCCTCTAAATAATCCTCATAAGTACATGGGACTAGAGAGTGCCTGGTAAATTTATTGTGTAAATTGGATTGAATCTCCATCCACCAACGTCCACTCTTATCACTTTTATAAAATGTAATATCCTCATCCTGATGAGGTACAATATACTTGAAATAGTTCTGTTTTGTTCCAAAAGGAAAGTCTTTTGCTCTAAAGTTGTACCCTTCAATAAAATACCAAAGCATCTGCGCAACTAATTCTGCAGTTAAACCTTCTCTATCTACAATAGGGTTGTATTCAAATATCCCGAACAAATTCACTTTATCACTTATTCCAGCATATCGGGCAATTGCACAAATTTCATCCCCATAAAACCCATTGGGACCAGAATTCCTACATCCCGGAGATTCCCCTCTTCTAACAGAGGATAAATCAACACTAACAATGTCAGCATCTCTACAAATAGGCTCTACAATTTTCAAATCCTTAGCTTGCCCTAAACGAAATGCATCAAAAGACAGGCCGTTCAAAAGATCAACTTCTTCCTGTGAAGTATAAAAACTCTGATAACCAATATTGGAATAATTAAACAAATTATTAGGTTCCTCCATAATCACATGACTCAAATAAGAATCTGCTTTAAGTGGATTGCCTATAACACCTAGATCAAAACGAGAATCGATACAGGTCAAATTAACGGTTTGCTCTAAACTATCAAAAGCCCGATAACATGGATAGGTCAAATCATGCCCTCCTCCTAAAACAATAGGGATAATATTGGATCGCAAGAGTTCAGAACAAATCTCTTTTAACGCGAAATAACTGTCTGTTAAATTTTCACCTGCTTTTAAGTGACCAATGTCAGCCAAATTAGATTTCCAGTTTCCTTTAAACAAAGTATAAAAAGACTTTCTAATTAAATCAAAACCGCTACCAGTTTCTGAGTTAGACTCTGAACCTCTACCTTCACCAACACTTAGAATAGCGATGTCACATCCCTGTAAATCAGGAAGTCCTGAATCCGCAGAATGCAGTCTTAAATTGAGGCCAAGTTGATCCTCTCTCAAAAGATTGAGTTCTTGAAGAAGTGACTCACTAAGAGGACTTAGATATTCAAGTGACATAGTTAGGGGTAATTTATTTGACTAAGCTCAAATTTACACTAATATTTTAAATCCCCTTACTTTACTTCTTTTTTTTCGTTGTTTTTCGGGTCGCTTTTTTCTTTTTTGGTGCATTTTTATCTAAAATTTCCTGCACCTCCCCTAAAGTAAGGGCAGCGGCATCCACTGTTTTAGGGAGTTCAATTTTAGTCTTCCCTTTAATGATATTTGAGCGTCCCCATCGGGCCTTTTCTACTCGGATTCCCTCTTCTTCCCAGTTGTGAATAATCTTTTCAATTTCTTTGCGCTTCTTATCCTCAATAAGCTCTTCAATATCGCTCTGAGACAAGGCGTCAAAATCATATTTTTTATTCACATTGATAAAGATACTGTTCCATTTAAGGTAAGGACCGAAACGTCCTACGCCTTTTTGAACAGGAAGATCTTCATAAAAAGCAATTGGTGCATCTGCTTTCTGTTTAGCGACAATTAGTTCAACAGCTAAAGCAGTATCTACGTCTAAAGGTTCTACATCTTTAGGTAAAGAGATATAGGATTTTCCAAATCGAATATAAGGTCCAAACCTACCATTAGACACAATCACATCTTCTCCTTCGTATTGACCTAGAGTTTTAGGTAATAAAAATAGATCTAAAGCCTCTTCCAGGGTTATGGTACCTAAATGCTGGTCCTTTTGAAGACTTGCAAATTGTTTATTTTCATCTTCTCGATCACCAATTTGAGCCATAGGTCCAAATTTACCTAGACGTACCAATACGTCCTTACCCGATTTAGGATCTTTACCTAAAACACGTTCTCCACTTTCTCTTTCCGCATTTTCCGAAACATCGGCAACAGATTCATGAAAACCTTTATAAAATTTTGCAGTAACCTTTTTCCAATCCTGATTACCCTCTGCAATTTCATCCATGATCTCCTCAGCTTGTGAAGTAAAGCTGTATTCCATGATATTAGGAAAATTCCCTAATAAAAAGTCGTTTACAATGATCCCTATATCAGTAGGAATCAATTTTCCTTTATCAGAACCGTATTTTTCTTTTAACTCCTCTTCTTTCACATCATTAGCATTGATGCTTAGACGCATATAATTTCTTTCTTTCCCTTCGAGAGCTCCTTTCTCTACATAATTTCTTCTTTGAATCGTTGAGATTGTTGGCGCATAAGTAGAAGGTCTACCGATTCCCAATTCTTCTAGGTGCTTTACTAAAGAAGCTTCTGTGTATCTATAAGGCGCCTTAGAATAACGCTGAGTAGCATCCATGTCTTTTAAATCCACCTTATCACCCTCTACGAGTACAGGCAACATTCCAGCCTGATCCTCATCGTCGTTATCTACTCCTTCTAAATACACTTTCAAGAATCCTTCAAACTTGATCATCTCTCCTCGAGCGGTCAATAGTTCTTGATTTTTATTATTGCTAATCTTAGCAACAGTTCTTTCTAACTGTGCATCACTCATTTGAGAGGCTAAAGTTCGCTTCCAAATTAGATCATATAATCGTTGTTGATCAAACTCTCCTGTTATGCTATGTTGTTGCATATTGGTTGGTCTGATCGCCTCGTGAGCCTCTTGAGCCCCTTTTGATTTTGTTCTATAGTCCCTAGGATGAGAAAACTCATCTCCATAGTATTCTTGAATTTCTTTCTGAGCTGCTTCCTTTGCATCGTTTGAAAGGTTTACAGAATCTGTTCTCATATAAGTAATCAAACCAGCTTCATACAAACGCTGTGCGACGATCATGGTTTTTGCCACCGGAAATCCTAGTTTCCTAGAGGCTTCTTGTTGCAAGGTAGAAGTCGTAAAAGGTGCTGAAGGTACTTTCTTTGCAGGCTTTTTCTGAAGAGATTCGATACTGAAATCTGCACCTATACAAGATTGTAAAAATACAGAAGCCTCTTCCTTTGTTTTAAATTGCTTACCAAGGGTAGTCTTGAAATTCTTTCCTGCTTGATTCTGAAAAACTGCGCTTACCTTAAAGACACTTTCTGAATTAAAGGACATGATTTCACGTTCTCTTTCTACGATTAACCTCACGGCAACCGATTGAACACGTCCAGCAGAGAGACCTCCTTTAATCTTACGCCATAGTACCGGAGAAAGTTCATACCCAACAATTCTATCGAGTACACGACGTGCTTGTTGAGCATCCACCATATTGTAATTAATTTCTCTCGGATGATCGATAGCTTTTAAAATAGCCTTCTTAGTAATCTCATGAAAAACAATACGCTTAGTCTCTTTATCTTTAAGCTTTAATTGCTCCTGCAAGTGCCATGCAATTGCCTCTCCCTCGCGATCCTCATCACTAGCGAGCCACACAACCTCAGCTTTCTTGGCTAAAGACTTCAATTTCTTGACCACTGCTTTCTTATCGTCAGAAACAACATACTTCGCGGAAAAATCTCCATCAACATCCACTCCTAACTCTCCTGAAGGCAAGTCAGCAATGTGTCCAAAACAGGACTCTACTTGATAATCCTTTCCTAAAAACTTTTCAATTGTTTTTGCTTTTGCAGGTGACTCTACGATCACTAAATTCTTTGCCATATATCGAGTTGTAAGCTATTTTTCAGCTACAAAAGTAGTTAGTTTTTTTTTATTTGCTATAAAATCAAATAAATTAAGAAATATTTTAGCCCTAAATTCAATGACATATTGTCATACTTTTATGAATTCCTTGTATATTTGCAGCTCAAATTACAATAATGCATACAGAAAAGATCATAGACGAGAAACAACAGGGACAATCTCTAGTTACTGAAGATAAAAAGATTAACACCAAGAAACTATTCATTGAAAGTTACGGGTGTCAAATGAATATGAATGACAGTGAAATCGTTGCTTCAATTCTTTCCGATCAAGGATATAACACCACTGATAAATTAGAAGATGCCGATTTAGTACTGGTCAACACCTGTTCTATTAGAGAAAAAGCAGAAATGACCATTCGTAAAAGATTGGAAAAATACAATAAGGTAAAGCGCCAACAAAACCCTAAAATGAAAGTAGGAGTACTTGGGTGTATGGCTGAGCGTTTAAAAACTAAATTTTTAGAAGAAGAAAAGATTGTTGACCTCGTAGTAGGTCCAGATGCTTACAGAGATATTCCAAATCTTTTAGAAGAAGTGAATGCAGGACGTGATGCCATCAACGTAATCCTTTCTAAAGAAGAAACCTATGCTGATGTTTCGCCGGTAAGATTAAACAGTAATGGAGTGAGTGCCTTTGTGTCGATTACAAGAGGTTGTGACAACATGTGCACCTTCTGCGTGGTTCCATTTACAAGAGGTAGAGAACGCTCTAGAGATCCTCAAAGTATCCTAAAGGAAATCGGAGACATGGTTGAACAAGGATTCAAAGAAATTACACTTCTAGGGCAGAATGTAGATTCTTACCTTTGGTATGGAGGAGGTCTTAAAAAGGACTTCTCAAAAGCTTCTGAAATCGCTCAAGCTACTGCGGTAGGTTTTGCAGAGCTTTTAGACATGGTTGCGAGTCAATACCCTCATACACGTGTGAGATTTTTCACCTCTAATCCACAAGATATTAGTGAAGATGTTTTGAGAAGCATGGCAGCACATCACAATATTTGTAAGACACTTCACTTACCTGTTCAAAGTGGTTCCAATTCAATCTTAGAAAAGATGAACCGTCAACACACTCGTGAAGAATACTTTACTTTAGTTGATAAAATTCGTGCGATTGTTCCAGAAATGGCGATTACTCAAGATATGATTATTGGATTCTGTGGTGAGACTGAACAAGACCATCAAGACACACTTGACCTGATGGAATATGTGAAATACGATTATGGTTTCATGTTTGCATATTCAGAAAGACCAGGAACCCTGGCGGCAAAAAAATACCCAGATGACGTTCCACACCCGGTAAAGAAAAGAAGACTTCAAGAGGTTATAGACCTTCAAAGAGCTCATAGTTTATATCGCTTAAAAGAACATGTAGGCAAAGAAGAGGAAGTACTTATTGAAGGAACTTCAAAAAAATCGGAAGATTTCTGGATGGGACGTAATTCTCAAAACATAGTTATTGTATTCCCTAAAGTAAATGAATTGGGTGAACAATATAAGGTAGGAGATTTCGTTATGGTTAAGAGCCATGACTGTACTTCGGCCACCTTAATCGGAAATGCAACAGGATATTCTAAACTCATGCAATAATTCATGGATAACCAAATTCAAAGTATCAAGCAGCGTTTTGAAATCATAGGAAATGACCCTCAATTAAACAGGGCCATTGCCAAGGCAGAACGCGTAGCTCCAACTGACATCTCCGTGCTGGTCATAGGAGAATCTGGCGTAGGTAAGGAAAGTATTCCTAAGATCATTCATCAATATTCTCATCGCAAACACAATAAATACATTGCGGTGAATTGTGGTGCAATTCCTGAAGGAACCATTGATTCTGAATTATTTGGCCATGAAAAAGGGGCTTTTACCGGAGCTACTGCCGCAAGAAAAGGATATTTTGAAGTGGCAGATGGTGGAACCATTTTCTTAGATGAAGTTGGAGAATTACCTCTAACCACTCAAGTGAGACTTCTTAGAGTTTTAGAAAACGGTGAATTCATTAAGGTAGGATCTTCACAAGTTCAAAAAACTGACGTAAGGATTGTCGCAGCGACTAATGTCAACATGCAAGATGCCATTCAAAAGAATAAATTTAGAGAAGATTTATACTATCGTTTATCCACTATAGAGATTGACCTCCCTCCTCTTAGAGAGCGTAAAGGAGACATCAACTTATTATTCAGGAAGTTTGCTGTTGATTTTGCTAAAAAATACAATATGCCTACGGTCCGCCTAGATGAAGCGGCCCAAAACCTCCTGGCTTCTTATAATTTCCCAGGAAACATTCGTCAACTGAGAAATATTGCTGAGCAAGTATCTATTGTTGAAGAAAATCGCAGCATCACAGCGACAACACTTCAATCGTACCTTCCTCAAAATCACAGGAAGAGTGGACTTCCTGCGGTAGTTCCAGGGAGTGAAAATAACGGAAGTGATTTTGCAACCGAACGAGACATTATGTATAAGATTCTCTTTGACATGAGAAATGACATCAACGACTTGAAAAAACTAACTCTTGACTTAATGCAAGATGAAGATACAAGTAAGGTAGTCCATGATAATGAACAACTCATTCAAAAAATCTATAAATCAGAAGCGCCTCTCCAAGAAAACCAAAACGCTTATGTTCAGGTTACAAACACCCCACGAGAGACAAGTCCTACAAGCATCATAAGACCTTCTGAAAACTATAACGAATACATTGAAGACATAGAAGAAGAACTTGAACCTCTATCACTTCAGGAGAAGGAAATAGAAATGATTCGTAAATCCTTAGAAAAAAACGGAGGCAAACGAAAGCTCGCTGCGCAAGAACTTGGGATTTCAGAACGAACTCTTTATCGAAAGATAAAACAGTATAATCTTTAATTTTTTCCTAATTTAACTGCATCAATCCACCCACATGATTAAAAATATATTCTTTAGTTTAATTCTCCTGAGTCTCGCGTCCTGCGGAATCTACTCTTTTACAGGTGGAAATACAGGAAATGCTAAGACCATACAAGTTGATTTTTTCCCTAATACCGCACCTTTAGTTGAACCTGGTTTAAGTCAAGATTTCACTCTTGCGCTTCAGGACTTGTTTATCCGACAAACAAATCTAGACATGGTCAAGACCGGAGGAGATCTTCAATATGAAGGAGAAATTGTAGAATATAGAATTACACCAATGTCTGCTACAGCAGATCAAAAAGCAGCACAAAACAGACTGACCATTGGAGTTAATGTTAGATTTTATAATAATCTAATCCCTGAAGATAACTTTGAAAAAAGGTTCTCCTTCTATTATGATTATCCTGGGACTTCTCAGCTAATCGGATCTACCCAAGAGGAAGCTTATGAAGTTATTTTTGAAAGAATTACACAAGACATCTTTAACGCCTCAGTAGCAAAATGGTAAGAGAAGAGTTTTTATCACATCTAAAAGATCATCAACTAGTCCAAGCCAAGCAGCTAGAGTCTCTAAGGTCATTAACCTTAGAATACCCTTATTTCCAATCTGCAAAAGCACTTTATCTTAAATCCTTAAAAGCAGCAGGTAAAATAGAGTATAATGGACAGCTCAAGAAAACCGCAGCACAAACTGTAGATCGTACTGTGCTATTTGACTTCATTACTAAAATTGTAGAGAACCACCCTGAAGCGGAGCAACAAACGGAGGTTATCGTTGAAGAAAAACAAAGAGAACAAGAGCATACCTTAGAACAAGTAATTCAATTTACCTCATCTGACAACTATTCCTTTTCCCAGTGGTTAAAATTAGGAAGTCTTAAACAAGTAGACCAAAGAATTGTGAAGGATGAAAACGATAAAATTATCGCATTCGATCAAAAAACCAAGGACGAGGATTTGCATCAAAATTTAATTGACAAGTTCTTATCGACTAATCCTAAAATGCCGAAAGTAGAAAAAACTCAAGCTAAAACACCTATAATCAACACGGAGGAACAAACCGAAGAAGGATTAATGACCGAAACTTTAGCTCAAGTTTATGTTGCCCAAAAAAAATATCAGAATGCACTTATTGCCTATCGTATTTTAAGTTTGAAAAATCCAGAAAAAAGTGGTTACTTTGCTGACTTAATAGCGAAAATAGAAGAATTACAAAAAAAATAAATCATGACAGCATATCAATTATTCCTAGTCCTTATTTTAATTGTAGCCGTATTATTAATCTTAGTAATTATGGTTCAAAATCCTAAAGGAGGAGGATTATCATCAACTTTTGGTGGTGGACAAAACATTGGAGGTGTGCAAAACACAAACAATTTCTTAGACAAGAGTACATGGACACTTGCTATTGTGATGTTTGCACTTATTCTACTTTCAAATTTTGCCATTCCTAGAAATGGAGGTATCGATACTAAATTGAACCTTGATTCAGTAGAAACCACTGCACCAGTTACTCCTGCTCCAGCTACAGAAGCTCCAGCAGAGCAGTAATTTGAAAAAAACACTAAAGAAAACGACAGCGATGCTGTCGTTTTTTTTTGGCCAAAAGCCATCTAAAACGACAAAATGTCAGAATTCAGTCTTGGCACAATTTTGGTCTACACTTAGAGGACATTGAAAACTAAATAATATAAATTCATTTATTATGACTAAAACAACATTAAAACCATTAGCTGACCGCGTGCTTATAGAACCTATCGCAGCGGAAACTACTACAGCTTCAGGGTTAATCATACCAGATTCAGCTAAAGAAAAGCCTCTTCAAGGTGTGGTCGTAGCTGTTGGAAAAGGAACTAAGGATCATGACATGACTGTTCAAGTAGGTGATACGGTATTATACGGGAAATATGCTGGAACAGAACTTAAGCATGAAGGAGCGGAGTTCCTAATTATGAAAGAAGACGATATTTTAGCAATCATCTAAACAAGAACAACATGGCAAAAGATATAAAATTTGATATAGAAGCAAGAGACGGACTAAAAAGAGGTGTCGATGCCCTTGCAAATGCAGTAAAAGTAACTTTAGGTCCTAAGGGACGTAATGTAGTAATTTCAAAAGCTTTTGGAGGACCAACTGTCACTAAAGACGGTGTTTCTGTAGCTAAAGAAATCGAACTTGAAGATGAGTTAGAAAACATGGGGGCTCAAATGGTAAAAGAAGTTGCTTCTAAGACCAATGATGTTGCCGGAGATGGAACGACAACTGCAACAGTACTTGCTCAAGCCATCGTAAAAGAAGGTTTAAAAAACGTAGCTGCAGGTGCTAATCCACTTGATTTAAAGAGAGGGATTGACAAGGCTGTTGACGCTATTGTTGCTAACCTGAAAGACCAATCTGAAGAGGTTGGAAATAAATCTGATAAGATTAAGCAAGTTGCTGCTATTTCTGCAAACAACGACAATACTATTGGTGAACTTATCGCCTCTGCTTTTGATAAAGTTGGAAAAGAAGGAGTTATCACTGTAGAAGAAGCTAAAGGACGTGAGACTTATGTTGATATCGTTGAAGGAATGCAATTCGACCGTGGATACTTATCTCCTTACTTTGTGACTAACACAGAAAAAATGATTACGGAATTAGAGAATCCATACATTTTATTGTTTGAGAAAAAAATCTCTAATCTTAAAGACTTATTACCTGTACTTGAGCCAGTATCTCAATCAGGAAGACCTCTATTAATTATTGCAGAAGATGTAGAGGGAGAAGCTTTAGCAACTCTTGTAATGAACAAACTAAGAGGAGCACTTAAAATTGCTGCTGTAAAGGCCCCAGGGTTTGGAGACAGAAGAAAAGCAATGTTAGAAGATATTGCTATTTTAACTGGAGCTCAAGTAATCTCAGAGGAAAGAGGATTTACCTTAGAGAATACTACTCTTGAAATGCTAGGTAATGCAGAGACCGTAACTATTGACAAGGACAATACTACTATTGTTAATGGAGCTGGTGCTAACAATGCAATTGCTTCTAGAGTTCAACAAATCAAAGCGCAAATTGAAACAACCACTTCTGACTACGATAAAGAAAAGCTTCAAGAGCGCCTTGCTAAATTAGCTGGTGGTGTAGCCGTTCTTTATGTAGGAGCTGCCTCTGAAGTTGAGATGAAAGAGAAAAAGGACCGTGTAGATGATGCACTTCACGCAACTCGTGCAGCAGTAGAAGAAGGTATTGTTGCCGGTGGAGGTGTTGCTCTTACTAGAGCAAAAAGTGTATTAACATCGATTACAACAGAAAACCTTGACGAAGTAACGGGAATTAAAATTATTGACCGTGCTATTGAAGAGCCTTTAAGACAAATTGTAGAAAATGCTGGTGGTGAAGGATCTGTCGTAGTTTCTAAAGTTATCGAAGGAGAAGGTGATTTCGGATATAATGCTAAATCTGAAGAATATGTTCAGATGCTTTCTGCGGGAATTATCGACCCTACAAAAGTAACTCGTGTAGCCTTAGAAAATGCAGCTTCTGTAGCTGGAATGATCTTGACAACGGCTTGTGCTTTAGTAGACCTCAAAGAAGATGCTCCAGCAGCTCCTATGCCTCCAATGGGTGGTGGAATGCCAGGAATGATGTAAGATAAAATTCTATAACAAAGAGAAACCCCAATAGGCTTAAGCTTATTGGGGTTTTATTTTAAATAAATAAAAGCTTAATCGACTTTGATAAACTCGACTTTACTTTCCTTTAATTTCTGATTTAATTCAGCTATTTGATCTTTATAAATCTCATCAAGCTTCTTTAATTCCACTTCTATTAATTCAATTAGCTCATCTTTTAATTGAACTGATTGATCGGTTGGTTGGAAATCTCCCATTGATGTTAACGCATTAAGATGTGCTAATTTATTATTCAACCTAATTGGGAAATTCAATGGATCCTGATTTGATTTAGACTTGGTTTGATACAAAGTCTCCTCCACCTCCGTGATATCCTTTGAAATCTGAACTGCCAAATCATATAGCTCACTATTTTCTTCATCCGATTTCAGTTCCTTAGCTAAATCATTCACCTTAGTTCTAGCAACTCTCATTTGTTTGATACTCTTGTGAACCTTAGTCAACTCATCCCTAACTTCCACAATAAAATCAAATTGAGCTTGCATATCCTCAACCGTGCTTTCAGATCGTGGATCAATCAAGATTTCAAATGATTTTGTGATTTCTTGATCATTTACAACAAGCTTCACTGTATAATCCCCTGGGATAGCTTGAGGACCTCTTAGTGATGCCCACCATAAAATCATGCCCGGAACTCGTTCGGCCCCTTGATACATCATATTCCAATGGAATGAATTTGATCCTTTAGTAACTTTAAGTTTTTGCTCTTGAGCTTCCTTATCAGGCGCAGTAGAAAAAACTCTTATCTCCTCGCCTTTAGCGTTAGAGAATACCAACTTCACCACATCCTCTTTAGACAGCTCTTTTAAATAAAAGTTCACGCCAACTCCTCCGGGATGATTCATACCCTGAGTCCGTGAAGCTCTTCCTTGACTACCAGACATACGATAAGCTTCCTTCACGTCAAAAAGCACAACATCTTGAGCTTCAAGCTCCTTTGACAACTGATATAAAGGTGTCAAATCATCAATAATCCAAAATGATCTACCTTGGGTAGCAGCAATTAAATTATCTTCTTTAACCGTCAAATCTGTAATAGGAACAATCGGTAAATTCATTTGGAAACTCGACCAAGACTTACCATAATCAAAAGAAATATACATTCCCTTTTCAGTCCCAGCATAAAGCAAACCTTTCCTTGAAGGATCAGCTCTTAAGACACGAGTAAAAGATTCTTGGTCAATCCCATTAGTGATCATCTCCCAAGTCTTCCCATAATCTGATGTCATATACAAGTAGGGTTTGTAATCTCCTTTTTTGTACAAGGTACCTGCAATATAAGCTTTACCCTTATCAAAAGGATCAACCTCTATGGAATTAATCATCATCCATTCAGGCATTTTTTTAGGAGTTACATTAAGCCAGTTTTTACCATTATCTCTAGTGATATGTACTAAACCATCATCTGATCCAGTCCAAATTAAACCAGGTTCTAGTGGTGATTCCACCGCAGCAAAGATAGTTCCGTAATATTCTACCCCAGTGTTATCTTTTGTAATAGGACCTCCTGAAGGACCTAATGTCGATGGATCATTTCTAGTTAGGTCTGGAGAAATCACTTCCCATGATTGACCTTCGTTGGTCGTTACATGTACATGTTGTGAGGTCGTATATAATTTCTTAGAGTCATGTGGAGAGAAAAATATCGGGAAATTCCATTGGAATCTAAACTTAAAATCCTCAGCTCCATGACCCATTGGATCATCCGGCCATACATTAATTGCTCTAACCGAACCTGTTTTGTGATTCACTCTCGTGAGAAGACCTCCATAAGACCCTCCATACACAATATCATTATCTTCTGGATCAACAGCAATATGAGCACTTTCTCCACCAGCGGTGGACTCCCAATTACTTTCAGTTATATATCTTCCATCACTTCTATGATCAATTCTTACTGTAGAATTATCTTGCTGTGCTCCATAAATTCTATATGGAAAATGATCATCAGTTACAACGCGATAAAACTGAGCTGTGGGCTGATTGTAATAACTTGACCAGTTTTCACCTGCATCAAAACTTACTTGCGCTCCACCATCATCAGCTATAATCATACGCGAATTATCTTCTGGAGCGATCCATAAATCATGGTGATCGCCATGTGGTGCATTATAGGATTTAAAGGTTTTACCCCCATCGTTACTTTGATGATAACTTACGTTCATTACATAGATTCTATCGACATTCTTAGTATCCGCATAAATTCTAGAATAATACCAGGCTCTTTGTCTAAGTTTTCTTTCAGAATTAACTTTTCTCCATGTCTTCCCTGCATCGGTTGACTTAAAAAGACCTCCATTATCATTTTCGATAATCGCCCAAACATAATCTGAATTTACAGGAGAAACGGTTACACCGCTGATTCCCCATAATCCTTTTGGCAAGCCTGGTCTTGAAGAAATATCTTCCCATGTTTCTCCAGCATCTGTAGATTTCCATAATTTAGAATCCTTCCCACCACTTTCCAAACTGTATGGCGTTCTTCTAATATTCCAAGTTGAGGCATATAAAATTCTTGAATTATTAGGGTCCATAATTAGGTCAACAGCACCCGCATCCTCTGATGCAAAAAGAACTTTTTTCCAAGACTTACCTCCATCAATAGATTTATACACTCCCCTCTCTACAGAAGATTTATACAAATCTCCTAAAACTGCAGCATATACTATATCTGGGTTTTTAGGATCAATTCGAACTCTTGGGATATGCCTAGAATTTTTAAGACCTATGGAAAACCAAGTTTTACCAGCATCTACAGATTTCCACATTCCGTCTCCAGAAGAGACATTTCCTCTTACTGTTACCTCTCCATTACCTACATAAATCACATTGGGATCCCACTCACTTACCGCAATAGATCCAACGGATCCACCAAAAAAACCGTCAGAAATATTAAACCAAGTATTTCCAGCATCTGTAGTCTTCCAAACACCACCACCGGTGGCACCAAAATAATATAAATTTGCTTGATCAGCTACACCAGCAACAGCAGCAGATCTACCACCTCTAAAGGGACCAATTGACCTCCAAGACATGGCATCATAAGTTTCTGAACTGAATTGTTTTGTTCCTTTTTTTTGCGCAACAAGTAAGGAAGGCAATAAAAGGAATAAAATACCCAGTCCATAAATTGAATTTTTCATCGTTATAGGGTTAGTTATAAAGTGTTAATGTAACTCTTTTTTTTCAAAAAAAAAGAGCCCTTAAAAAGGACTCTTTAAATATTATGCTGCCTTACAAGCGCCGCATTCACAACCCTTGCCTTCTTCTTTTTCCTGAGAACAATCTGTTTCACAAACACACTGAGCATTTCCACAAGACTTATCTCCAATCTTAGCATCAGTCTTTACTGGTTTCAAAGCCATCTTACAAACTGGACACTTTCCTTCATGCTCATAGGTTTTACCCTTTTCACAATCCATTGGACATTGATAGGCCATAGCTGTTTCGTCTTTACTTTCTTTTGCATCATGATCCTTGTGATCTGCATCGTGATCCTTGTGATGCTCCATTTTATGTTCTTCTTTGTGCTTTTTTTCATCTCCACAAGAGACCATACTAATTGATAACACGGCAATAAATGCCAAATACATTACTTTTTTCATCTTAATTATGTTTAGTTATTACTGTTCCACATTCTAACATTTGACTGCCAAAATAAGGATTTTTTATTTGCCTAGATCTACTCAACCAATTCGCTCCGTCATTATTAAAAGCCATAGGACAAGAAAGTTCATACACGGGGAAAGGAAATGCCTTTTCCAACAAACTTTCTGTCCATTCAAAGAAGCCTTCGCGCAACTGTTCCATGTTCTCTATGCTTCCCAAGTTGGACTTATTCTCTTGAAGTAATCTTGATGCCTCTTGAAAATTATCTTGAGCTAAAAGCTTCTGAACTTTTAAATACAAATTCAATTCTTCAACACTTACCGTTTCATCTGTTGCGGAAACCCTACTTGTCATCATAGAGCGTTTCCCTTTCAGTTGAGAGGAAGAGTCAATATAAAAAGCGCCTTCAATGACGAGTTCATCTTCTAAAGACAGGCCTTTGATAATTTCCGTTCTATCCTCAAATGACTCGCCGATTTCCACCTTTCTTAGTTCAAATTTCTCTGGTCCTTTAACGTACACAAAAGACTCTTTTCCCGTCCATAAAAGTGCACTTGTCGGAATCGACATCCCTTGGATCAAGTCCTGCTTCGCTATATGGACAGTTGCATCCAATAACATTCCTGCTAAGTAAATCCCATCTGGATTATCTAAACTAGCCCTGACAAGAACAAGTCCCGACTCCTGAACGACGTTTCTTGAAAGATTATCGATAACAGATAAGGCTTGTTGCTTTGGTAAATCCCTGAAACTAAGACTTACTTTATTCCCTATACTTACTTCATTACTCTGCCCCGGATTAAGTTCTAAGACGATATCAAGCTTAGAAAGAGAATTCATAACAAGTAAAGGACTTCCCTTTTTCAAATAAGAACCGTTCATAGTACTAAGCGCTACAATATAGCCTGAACTAGGAGCATAAACAGGAATACGTGATGTAGATTTTCCAGTTTTCAAAAGCTCTTCTATAAATTTTGGCGCAAGCCCAAGGTTTAATAAAGCTTTCTCACTCGCACTTTTCAATATGGAATTATCAAACTTATCTCCATTAATGAGGCCTTCTTGTAGACTCAGAAGCTCAGGAGCATCAAGGGTTGCAATTAGTTGACCTTTCCTTATAAAATCTCCTGTTTTTTGAAATCTTATATCAATCACCTGAGCCGAATAATCAAAACTTATGGTTTTATTTAGCTCGGCCTTGGGCTCTAAAACCCCCTCTAACAAAACATGCTTCTCTCCCTGGGTAAATTCAGAAACCTTTTCCGTCTGAATTTCAACCCCTGGAAACTGTTGCAGAAGGCCAACTTGATTGTTCTGTTGCTCGATCTTTACAAGTTCCATTCCACAAATTGGACAGGTCCCTGGGGTTTCTGATATTATTTGAGGATGCATAGAACAGGTGTACTTATGCCCAGCATGTTCTTGATGCACTTCTGACGAATCCTTTTGATCTGCTGTATAATTCATCCATAGAAATGCAACTGACACTCCTAAGACGAATACTATAATTAATTTAAGTGTATTTTTCATTTTAATTACCGGTTAAATAGGCTAAATCTAATTCTATCATATAGAAATCCAACATGGCTTTATGCTTGAGTTGAATAGTTTCTAAATAGCGAGATTGCAAGTTTATAAATTTTGAGATTCCCTTAGGGTCAAGGTATAAATTTTCTGACTTCAAGGTCAGTAACTGTTTGAGAAGAAGGGCGTTATCGTCATAAGTTTGGACTCTATGAAACAGTTGTTTTCTTCGAGTAAGCACCTCTAAGAGTTCCTTCTCCAACTCCTCTTCCATGGATACTTTAGCCAGTTCGACTTGTTCTTTCTTTCGACTAATATCCTTGTCAATCTCCCTATACTTCCCTCCGAATATTGGAACATTAACCTGTAACATAGGCATCCAAATATCCTGCCCACTCAAGGCCATATGTTGATCTTCATAAGGGGCTACAGGAACATAATCTAATCCCAAACTAATGGAAGGAGCTTTCTTATAATTGTTTAATTTCCTGCTTTGATCCAAGCTTTTCTGAATCGCATCAAACTTTTTAATCTCAGGATTCAATTCCCAATTAAAATCAATACCAACAAGATCTTCAGGCATTTGCAAGATAGGACTTAACACGATCTTCTGATCATCTGGGCCACGACCCAAATCCAGGTTTAACTGCGCTGCTATTCTCTCAAAGTCTATCTCCAACTCATAGATCTTCTGATCTATAGAATTTCCTTCTACATTCAATTCTAACAAAACCTCAGGATTATTAAGTTCTGATTCCGTATTGATTTCTATGAGTTGATCTAGCAAAGAACGCTCCTTAGCAAGATCCTTTCTAAAGGCTTCATTAAACTGTAGACTTAGATATTGTTTTGAAACCGACTCTATAACTCTCTTTTGTTCAAGAACGAGGTCTTGAAAAACAATTTCCGATTGACTCATTAGATAGCGTTCCTGCTGAAGTGCTGTTCCAAACCAAGCAAAACTTTGAGAAACACTTAATTTAGCCACTTGAGCTCCTGTTCTGGTTTGAGGCCTATTTATAAAGTAGCCAAAAGCGACTTTGGTCTGTTTCACATCAGAATCTATACCACTAGATTCTATGAAGTTATGATATTCTTTATCTTTAGATTTCAACAAAGAATTATTACTCAAGGCCTCTTGTAAAAGAAGGTCCAAACTCTGCGCTTGAACCGAAAACCCAAAAGCTAAGAAGATTATAATTATATAATTTTTCATGATTCTTGTTTTTTAAATCGATATTCTTCTCTCATGCCGTACATCACAGGAACTACAAATAAACTTATCAAAGACCCCAACATTCCTCCGAAGCAAGGAATTGCCATAGGTCTTAATATTTCGCTTCCGGTTCCTTCAGAAATTAATATGGGTAAAAGCGCAATTAAAGTCGTAGCTGTAGTCATCAAACAAGGTCTAATACGTCTTAAGCCTGCTCGAAGCACCTTAGATCGAATTTCATCAACACTTGATGGTTTAGAGTCTTCAAATTGCTGTTTGAGATAGGTAGCCATAAGCACTCCATCATCCGTAGCGATACCAAATAAGGCAATAAATCCAACCCATACCGCAACAGATAAGGCAAAATCTTGTGATCCTGGTATCCAGTCCATGGAACTATAGAGCCCCATAAAAATAAAGGCACCTGAAAAAGCAGTGAGGATTCCAGAGAAGATCATCAAACTCACTCCCACAGATTTAAACTGTAAATACAAAATAAAAAAGATTAAAAACAAGACTAGAGGAATAACAAGACTAAGCGTTTCGTTGGCCTTGGCATTTTGAACAAATTCCCCAGTTAACTCATAACTCAAACCATAAGGAACTTCTATCTCACCTTTATTCAAGGATAGAGATAATTGTTCTTGTATTTCTTGAGCTAATTCAATGTCATTAACCTCTAAATCCGAAGAAAAAGTCAAATAGCTCATTAAAAAACCATCTTCACTCTTAATCATCTGGGGTCCTTTTTTAAATTCAATATCAGCAACCTGCCCTAGACTAACTTCTCCACCCTTGGGTAGAGGGATTTCAATTTGATGAAGGTTCTGAATACTAGATTTATTCCCTATGGGGTATTTCATACTAAGACCATAACGCTCCCTACCTTGAACCACTTCACCAATCACTAAACCATCAGCAGCAATCTTAAATGCTTCTTGCACTTGGGCAATATTCAAACCATAGCGAGCTGCCTTGATTTTATCAATCTCAATTTCCAAATAAGGTTTAGATGCGGTACGTTCTAAATAAATACTCTTATGATTGACCCCATCCACGGTTCTCAAAAACGCTTCAAGCTCCTCTCCAAAAGACTCTATTTGATCCAAGGAGAGTCCCTTTATCTTAAACCCTAGAGGTGATTTCATTCCGGACTGCAACATTAACAACCTGGTTTCTATAGGTTGTAGCTTCGGTGCCGAAGAGAGTCCTGCCAATTGAGTTTTACTTTGAATCTGTTTCCATATATCCTCAGTACTCTTTATTTCATCTCTCCAATTTCTTTGAAGCTCACCCAGTGAATCCTTGCTGTATTCGGGTAAGTAAGTAATAATATTTTCAAACATAGATAAGGGAGCTGGATCTAAAGCAGAATTAACGCGCCCCGCCTTACCTACTACTCGATCAACTTCAGGGATATCCGCCACAATTTGATCCAGTTGTTTTAAGTATTGTTTATTGACTTCAACAGAACTATAAGGTAAACTCGTTGGCATCAAAAGAAAACTACCTTCTTGTAATTTAGGCATAAACTCTCTAGGGATACTTCCCCAGAAACTTATCGCGATCCCGATCATGATTAGCGGAATACTCAAAAAGGCTACTTTGTATTTCAAAGCCAATGAAAGTAACTTTTCATAGTTCAAATAAACCCCATAAATCAGCCCTAACAGGAGTAATAAAAGGATAGCAATAAAACCAAAGTTGATCAAAAATCCTGAATCTAGTCCTTGAGGTTTCCAATACAAAGCCAGCAAGATGACTGCAATCAGAAGCACTCCAATTCTAAGAAAATTTAAAAGCTTTTTTGACCATAAAGATCTTTTTGAAAATAAGAAGGAGGCTGCCGCTGGCAATAAGGTAATGGCCACAATGAAAGAAGCTATCAATACAAGAGTCTTAGTCCATGCTAAAGGGCTAAACATTTTTCCCTCCGCCCCTTGTAGGGCAAAAACCGGCAAAAAGCTAAGCACCGTAGTCAAGGTAGCTGTCAATAAAGCTGGAGCTACTTCCTTACTGGCCTTATAAACTAAATCATCCATCTCTGTAGTAGATAATCTATTAGTCGTGGTTTGCAGTTTCTGATAAATATTCTCACTCAACACAATTCCCATATCAACCAGGGTTCCAATCGCGATTGCAATACCAGCAAGTGCGACGATGTTCGCTTGTATATCGAAGACATACATACCGAAGAAACACAGGGCAATTGCCAAAGGAATTAAAGACGCAATTAAGGTACTTGACCTGAAACTGCGAAGCATTAAAACAATTACAAAAATAGAAATGAGCAATTCCATGGTCAAAGCCTCTTCCAAGGTATCCAAACTTGACTCTATCAATTCAGATCGATCATAAAAAGGTAAAATCTTCACTTTTACCTGCTCAGAGTGATATTCTTTAGTTTGCAAGAAAGGTTGCAGTTCTTTGATTTTTTCTTTTACTGATTGGATGACTTCCATGGGGTTTTGGCCATTTTGAATGGTTACCACACCACCCACAGCTTCTTTACCACCATCATCCAATATTCCCCTTCTCTTTTCGGGACCAAGCTGAATTTGAGCAATATCTGCAAGATATATCGGGTGATTCTGATGCGTCCCCACCAAAACATGTTCCATATCCTTAATTGAACTTAAATAACCCTTTGCTTTTAGAAAATATTCTACTTGGTTAAGCTCTAAGGCCCCTGCCGAGACTTCTTGATTATTCTTTTTAATAGCCTGAGCAACTTGAGCAATACTCAGCTTGTAATAGCTCAATTTTTCAGGATCTAAATTAATCTGAAATTCTTTGACGAATCCCCCAACAGAAGCAACCTCTGCTACCCCAGACACTGCAGTTAAAGCGGGTTTAATCACATAGTCCTGATAGGACCTTAACTCATGCAAAGACCAAGCTGGAACATAAGCCCCATTAGCATCCTGTCCTTCAATGGTATACATATAAACCTGACCTAAACCTGTTGCATCAGGACCTAATTGAGGCTGAACTTCTTCGGGAAGTAAACCTGAGGGAAGTGCACTTAAGCGTTCTAGAATTTTAGCTCGTGAGGTATTATAATCTACATCATCCTCGAAGATTACATAAACAGAAGAAAGTCCATACATGGATGAAGTTCTCACGGTTTTCACACCTGTAAGTCCCAACAAAGAGCTGCTTAAAGGGTAAGTAATTTGATCATCAATATCTTCGGGACTATGCCCTTTCCAAGGGGTGGAAACAATTTGTTGATTTACTCCCAAATCTGGAATCGCATCAACTTGAACCGGTGCTCGATACAGAAACCCATCTGCCCATTTAAAGGGAGCAAACATAAAGCCCATAAGGAGAATACTAAGACCTAGCATCAGTGCTATAGCCTTATTTTTTATAAAAAAATAAATAATTTTTGACAACATGTTGTATAATTTGAATTTTAAACCAAGTGAAACCTTAGGTCAAAAATCAAATGAGATACAACTGTAAATAAGCTTGAGAATTATACTGAGCATAGAGAATCGGTGGTGATTCTATCGGAGCAAAAATTTCTATCTCAAATTGCACGACATCTTCTATATCAAGCCTTGAATAAGAAATAATATCAGGTGCTAATAGACCTAGATCTATTGCTAGCGAACCTGCAAAATTTTGAATATTTGAATGAACAATATCGACATTGTTTTCGCAACATGGTTGCTTGGAGAATCCACTTATCGGTTCACTGTGAGCATGCATTTCCATTCCACATCCCTCACCTTGAATCATCCATGAAGCTTCCACTTGCTCTCCTTCACAATGATGTGTATAAAAAGCATAGCTATTGGTTGAACCTAAAAACACAAGGCTCAAAACAAAGGAAAACAAGAATTTAGTTATTCGAAACGACATGGGTCAAATTTATACATTTTTTTTTGAATCATAGTAAAAACTACCTAGAAGCACTAAAAACACAATAGGAAAGACTAGAATTCGCCTTACATTATAAGCAAATGTAGCTCCTAAAGGGAAGTCAGTATAACACATCCAGAGATATACAGGAATTAATAGCAACCCGGTAGCCAGAAAGGTTCGAACTGCCCAAAAGCTGTAGTTCTTTGATCTAAAAATCAAATAAACACCTAATAAACTGATTGCACTATTCAGTATAAACCTCAAAATGATCCCAAGAGAGTAACTTACATAGTTCAACTGGTCTATATTTAACCCTGAGTTCGGAGCATTGTAAAAACTTCGAAAAGGCTCGTATAGACTCCCTTCAAAAAGCCTGTAGATTACAAAGAGCAGAAAGACCAAACCTAGCCTTAGAATCAATTTAGTCATTGGATCTTTTTTTTGGTTTAGGAGCATAATATTTAATCCAAACAAGCCATAAAGTCAAGGTTACTCCATAGAGCACTGCCGGAAACATATAATCATGTAAAAAATCTCCATATTCGGGGATTTCAATAAAACCTATAGTCAACAAGGCGATTCTCACCACATTCACTAGATAAAGAATTCCTAATCCTAAAATTGTATAAAGCACAGTCGTTTTTAGCTTATTGGAAAACGCAACCATAAAAGCAACAAAAAGAATCATGATACTAACCGCATTACAACCTTCTATAACATTAGCAATAGTTCTGCCATCCACTTGAAGCATCATTGAACTTATATAACTGTTAGGGACTGTCGTGGCATCATAGCCCAAAACCCTTAAAATTCGGGCAGAATCTAGTGCAACCTGACGAGTAATACCATCACAGGTTAAGGCATCAAAATGATTTGCAAAATAATTCAAGTAGGCTGAATAAATCAAGAATAAAATAAGGTAAGTCACAAAAAATTTAAGTAAAAACCATATTGGTCCCAATTGTGTTTTGATTCGATTTATTTCCACTATTTTTGCCCTATTAAAATGAATTATGATGCAAAATAAAGATAAAATCTTAGAACTTCTTGGCCAAAACAAAACTAACGAAGAAATACTTCAATCTATTTGTGATTATCTAGAACAAACTATGGATAAATATGACTGGGTTGGATTCTATTTCCGAAATGGCGAAAAAGAAGAACTTAAACTTGGACCTTATACAGGGGAAGAAACAGATCACGTTATTATTCCTTTTGGAAAGGGGATTTGTGGGCAAGTAGCTGTAAGCAATGCCAACTTTGTAGTCGAGGATGTTAGCGCTCAGGACAATTATATCTCTTGCGGATGGAAAGTAAAATCGGAGGTTGTTATTCCAATTTTCGTCGATGGTAATAATATTGGGCAAATTGATATCGACTCACATACAGTCGCAGCATTCAGCTCTGAAGATGAGGATTACCTTGAGTTTATTTGCAAAGAGATTTCCAATCTCCCTCTTATTAGTGAAATGACAAAAAAATAATTTTTTTGTCTATTTTTTAATTGTAAACAAAATACTGATTGTGTAGTTTTGTTGGATATACAAATTTGATGAATACAGATATTAAAATTAAATCAGCATTAATCTCGGTTTTCCATAAGGATGGATTGGGACCTATAGTAGAAACTCTGCACAATCAAGGCGTCAGAATATTCTCTACAGGAGGGACAGAAACTTTTATCCGTGATCTAGGAATTCCTGTGGTTCCCGTAGAGGATTTAACTTCTTACCCTGCTATTTTGGGTGGTCGTGTTAAAACGCTTCACCCGAAAATTTTTGGAGGTATTCTAGGAAGACGCTTCAAAGAAGAGGATCGTGAGCAAATGAAAAATTATGCTATCCCAGAGATTGATTTAGTAATAGTCGATTTGTATCCATTTGAAAAAACTGTTGCTCAAGGAGGAACTCATGAGGAAATCATTGAGAAAATAGATATTGGAGGGATTTCACTGATCCGTGCGGCGGCTAAGAACTTCAAAGAAGTATTGTGTATTTCTTCTATGAACCAATATGCTGACTTTTTAGAAGTTTTGAAGGCACAAGAAGGTTCTTTTAATGAAGCACAACGCAGACAACATGCTGCAAAAGCTTTTCAAATTTCATCTTCTTATGATACGGCGATTTTCAATTATATGAACGAGGATCCTCTTTTAGAAAAACCTGTTATTGGGGAGGCTAGTCCACTGCGATACGGTGAAAACCCACATCAAAAAGGACTTTTCGTAGGGAAGCTCGATGAACTATTTGACAAACTTCACGGTAAAGAGCTGTCTTACAATAATTTACTAGACGTTGATGCTGCGGTTCAGTTGATGGAGGAATTCAAAAACGACCAGCCTACATTTGCTATTTTAAAACACAACAATGCTTGTGGTCTAGCGACTAGAGCTAACATTAAGCAAGCTTATATTGATGCTTTAGCGGGAGATCCTACTTCAGCATTTGGTGGAGTACTGATTGCTAACAGAGCTATCGATCTTGACACTGCTGAAGAAATTCACAATTTATTCTGCGAAGTGGTTATAGCTCCTTCTTATTCTGAAGAGGCTTTTGCCTTGCTAAGCAAAAAGAAAAACAGAATTATCTTAGTTCAGAAGCAAGTTGAACTTCCTAAGCGTCAGTGGAGAACTGCCTTAAATGGATTTTTAACTCAAGATAAAGATTTGGTAACAGATCGCAAAGAGGATTTAAAAATAGTAACCAAACAAGGTCCTTCTACTGAAGAGATCAATGACTTATTATTTGCCTCTAAACTTTGTAAAAACACAAAGTCTAATACTATCGTACTTGCAAAAGACGGTCAATTATTAGCCAGCGGTACAGGACAAACATCTAGAGTTGATGCCCTGAATCAAGCGATTGCAAAGGCGCAGCACTTTGGTTTTAATTTACAAGGAGCTGTAATGGCTTCGGATGCCTTTTTCCCATTTCCTGATTGTGTAGAAATAGCACACAATGCTGGGATTACAGCAGTCATTCAACCTGGAGGTTCGATTAAAGATCAATTATCAATTGACTATTGTAATGGAGCAGACATGAAAATGGTAATGACGGGAACTAGACATTTCAAACACTAAAAAAAAAGATTATGGGATTTTTTGACTTCATGACAGAAGATATAGCGATTGACCTTGGAACCGCAAACACCTTGATTATTCATGGTGGTAAGGTTGTCATTGACAGTCCTTCAATTGTAGCACGTGACCGAACTAATGGAAAAATAATTGCCATTGGTGAAGAAGCCAACAAGATGCAAGGAAAAACCCATGAAAACATAAAAACGATTCGTCCTTTAAAAGATGGAGTCATCGCTGACTTCCAAGCTTCAGAAGAGATGATTAAGGAATTTGTTAAGAGAATTCCAAGTATTAAAAAGAGGTTGTTCCCTCCTGCACTAAGAATGGTTATTTGTATCCCATCTGGGATTACCGAGGTTGAAAAAAGAGCTGTTCGAGACTCTGCCATGCACATGAACGCTAAGGAGGTTTATCTTATTTATGAACCTATGGCTGCTGCCATTGGAGTTGGAATAGATATTATGGAGCCTAAAGGAAACATGATTATTGATATAGGTGGAGGTACTACTGAAATTGCCGTAATTGCGCTTTCAGGTATTGTTTGTGATAAATCAGTGAAGATTGCCGGGGATTTATTCACCAACGACATCATGTACTTCATGAGAACACAACACAACCTTTATATAGGTGAGCGAACTGCTGAAAAAATCAAAATTCAAATTGGTGCAGCCACAGAAGACCTTGAGTCTCCACCTGATGACATGCTCGTACAAGGACGTGATTTGTTGAGTGGAAAACCTAAACAAGTGCAAATTTCATATCGTGAAATCGCAAAAGCCCTAGATAAGTCAATTTTAAGAATTGAAGATTCTGTTATGGAAGCGCTCTCTCAGACCCCACCAGAATTAGCTGCAGATATTTATAATACTGGGATATATTTAGCTGGAGGAGGCTCTATGCTTAGAGGTTTAGACAAACGTCTATCGCGTAAAACAGACCTTCCTGTATATATTGCTGAGGATCCTTTAAGAGCTGTGGTTAGAGGTACAGGAATTGCTTTAAAAGAATTAGAAAAATACAAAAGTGTATTAATGAAATAAAATAGTTCATGCATCAAATAATTGCCTTAATCAGAAAGTATAGATACTTTCTCTTGTTTCTAATTCTTGAATGCATTGGACTCCTCTTTACCGTTAACTATCACGACTATCAAAGATCAAAATACATCAATGCCTCCAATGCTATTACTGGAGGTATTGCTAAACGTGTTTTCAATTTTAATAATTACTTCAAACTATCTTCTGAGAACGAGGGCTTAATTACCGAAAACCTAGAACTTCGAAAACAGCTATATTTATATAAGAACCTAGAAGGTATCTTATTTGCAACTCAACAAATAGACAAGTTAGACAGTATCGGTAACTCAAGATACGAAATCATACCAACTAAGGTTATTTCCAATCAATATAGAAATCTAAATAACATTTTATTGATTGAAAAGGGAACAAAAGATTCAGTAGGGCAAGACATGGCTCTAATTAACGATAAAGGAGTTTTAGGAATCATAAATCACAGTTCTGCTAATTACAGCTCTGCTCTCTCAATTCTCAATCCGAATATACAGCTAAACGCTAGGATTAAAAAGTCTAACTATTTCGGAACTATAATGTGGAATGGTGAAGACTATAATACAGTTCAACTTGTGGATATTCCTCGACAGGCGAGTCTTAAAATAGGAGACTCCATTGTAACTGGGGGAAAGTCTATTATTTTTCCCGATGGAATTCCAATCGGTAGAATTTCAGGGGTGAGCAGTCGCAATGATCGCTATCAAAAAATAGATGTGCAACTCTTTAATGATATGGCAAATATTTCAAATGCCTATATTCTACGCAATAAGAACTCTGCAGAAATTAAAAATTTAGAACAACTAAACGATGAATACTAAACAACTTTCCAACATCTTATATTTTGTACTGTTGTTCTTAGTACAAACCATTGTATTCAACTCCATTGAAATTGGCGGATTTATTCGTTTTTTCCCATATATCGCATATGTATTATTAGTTCCTATCACTAAAGACAGAACTTACTTTTTAATCAGCTCCTTTTTACTTGGACTCAGTATAGATGTAGCGAGCTCTTCAGGCGGGATCAATGCCATGTCAATTTTATTAGCTGCTTATTTGCGCATACACTTATTAAAGTTTATCATGGGCTCCAATGAACTAGATTATCAGAATTTTCATTTACGACAAATTCCGTTTGATAAGTCTATTATCTATATGCTTAGTCTATGTCTAATACACAGTATCAGTATTTACAGTCTAAGTTATTTTTCATTTAATTTCATTGGGCTGATTATTGGAAAAGGATTAGCCTCAGGATTTGCAACTTTTATCTTACTTTTACTAGGACTTTTTACTTTTACAAAACCTAGAACTTAATGAAAAGAGGTTGGCTCCTTATTGTTAGTGTATTACTAGTTTCCATAATTTTTATTGGAAAACTGTTTCAGCTACAAATTGTTGACACCAATTCAAGTAACTTTTCTACAGTTAAAAAAATCTATGACTATCCTGAACGTGGATATATCTACGATCGCAATAATAAACTTTTAGTCGCCAATCAAACCAGTTATGATTTGATGGTTGTACCCAACGAAGTTAAAGCTTTTGATACTCTAGAATTGTGTACTCTTCTAAAGATAGATAAAGAATTTTTATTGAATCGTTTCAAGAAAGCTAGAAGATATTCTCCAAGACTTCCTTCTGTCCTAATCGCCCAAGTTTCTAAGGATGATTACGCTTCTCTACAGGAAAAAATGTATCATTATAAGGGCTTTTATATACAGAAAAGAGCATTGAGAGAATACCCTATTCCTAGTGCTGCAAATGTCTTAGGCTATGTCAATGAGGTCAACGAAGAATTAGCCAATAAAAGCGACTATTATCAGCAAGGTGAGATTGTCGGAACCATGGGGGTAGAAAAGCAATATGAATTACTACTTCGCGGTACAAAAGGAGTACAATACAAACAAAGGGATAGGATGAACAAAATCATAGGTCCCTATAAAGATGGAGATGATGATGTTGCGGCCTTACCTGGGTCGGATCTAACTTTGAGTATTGATAGTGCCCTTCAAGAATACGGCGAACTCTTAATGAGCGGAAAGCGAGGTGGAATCGTGGCTATTGAGCCCAAAACCGGTGAGGTACTCGCTTTAATAACAGCACCTAGTTATGACCCCAATTTAATGGTTGGAAGAAAGAGATCACCTAACTCAGTTCGATTATTCGGAGATAGCATCAACAAACCTATGTTCGATAGAGGACTGCAGGCACAATACGCACCAGGATCTCCTTTTAAAATGATTAATGGATTAATAGGTCTTCAGGAAGGAGTAATCAATCCACATACCGCATTCAGATGCTATGGTGGTTATCGCTATGGAAATAGGCCCAATGAATTTATGGGATGTCATTGTGGTATATACAACAAACCAATAGACCTACAACTGGGACTTGCTAAATCTTGTAATTCCTATTTTTCCAACACTTATAGAAGAATTATAGAAAAATATCCAGATGCTGAAACGGGAATGAATGCCTGGTCCAGGCAAGTGCAGAGCTTTGGTCTAGGTAATTATTTAGGCTATGACCTTCCTACCGGTCAAAAAGGGTTAATTCCTAATGCCAATTTCTATAACAGGTATTATCCAGCCGGGAGTTGGAGAGCAGTAACGACGATATCCAATGCAATCGGTCAAGGGGAAATTCAGACCACTCCTATACAACTTGCTCATATGACAGCAATCATTGCCAATAGAGGCTATTTCTACACTCCTCATTTTCTTAAAGCAATAAATGGTGAACCGAGTCTCGACCCCAAATATATTGAACGTCATCAAACAGCAGTATCTGCAGAGCACTTTGAACCAATAGTTGAAGGAATGCATGATGTATTTAAATATGGAACAGGACGATCAGTAAACATTCCGAAGTTAGAGATGTGTGGAAAAACTGGAACCGTTCAGAATTATATACGTTTTGAAGGCCAAAAGATAGAGCTTGAAGATCACTCTATATTCGTAGCCTTTGCGCCTAAATCAAATCCAAAAATTGCCCTAGCAGTTTTTGTTGAAAATGGAGGTTATGGAGCTACAATTGCTGCTCCCATTGCAAGTTTAATGATTGAATCTTATATAGAAGGAGGTACTAAAAGGAAGTATCTTGAAAATAGGATCATGAACCATAACTTACAAGAGCAGTATGATAAACAACTAAACCCTGAGCAGTACTATGAGGCAAGAGAGTAATTTATTTTCGAAAGTTGATTGGGTACTTGTATTGTTATTTATTTTACTTGTAGGCTTTGGATGGCTAAATATATTTGCAGCTTCTATCTCTGACATTGAACACTTCCAAGTCTTTGATTTAAGCACCAAATATGGTAAACAACTGATTTGGATAAGCTTATCCATTTTGATCATATTTATCATTATGCTACTTGATTCTAAGATCTTTGAACGGTTTTCAGGAATCATATATTTAATATCCATGCTCTCTTTAGCAGGTCTTTTTCTATTTGGGAAGAATATTAATGGTGCAACTTCTTGGTATGCTTTAGGAGGGTTTAGCCTACAGCCGAGTGAATTTGCAAAAATGGCCACATCCCTTGCACTAGCCCGATTATTAAGTGACAAGCAATTTGATTTAAAAAACCTATCTAATCAATTCAAAGCCGTAACTATATTAATCATTCCAGCTGTCTTGATCACCTTACAACCTGACCCTGGATCCGCATTAGTATATGCTTCGTTCTTTTTTGTATTATATAGAGAAGGCTTACCTGGATATTATATCTGGATCGCATTAATTGGTATAGGTCTATTCCTACTCACATTGGTATTTGGCTTTGAAAGCATACTCATTCTGTGCTTCTCAATCATCAGTTTAGTATTAATTTACATAAACTATTTTACTAAGTATAGTTTGAAATTCCAGGTCCCTCGAATTTTGCTCTTATACCTTATATCTGCTTTATGGATATTCAGTGTGTCTTATGTTTACAATAACATCTTCGAACAACGCCATAGAGATCGTTTTAGCATCATTCTAGGACAGACCTCCGATACACAAGGAATAGGATACAATACCAATCAATCGGTACTTACAATAAGTTCTGGTGGATTAACAGGAAAAGGTTTTTTAAATGGTGATAGAACCCAAGGAAAATTCGTTCCTGAACAGTCTACAGATTATATATTTTCAACCATTGGAGAGGAATGGGGATTCCTAGGATCTTCTTTTGTGGTTTTACTCTTTGCTATTTTAATAATTCGAATCATAGTAAGAGCAGAACAACAAAGGTCAAATTTTGCTAGAATTTATGGCTATTGCATTGCCAGTATATTCTTTTTTCACTTTTTGATTAACATAGGTATGGTGATTGGAATACTTCCTACAGTCGGAATTCCACTACCCTTTTTCAGTTATGGTGGTTCTGCCTTGTGGGGCTTCACTACCCTTCTCTTTATCTTCATAAAGCTTGACGCTGCTAAAGATACGGTTTGGTAAAACTATAGAGCAAAAAAAAAGCATCACTTTCGTGATGCTTAATATCTTGTTTACTTAACCTTATAGAGAAGCTACGTGTTTTGTAAGCTTAGATTGAAGATTCGCAACTTTATTCTGGTGAATAATGTTATTCTTCGCTAATTTGCTTAACATTCCAACTACTTTTGGCAACAAAGCTTCAGCTTCCGCTTTATCAGTAGTAGCGCGTAGATCTCTCACAGCGTTACGAGTAGTCTTGTGCTGATACTTATTTCTAAGTCTCTTTGACTCGTTACTTCTAATTCTCTTTAAGGCTGATTTGTGATTTGCCATCGTTAAACTTCTTATTAATGTTAAATTTCTGTAGTCCGTAGGGGAATCGAACCCCTGTTACCAGGATGAAAACCTGGCGTCCTAACCCCTAGACGAACGGACCAATTGTGCCTTTTATTAAAGGCGATGCAAATGTATGATGCTTTTTGAAAACTCACAAGTAAAAAAATAAATTTTCACTTCTTATTAACACAACATTTGCTGGAAAAAAAAGCATCACGTTTAAGTGATGCTTCTTCTTGTACTGTTTCTTTACCTTACAAAGAAGCTACATGTTTAGTAAGCTTAGACTGAAGATTCGCAACTTTATTCTGGTGAATAATATTGTTCTTAGCCAATTTGCTCAACATACCAACTACTTTTGGCAACAATGCCTCAGCTTCCGCTTTATCCGTAGTAGCACGTAGATCTCTTACTGCATTACGAGTCGTTTTGTGCTGATACTTATTTCTCAGACGCTTCGATTCGTTACTTCTAATTCTCTTTAAGGCTGATTTGTGATTTGCCATCTTACTTCTCTTTTAATTTTTAGATAAAAATTGTAGTCCGTAGGGGAATCGAACCCCTGTTACCAGGATGAAAACCTGGCGTCCTAACCCCTAGACGAACGGACCATTGTTTCGCTCAAAAAGCGATGCAAATTTATGATGCTTTTTCAAATCTTACAAGAAAAAAAAATAAAATTTTCTTCTTGATTTAAAAACCTGATATTTCAAAGAACCGCATTTTTATTTGCGGTTGCAAATGTACGAGGTTTTTTAAGTTATGCAAAACTTTTTGAGCAAAAATTATGTTTTTTTTTAATACGCTTTAGCAAAGAGGACTCTTTTAGAGGACGGAGCCCCAGAAAGAATACACACACCCTGCTCTTCTTTTGCATCTAAAGGAATACAACGAATTGTAGCCTTAGTCAATTCTTTAATTTTAGTCTCGGTTTCCTCTGTACCATCCCAATGGGCAGAAACGAAACCTCCTTTATTCTCGATAGCATCCTTAAACTCTTCAAAAGTATCAGCTACCGTGGTATGCTCTGTTCGGTGAGCAATAGCTTTTTGATAAAGATTGTTCTGAATTTCTTCCAATAGATTTACAACATACTGTTCAACATTAGAAAACTCAATCATCTCTTTAGTTAGTTCATCACGTCGTGCAACTTCTAAGGTCCCATTTTCAAGATCGCGAGGTCCCATACCAATTCTAACCGGTACTCCTTTTAATTCATACTCAGCAAATTTCCAACCTGGTTTATGCGTATCTCTTGAATCAATTTTTACGGTGATATTATGTTTTCTAAGCAAAGTCTGAATTTCTTTTGCTTTAGCTACTATAGCATCCAATTGTTCTTCATTTCTATAAATAGGAACTATGACTACTTCATAAGGAGCTAATCTCGGAGGAAGTACCAAACCGTGATCATCCGAGTGCGTCATGATAAGCCCTCCAATCAATCTAGTCGAAACACCCCAAGAGGTTGCCCATACATATTCTTGCTTCCCTTCCTTATTGGTAAACTTAACATCAAAAGCTTCTGCAAAGTTCTGTCCTAAAAAGTGAGATGTTCCGGCTTGTAATGCTTTTCCGTCTTGCATCAAGGCCTCTATAGTATAAGTATCTAAAGCTCCTGCAAATCGCTCACTAGGAGACTTTACTCCTTTTACAACAGGCATAGCCATGTAGTTTTCCGCAAACTCAGCATATACCGATTGCATTTGCAAAGTTTCTTTTAATGCTTCTGTTTTTGAAGCATGAGCCGTGTGTCCCTCTTGCCATAAAAACTCAGCTGTTCTCAAAAACAACCTTGTTCTCATTTCCCAACGTACCACATTAGCCCATTGATTCACCAGTATAGGTAAATCTCTATAAGATTGAATCCAACCTTTATATGTATTCCAAATAATCGCCTCAGAAGTAGGTCTAACAACCAATTCTTCCTCCAATTTAGCATTGGGATCTACCATTAGTTTCCCTTGATTATCAGGATCATTTTTTAATCTATAATGAGTAACAACCGCACATTCTTTTGCAAAACCTTCCGCATTCTTTTCCTCAGCCTCAAAAAGACTTTTAGGAACAAACAGAGGGAAATATGCATTCTCATGTCCTGTTTCCTTAAACATACGATCCAATTCTTTTTGCATTTTCTCCCAGATCGCAAATCCGTATGGTTTAATCACCATACATCCACGAACTGCAGAGTTTTCTGCTAGGTCTGCTTTGACCACAAGTTCATTGTACCATTTCGAATAATCGTCACTTCTTTTCGTAAGTTTTTTGCTCATAATTTAAATCTTGGCATAAAAATTGTGATTTCATTAACAAACCACGTATTCTCAACAAAATTACTAAATTTGTAGAGCTCTACAACAAAAAACCTTTGGATTATGAAAACAAGTGTTCTGAAAATATTATCCATATTACTTTTTTCTACTTTATATTCTTGCGCTTCTCTTTCTTCTGGAGGTTCAACAGCAGACTATGATGGAATTTACGATGATGACATCATCTATGCAGATGTAGCAGCTCCGCAGGTTGAAAAGGTTATCGTTCAAGAAGAAGATCCAAACTATTTTTCAATAGAATACGATAGACTTCAAGATTACGATCCAACTCAAGATATTTTTATCGATGTAGATAATTACAGTAGCCCATATGAAGAAACCTATGTGGAATCTGATAGTCTTCCTACTGAGTATATAGCCTCAGAACCTTGGGGTTATTCAGATGCTCCGTCTGTATCTATAAATATCAATACTGGTTTTGGCTGGGGCTATCCAATGTATGGATATGGCTATCCAATGTACGGTTATCCGGGTTGGGGCTATCCAGGTTGGGGCTATCCAGGCTGGGGCTATCCAATGTATGGATATGGCTATCCAGGATGGGGTTATCCAGGAATGGGATATCCAGGTTGGGGTTATCCAGGATGGGGATATCCAGGGATAGGTTACCCAGGTTATAGACCTCCATACCCTTCTCATCCGATTGGGAATCCAAGATACTATTACGGAAAGCGATCTAGCTCAACAGTTGCTTCTAGAATGTCTTATACTTCAAATTACAGAAGACAGGCAAACACGAATTACTATAACAGGGCTTCAAAAGCCAATACTAGCGCGAAGAGAAGCCGCGTAAATAATTCGAGCAAATACAATAAATCAAGTCAAAAAAGAAGTAACAGCAATTATAAAAGATCCAATAATTCAAACAGCAGACCTTCTAACAACGGGTACAATAAGTCGAACTCTACTCGAAACCCGTCTTATACTCCGAGAAGATCTTCTGGAAGCAGCAGATCGTCAGGTTCTGTGAGAAGAGGGGGAAGATCTACCGCTTACCAGAGTTCAACTCAAAATAAAAAAGTTAACGCGGTTTCTAATAACACCTATAGAACGAGGTCAACCAATTCAACTGGGGTTAGGAAAACAAGTAGTTCTTATAAAAAAACATCTTATAAGAAAACTAGCTATCAAAGACCTGCACAAAAAAGTAGTAATAGAACCAAATCAAATTACTATAAAAGCTCAGGAACTAAAGCAACTAGTAAGAACACTAGAAGTTATAGCAGGAGCAATACCAAGTCTAAAAACACAAATAGCAAGGCAAGAAGCTATTCTTCGCGATCAAGTAGTACTAGCTCTAGTGTAAGTCGAGGGAGCGCAAATCGCAGCAGTGGTAGCGCGAGCAGAAGTAGTGGTAGTACGAGCAGAAGCAGCTCAGGTAGTAGTAGAAGCAGTAGTTCATCAAAAAGATCAAACAACTAAGACAACATGAAAAAATCACTAATCATATTTATTCTTTTTTTAAGCAGCACAGCGGGACAGAGCCAAGTCCTTGGATACACAGATCTTGCTGTATTGTTTTCAGAAAGGAACCTCAAAGGTACCGCTAGGTTTAACGCCATGGGTGGAGCTTTTGGAGCCCTAGGAGGAGACTTATCCGCAATGGAGGTTAACCCTGCCGCAGCAGGAGTATTCAAAGCAAGTGAATTAGGTTTTTCTGTAAGTTATAACACCAACGATATTAGCTCTTCCTATTATGGAAATACTAATATGAATTATAATTACAAAACTGATTTTGAACAAGCCGGTATGGTTTCAGTAACAAATATTGGAGGATATGGAGATGACTTCGCGAAATTGGTTTTTGGATTTAACTACACAAAAACCGCTAATTACAATAATTATTGGTTGGCCGATGGGAACTCTGGAATAGCTACTTGGGTAGATGACCCTACTGATCCTAATATTCAATATACAGAGGCAGAATATCAATTCTTTGATAGCTACACAGAAGGAGGTAAACACCAATACTCCTTTTTCCTTGGAGGACAAATGGGAAAGCAACTTTATTTAGGAGCAGGGCTCAAAACCCAAAGCCTAGATTTCTACCAATCTACAACCCAAGAAGAATATAATAATGACGGAAACAACGATTATGTTGACGGTTATATAGAACAATGGCAGGATCTTAATGGTGCTGGAGTCTCGTTGAACTTCGGGGTAATCATGAAGGTGAATCAAGCTTTAAGACTTGGCGTTGCGTATGAAACCCCTACATGGTGGAATATGACAGAAGAAAGTAATTTGTTTTCTGAAGATGAATATGATATGCCTGGTTATTATGAGGTTTATTATTCTACGGACCCTGATTACTTATATCACAATGATTATGGAAAAGTTCAATTCTATGATTATAAACTGAACACTCCTGGTCAATTAACAGCTAGTGGAGCCTTAGTAGTAAAAAAAGCAGGACTGATTAGTTTTGATTATCGCTTAGTTACTTATAATCAATTACAGTATCCTTATCGAGGTTTTAATAACGAGAATATTTATTTAAGACAAAACCTTCAAAACACCTCTAATTTCTCTGTGGGAACCGAGTGGCGTTTTGGGCCAATGAGCCTAAGAGGAGGATATCGATATGAAATGAGTCCTTATAAGGATGCTTTGGAAGATGAAAACACCGAAGAAATCAGTATGGGTATAGGATTTTCAAGCAAACATTTCAAATTTGACTTGGCTTACCAGTTTTATACACGCTATTCAAACTACAGTTTTTACCCAGATTATCCTGAGGTAGACCCTGCTGTATTGCAACAAGATTTTTCAAAGTTCACTACATCCTTTTTAGTGCGGCTTTAGTTTCATACTTTTGCAGTAGAAAATACAGCAATGAGTACAATAGCAATACATTTAGAAGGGACTAATAACCCGAATATTATAAAATTCGTTAGCAATCAACCTGTTGTAACAGGAGGAAGCTATCAATTCAACAATATTGACGAAGCAAAAGATTCAGATTTAGCCAAACAGCTTTTTCAACTTCCATTTGTCGCCAAAGTTTATATCACGGCAAATTTCATCGCTTTAGAGAAGTATGAAATCATCGAATGGAAAGATGTACAAGACGAGCTTAAGGAATTGATCGGAATCTACTTAAACAGTGGACTTCCTGTGGTTTCGGCCGAGGCCAAAACCTTTAAGAAACCTGCAGAAATCTACGTAGAATCTACACCTAACCCAGATGTTTTAAAGTTCGGAACCAATAAGCTTCTTGCTCCAGAGGACTATGAATATAAAGAGGCGGAACATGCAGTGAACTCTCCTTTAGCTCAGGCCTTGTTTAACTTCCCTTTTGTTTCTGAAGTTTATATCGCTGACAACTATATCTCCATTACTAAAACTGGTGCGATTGAGTGGCCAGAGATTATGAACGAGATGAGAGATTTCCTAAAGAATTATCTCTCTTCTGGAAAACAAGTTGTAGATCCTAGTATCAAGGTAGAAAAAGAAGTTATTCAAGCCGTAGATACGACTACCCTTAAAGGTACTGCTTCTGAAATCGCAACAATTTTAGAGGAACAAATCAGACCTGCAGTAGCGCAAGATGGAGGAAATATACTCTTTAATGACTATGATGAAGAAACAAAGATTGTCAAAGTTATCCTTCAGGGAGCTTGTAGTGGATGTCCTTCTTCAACAATTACTTTAAAGAATGGAATTGAAGCTACACTTAAAAATCTACTTCCAAATCAAATTGAAGAAGTAGTCGCAATTAACGGTTAATATTATGGCAAAAAAAGTTACACCTTACAACCGAACTGACCAGGGTAAAAAACAACAAGTCACGGAAATGTTTGACAATATTTCTGGAAATTATGATGGGTTAAACCGCGTAATGACTTTTGGGATTGATGTTTCTTGGAGAAAGAAAGTGGTACAATTGGTTAAAGATTCAGGGGCCAAAAGCATTTTAGATATCGCTACAGGTACTGGAGATTTGGCTATTATGATGTCACAAACTGAAGCTTCAAAAATTACCGGCTTGGACATTTCTAGCGGAATGTTGGAGGTTGGAAAACAAAAGGTGAAACATGCCGGACTAGACCAGCGCATTGAAATGGTTCTTGGAGATTCTGAGAAACTTCCTTTTGAAGATAACAGCTTTGAGGCCATAACGGTTTCTTATGGGGTTCGTAACTTTGAAGATCTTGACAAAGGTTTAAGTGAGATTTTGCGTGTACTGACGCCGGGGGGAATTTTAGTAGTCTTAGAGACTTCTGTTCCAACTAAATTTCCTTTCAAACAAGGATATTTTGTCTATTCAAAAACATTATTACCTTTAATTGGAAAACTGTTTTCTAAAGACAAACAAGCTTATAGTTACCTATCAGCCTCGGCAAAAGCTTTCCCTTTTGGTAAAAAATTCACAGCAATTCTAAGCAAAATTGGATTTAAGCATGCTCAGGACCATCCGGTAACCATGGGGGTCTCTACCATTTACACGGCATACAAATAATGAAAAAATTTATAGTATTTAGTCTTTTTATCTTCCTGAGCTTTCAAATGTCAGCTCAAGGAAGGGTAGACTATTTACCAAATTTTGATAAAAAATCCTTTCACTGGGGTTATTATCTCGGTTTAAATCAATTGAGCTTTGACTATGTTTCAAATGATGAATACCTCCCGAGTAGTGGAACTAGTTTAGGATTCAATGTAGGACTTATCGGTGATTTCAGAATGACTGAAAATCTAAACTTTAGAGTAGAACCTGGACTGATGACTTCAGGAGAAAAAGGTTTCATCGAAGGACCTGTTTGGAACTCTACTTACCTGCACCTTCCCTTTTTATTGAAGATTTCGACAGACAGATTGAAGAACATCAGACCCTTTATCATTGGTGGGGCGAGTTATGATTTCAATTTCAAAACAACTCCTGATGATTTAGCTCATGCTGGTTATGAAATTCACAAGAATCAATTCATGACTGAATTCGGCATTGGTGTAGACATCTATTTGCACTATTTCAAATGCTCTCCATCGATTAGAGGAATCTATAGTTTGACTGATGAATTAGACCGCGTTGGACCTTCAGCTGTGGCTTATGACAAATTCAGGACTTCTGGAGTTTATTTCAATTTAACCTTTGAATAATTTGCTTGACGATTAAATTCCGCCAAGACGATTCCTGTGGCCATGGCTACATTGAGGCTTTCGGTTTTTTGGGCTTGCCCGAATCGGGGAATACTTAAGTGCTTATCAATTTGATTTTTGAGCTCAACTCCTACACCATTGGCTTCATTTCCCATGACGATAATCGCCTGTTTAGGCAAAGAACTATTGTAGATATCTTCTCCATCCATCTCGGTAATATACACCGGTAAGTCAGTAGTGCTAATTTCTGCTAATAGATCTGTATAGACCAACTCCACACGGGACAGCGATCCCATTGTAGATTGTACAACCTTAGGATTAAAACAGTCCACAGTATTCTTAGAACACCATAGTTGATTAACTCCGAACCAATCGCAAAGACGAATGATGGTTCCTAAATTGCCTGGATCATTAATTTGATCTAGAGCAAGAATTAATCCTTCATGTACAACCTGAGTCTCCTTTGACAATTCAAAAAGTGCTACACAGTCATCTGGATTATTTAAATTCGAAATTGACTTAAGTTCTTCTGGAGAAATTATCTCAAGCTTATGTGGATCAACCTCCAGATAATGTGCATCATCTAAGACAAATAAACGATGTAGAACATAGTGATTCTGCCTAATAAACTCATCAGTACTCTTCCTCCCTTCAACCATAAAAAGCTTGGACTTCTGCCTTCCTTTTTTAGTTTGAAGTGCCTTAATTAATTTATAATTATTCTTAGACAAGGCCATAAGTTTAAATTTATTTAAATTAGAAGAAACAAAATCTTATTTTTGAACAAATTTAACAAAATTAAAGCCTCTCCTGAGTGAAAAACAAGGTTATTATAGCATTTGTTGGCCTATTCCTTTTTTCCTGTAATGCAGTAAAATATGTTGGAGAGGATGAATATTTATTGACTAAGAATAAAATCTATGTCAATGAAAGGCTTTCTTATAAGTCTGAACTCAAAGACTATTTGATTCAAAGACCTAATGTAAAGGTCCTCGGAGTTCCTGTTTCTCTCTATTTTTACAATTTAGGAAATGCAGACTTTCAAGAAGATTTTGATCAATGGCTTCTGGATCATCCCGGAACCTTTAATTTTGTTTCAAACACCTTTACCACCAAACACGCTGTTGGACTGAGCAACTCTTATTCAGGCTTTAATAAATGGTTCTTAGAAACCGGAGAGGCTCCAAGTATATATGACCCAGTGAAGGCTGAGAAGAGTAGTGAAAATTTAAGGAAATACTATTTTAATGAGGGCTATTTCAATGCTAAAGTATCCTATGAGGTCAAGACTTCGAAAAAGAAAAAAGCAGAACTCTCCTTTAAAGTAGATTCAGGTGATCCTTATGTAATTGATACCATAAGTCGCAATTTCCCAAGTCCATTAATCGACTCCATTTATACTCAAGTCCAAGATAAAACACTCATTAATGAAGGTAAGATTTTCAGATCCAATGATATTGAGCAAGAAGCAGAGCGTTTAGTCAACACGTTTAGAAATCAAGGGATATACCACTTTAACAAGGGACTAATTGCTTATGGTATCGATACAAGTTATGTAAACAAGTCCGCGAGTTTGGTTATGGACATATCAGATCGAATTGTAGAAGTCGATAATCAACAGGTAAAAAAACCTTTGAAAATTCAAAAAGTAACCCAAGTTGATATTTTAACGGACTACTCGTATAACAAACGCCTAGAACCTTACAGAGATACTGTCGAGTTCCAAGATATTAAACTTTATGCCCATCAAGAATTAGCTTATCATCCAAAAGTACTTACTGAAGCCGTTTTTATTAAACCCGGAAGTATTTATAAGGACACAGACCGTATTTTGACTCAGAAACACCTGAGAAGTCTAAATAACTTTAAAAGTGTCAAGGTATTGTATCAAGAGCTGAACGATGAGGAATTAAGTGCTCAAATCGTTTTGACTCCTTTAAAAAAATATAATGTTACCCTAAATAATGAAATCACACATTCCAATATTAAAAACTTTGGTGTAGCGGGTAAATTTTCTTTTTTAAACAGAAATACATTTAAGCAAGCTGAAATTTTCAAAGTGAGTTTTTCAGGTTCATTTTTCAATACTTCTGCAGACGTATCGGATCCTAAAAACTTCTTCAACGCATGGGAAGTCGGTGTGGACGCTTCCTTAAACGTTCCAAGAGTATTGTTGCCCTTTAATTTATCAAATATTATTGCAAAGGAATACTCCCCTAGAACCGTTCTTTCACTGGGTACTTCCTTGCAAAAAAACATAGGATTGGACAATCAAAAGTATACCGCAATTTTTGATTTAGGCTGGCAGCCTAGCCCAAAAACCAGACATCAATTAGAACTCTTTAACGTGCAGTATGTAAGAAACTTAAACGTTGATGAATACTTTTACATTTATAGTTCTGAATATGATGAACTTGAAGATATTCAACAGGAATACTTCCCTGATTACCCTTTAACACAAGAAAATGCCATAGATTTTATAGACACAGAGATAACTCCTGAATTTGAACAAGTAGATCCTGTAGCCTATCAAGATGCCTTGAATATTGAAAAGCGTTATTATATCATTACAGACAATAACTTCATTCCTACCATAGCTTATTCATTTACCTACACCACTCAAGAAGGACTAAAAGATAGAGATTTCTCCTTTTTCAAAGTGCGATTGGCCAGTTCGGGGGCAATTTCTTCGGCCATAGCCAAAACCCCAAGTGATGGTAGCGCAAAATCGGTACTAGGTGCACCAATTGCTCAATATTTTAAGGTGGATTTAGAATACAAAAAGTTTTGGGCCTTTAACAAAGACAATCAATTAGCCTTTAGAGCATTTGCTGGGTTCGCTCTTCCCTATGGAAATTCAACCGACCTTCCCTTTTCTCGATCCTATTTCGTAGGAGGTGCAAATGACATTAGGGCTTGGGAAATTTACGAACTCGGTCCAGGGGCTAGTTATACAGGATTGGAATATAATGTTGGAAGTATGAAACTCTTGACATCTCTTGAATATAGATTTAAGGTAATCGGTAGTTTCCACGGTGCATTGTTTGTGGATGCAGGTAATATCTGGGATATTACGGATTCAAGTTTGAATGAAGAAGATGCCAAGTTTACAAGCCTAGAATCACTAAAAAATGCGGCTATAGGATCGGGGTTTGGAGCTCGCTATGACTTTAGTTTCTTAATCTTAAGGCTTGATTTCGGTTTTAAAACCTATGAACCTTATAATTCTCCTGGAAGCCAGTGGTTCCAAAACTACAACTTCAAAAACGCTGTCTACAACATAGGAATTAACTATCCTTTCTAAGACTAAAAATTCAAACGTTTTCGCAATTTCACGGGGATAAGAATCTCTAAAACAGAGATAAACGCAATTTATTCTTTATCTTTGACGTAGAAATTAAAACATTATAAGATGAGTCACAATATTAAACCCGGTGTTGCTACTGGAGATCAAGTACAAGAAATTTTCAAATACGCTAAGGAGAACAACTTTGCTCTTCCTGCTGTAAACGTTATCGGTTCTGATACGATCAACGGAGTCTTAGAAACTGCAAGAGATTTAAACGCTCCTGTAATCATTCAATTCTCAAATGGTGGTGCTCAGTTTAATGCTGGTAAAGGTCTTTCTAATGAAGGTCAAGCGGCTGCAATTGCTGGTGCTGTTGCTGGTGCAAAACATGTACATCTTTTAGCGGAAGCTTATGGAGTGCCTGTAATTTTACACACAGATCACTGTGCAAAAAAATTATTGCCTTGGATTGACGGATTATTAGATGCTGGAGAGCAGTTTTACAAAGAGACAGGGAAACCTTTATTCTCTTCTCATATGATTGATCTTTCTGAAGAATCTTTAGAGGAAAACATTGATATCTGTAAAACATACCTAGAGCGTATGGCTAAATTAGATATGACTCTTGAAATTGAATTAGGTATTACAGGAGGTGAAGAAGACGGTGTAGATAATTCTGATGTTGATGAATCTAAATTATACACTCAACCCGAAGAGGTTGCTTATTCTTATGAAGAATTATTAAAAGTTTCTCCACGTTTTACAGTTGCTGCATCATTTGGTAACGTTCATGGTGTATACAAACCAGGAAACGTGAAATTAACTCCAAAAATCCTAGATAACTCTCAAAAGTTTATCGAAGAAAAATTCGGAACTGAACCTAACCCAGTTGATTTCGTATTCCACGGAGGATCAGGTTCAACTAAAGAAGAAATCAAAGAAGCTATTGGATATGGTGTAATCAAAATGAATATTGATACAGATATGCAATATGCATTTATGGCAGGTATTAGAGATTATATGTCTGAAAAATCAGATTATTTACAATCTCAAATTGGTAACCCTGAAGGACCAGAAAGTCCAAACAAAAAATACTACGATCCACGTGTATGGTTAAGAAAAGGAGAATTATCTTTCAACGCTCGTTTGAAAGAAGCCTTTAAAGATCTTAACAACGTAGATACTTTATAGAACTTTATCATTAAAGTTATTCTTAGAGAAGCACCTTTTTTTAGGTGCTTCTCTTTTTTTTTGTAAATTGCCGCACCGAAATTAATACAATTATGTCAGCTTGGTTTAAAAGAACAGATAAAGGAATTACCACACCTACTGAAGGTAAAAAGGATGTACCTAAAGGATTATGGTACAAAACCCCAAGTGGTAAAATTATAGATACTCAAGAACTTAAACGAAACCTATACGTGAGTCCTGAAGATGGATACCACGTGCGAATTGGTTCTAAAGAATATTTTGACATCATGTTTGATGATGGAAAATTCAAAGAATTAGATGCAGATATGGAATCTAAAGATCCTCTTAAATTTGAGGATACAAAGAAATATCCAGACCGTTTAAAAGCAGTTCAAAAGAAAACAAAATTAAAAGATGCTGTGCGTACAGCAGTCGGAAAATCAAAAGGTAAAGATTTAGTGGTTGCAGCTATGGACTTTTCTTTTATTGGTGGTTCTATGGGATCAGTAGTAGGAGAAAAAATAGCAAGGGCAATTGACTATTCTATCAAAAACAAACTACCTTTTGTAATGATTTCCAAATCAGGAGGAGCACGTATGATGGAAGCTTCATTATCCTTGATGCAATTAGTAAAAACATCTTCTAAGTTAGCACAATTAGCGGAAGCGAAGATTCCTTATATTTCTATTTGTACGGATCCAACTACTGGAGGAACTACTGCTTCATTTGCCATGTTAGGAGACATCAACATCGCTGAACCTAATGCTCTAATTGCATTTGCAGGTCCTAGAGTTGTTAAGGATACTACTGGAAAAGATCTTCCAGAAGGATTCCAGAGATCAGAATTTGTTTTAGAACATGGATTCTTAGATTTCATTTCGGAAAGAAAATATTTAAAAGACAAAGTGAATCAATATTTAGATTTGATTTCCAACAGTCCATTAAGAGCATAAAAAAAGGGATGAACATCAACGTTCATCCCTTTTTTAAAACCTCAAACCAAACTATTCTAACAAAACTAATTCTTCATTTAATATATATAATTCCGATCCTATACCATTGAGTAGATATTCATTGAGATAGAATTCGTTAAATATCAATTTATTTATTTCACCGTTATTTTCTAAGGAAAAACCAAATTCACCGTGAAAGATAAGTCCACTTGAGGTTTCAAAGTCCTGAAACTTAAACATGTGAAAATCTCCTTGTTTACCGGAATAAAATTCATTGGATTCTCGCTCGAGTATTAGTGCCTCAAGCTGTTCATTGAACTCTTCAATGGCTGAAGTTCCATCTTCAATCCAATAGGAATCAAAATCATTCGAATAGTCATTCGAACAAGAACATAAAAAAAATACTAGGGGTATAACAAACAATAATGCCTTCTTGGACATGGGCTTCATATTGAGTTAAATTAACATACTCGATATGGGGTAAAACGTCTGGGGGATGATAAGTGGTTCGTTACATAAATATACGAAGAAAAAAACGTTACACAAAGCATTGTATACTATTTTTAATAATCCTATCTTTGCACCTTGATATCTCGATATCAACGCATAAAAATTATTAATATAAATTAATGTTCGCATGTATTTAACAAAAGAAACAAAACAAGAGATTTTCGCAAAGCACGGAAAATCTGCTACTGACACAGGTAGCGCTGAAGGGCAAATTGCTCTTTTTACGCACAGAATCAATCACTTGACTGAGCACTTAAAAAGCAACAGAAAAGACGTTAACACGGAGAGATCTCTAGTAAAATTAGTAGGTAAGAGAAGAAGTCTTCTTGACTATTTAATCAAAAAAGATATCTTACGTTACCGTGCGATTATCAAAGAATTAGGTTTAAGAAAATAATCTTAAATTTCAAAAAGAGGCTTTTTATGCCTCTTTTTTTTATCCATTGGATATACAACACACAACAACACACACAATCTATTAGTAATTTAATTTAAAAAAAACTTATGATTCCTGAAGTATTTACAGAAGTTATCGATTTAGGAGATGGTAGGTCCATCTCAATTGAAACAGGAAAATTAGCAAAACAAGCTGATGGATCAGTTGTGGTAAGAAGTGGAGACACTATGCTACTTGCAACAGTTGTTTCAGCAAAAACATCAAATCCAGACATGGATTTCTTACCTCTAACATTAGACTACCGTGAAAAATTTGCGGCAGCGGGTAGATATCCTGGTGGATTCTTCAAAAGAGAAGCAAGACCTAGTACAGAAGAAATTCTAGTAATGAGACTTGTAGACCGTGTTTTGAGACCATTATTCCCTGCTGACTATCACGCAGAAACACAAGTGATGATTCAATTAATGTCTTTAGACGAAAATGTGATGCCAGATTCTTTAGCTGGTTTAGCAGCATCGGCTGCCATTGCACTTTCTGACATTCCGTTTGAATATCCTATTTCAGAAGTACGTGTAGCTAGAATAGATGGAAAATTTGTCATTAACCCAAGTAGAGCTGAGCTAGCATTATCTGACATCGATATGATGATTGGAGCTTCTGCTGACTCTGTCGCTATGGTAGAAGGTGAAATGGATGAGATTTCTGAAGAAGAAATGGCTGAGGCAATCAAGGTAGCTCATGAGGCGATCAAAATTCAATGTGCTGCTCAAGAAAGATTAGCTGACAAAGTTGGAAGAAAAGCGACTCGTGAATACACTCCTGAGAGAGAAGACGAAGCACTTAAAACTGACATTAAACTAAAAGCATACGACAAATGTTATGCAATTGCAAAACAAGGAACTTCTAAGAATGAAAGAAGTGAATCATTTGCAGCAGTATTAGAAGAAATTAAAGAAACATTCTCTGAAGAAGAATTAGAAGACTATGGTGACTTAGTTTCTAAGTACTTTAAAAAAGCTCAGAAAGAAGCTGTAAGAGATTTAACACTACAAGAAGGACTTCGTTTAGACGGTCGTAAGACTACAGACATTAGACCAATCTGGTGTGAAACGGATTACTTGCCTTCTACACATGGATCTTCAATTTTTACACGTGGAGAAACTCAAGCATTAGCTACGGTTACCCTTGGAACTTCTCGTGAAGCAAGCATGATTGACAACCCATCTCATCAAGGAGAAGAGCGTTTCTATTTACATTATAACTTCCCTCCTTTTTCAACTGGAGAAGCTAGACCTTTAAGAGGAACTTCTAGACGTGAGATCGGACATGGAAGCTTAGCTCAAAGAGCTTTAAAAGGAATGATTCCTGCAGATTGTCCTTATACAGTAAGAGTAGTATCAGAAGTACTTGAATCTAATGGTTCTTCTTCTATGGCTACTGTTTGTGCTGGTACTATGGCTCTTATGGATGCTGGTATCAAAATGAAAAAACCAGTTTCTGGTATTGCTATGGGATTAATTTCTGATGAAGCAACAGGAAACTTTGCTGTATTATCTGATATCTTAGGAGATGAAGATCATTTAGGTGATATGGACTTTAAGGTAACTGGAACAGAAGATGGAATTACTGCTTGTCAGATGGACATCAAAGTGAAAGGTTTATCTTATGAAGTATTAACTAAAGCATTAATGCAAGCTAGAGAAGGTAGACTTCATATTTTGAATTTACTTACTGATACAATTGCTACACCAAATGAAGCTGTGAAATCACATGCTCCTAAAATGGTAAAAGTAGAAATCGCACAAGATTTCATTGGTGCTGTTATCGGACCTGGTGGAAAAGTAATTCAAGAAATGCAAGCTGAATCGGGTTGTACTATTGTAATCGAAGAAGTTGATGAAAAAGGAGTTGTTGAGATTCTAGGAACTGATCAAGAAAAAATTGATTGGGTAATCAACAGAATTAGCGAGATTACTTTTAAACCAGAAGTTGGAAAAACGTACCACGTAAAAGTTGTTAAAACTTTAGAATTCGGTGCTGTTGTGGAATTTGTAAGAGGAAAAGAAGTTTTACTTCATATTTCTGAACTAGCTTGGGAACGCACTAACAATGTTGAAGACGTTCTTAAAGTAGGAGACGAATTAGATGTTAAGTACTTCGGTATAGATCCTAAAACTAGAAAACCTAAGGTTTCTAGAAAGGCTCTTTTACCAAGACCTCCAAGAAAAGAGAAAAAAGAAGAAAAATCTGAAGAATAGATTTTACTTAATCCATTGAAAAGAGCCTTTAATCGGGCTCTTTTTTTTTGATTTAGAAAAAAATTTGAATGTTTTGTAACATTTGAATGAAAATACTCGTATTCATAAAGACACATTAAACATTAACACAATCACTCTATGAGACAACTCAAGATTACCAAGCAGGTTACCAACAGAGAAACAGCATCCTTAGACAAATATTTACAAGAAATTGGAAAGGTTGATTTGATAACCGCTGACATGGAAGTTGAGTTAGCCCAACGCATTAAAGCTGGAGACCAAGTTGCTTTAGAGAAATTGACTAAAGCTAATTTGCGTTTTGTGGTATCTGTTGCAAAACAGTACCAAAATCAAGGTCTTACTTTACCTGATTTGATTAATGAAGGAAATTTAGGTCTTATTAAAGCGGCAAAGAGATTTGATGAAACGCGTGGATTTAAGTTCATTTCGTATGCAGTATGGTGGATTCGTCAGTCAATTTTACAGGCATTAGCCGAACAATCTCGTATTGTACGTCTTCCTTTAAATAAAATTGGATCTATCAATAAAATCAATAAGATGTACGCTTTCCTTGAACAGGAAAACGAAAGACCTCCTTCACCAGAAGAAATTGCTAAGAAATTAGACATGACGGTGAATGATGTAAAGGAATCCTTAAAAAACAGTGGACGCCACGTATCAATGGATGCTCCTCTAATTGAAGGAGAAGATTCTAACCTATACGATGTTTTGAATTCAGGAGAGTCTCCGAATCCAGACAAAGAGTTATTACATGAATCTCTAAGAGTAGAAATTGATCGCGCTCTTGAGACCCTAACTCCTCGTGAAGCGGATGTAGTTAAGTTGTACTTCGGTCTTGGAGAACACCAACCAATGACACTTGAAGAAATTGGAGAAACTTTTGACCTTACTCGTGAGCGTGTTCGTCAAATTAAAGAAAAAGCGATTCGTAGGCTTAAGCATACTTCTCGTTCAAAAATATTAATGACTTACCTAGGATAATTAAGTATAACAAAGGGACCCATAGCGGGTCCCTTTATTTTTTTTAGTATGAAAAACAAAATTATTGCGCCATCTATGCTGGCAGCAGATTTCGGAAACTTAGAACGAGACACTAAGATGGTAGAACAGAGTTCTGCACAATGGGTTCATATTGATGTAATGGATGGAGTATTTGTTCCAAACATCTCCTATGGAATGCCTGTGATTAAAGCCATTAAACAACATACTTCTAAACTGATGGATGTCCACTTAATGATTGTCGATCCAGATCGTTATATCGAAGACTTTAAAAATGTTGGGGCTGACTTACTAACGGTACACTATGAAGCTTGTACTCACCTTCATCGTACCCTTCAAGCTATTAAAGCCTCAGGAATGAAAACAGGTGTAGCATTAAACCCTCATACTCCTGTGGCTGTTTTAGAAGATGTAATTGGCGATATTGATGTTGTTCTTATTATGAGTGTTAATCCAGGATTCGGTGGACAATCTTTTATAGAAAACACTTATAAAAAGGTACAACAACTTAAACATATGATTGACTATTATCAAACTGAAACTCTAATCGAAGTAGACGGAGGAGTTGGAGCTGATAATATTGCTCAATTATCTGAACTCGGAGTTGATGCTTTTGTTGCAGGGAGTGCTGTATTCAAAGCTCCAGATCCAGCTATGATGATTGATAAACTCGAGCAGTTAGCTTCGAATTAAAAAAAAAGGAGCTCTATCGAGCTCCTTTTTTTTTGACTAATTCTAATAACTGATAAAAGCCTAGGCACAATTATCTACCAAGTACTTCATTAAATCAGTAGTGGTAACAATCCCTACCAATTCCTCATTGCGCAAAACAGGTAAAGCATGAAATTCTTTCTCGCTGAAAATTTGAGCAACATCATAAATCGTTGAATCATCTTGAACACAGATAGGATTATTTGCCATCAGTTGCTCGATAGAAAACAACTCATAGATTGCCTTATCAATTTGATCTGATTTTAAATCATATGCATCAGCATAGCTGATTCTCAATAAATCACTATAGCTGATAATTCCCTTGATCAGAGACCCTTCCACTACCGGTATATGTCTAATTTTATATTTTTTAAATTTTTTCTCCGCTGTTTCTAAACTGTCTTGTACATGGAGTGTGACTAAATCCTTAGTCATAATCTCCGTGATATAATCCGTCCCGTTCATAATTCTTCTAATTTGTTCTATAAATTTCGGAAAAAAAAAGGGTTAAAAACATGACAAATGTTTGGATTACAACTTGAAATTAGCAGCCTCTACAATTCATCTTACTAAATCCACGGTTCAGAAGCATTCGTTTTAAACAAAGCATCAATCTTCTCATTTTTACAAGAAAAAAACATGATAAAATTTATTATAGCCATAACCACAATACTATCCGTAGTGACTTTTCCACCGAACAAGCAAAAGCAGATAGAACTTGAAGTAGACAAAGCTATCGCTGAAGGCTTAGATGGCGTAATCCTATATATCCAAACAAAACAAGAAATCATACAAATTGCCAAGGGGCATAATAATCGAGATACTAAAACTCCAGCACAAGTGGATGATCTCTTCAAAATTGCAAGTATAAGCAAATTATATATCGCTTGCGCTGTAACTAGACTTTCAGAACAAGGAGTACTAGATTTAGACCAATCATTATTAGAATACTTACCTGATCATGGTAGATATATTGAGAATTCAAAAACAATTTCACTCAGGCATATGATTCAACACAGAAGTGGAATACCAGATTATAGCAGACATAAAGATTATCCTTGGGAGCATCCATATCAACAAGTAAATAAGACTTATGAACTTATTTATCATCAAAAAGCAAATTTTTCACCAAATCGTAAATATGAATATTCCAACACTAATTATTTATTAATTGGAGAAATCTTAGACCGTGCTTTAGGGTATTCCCATCATGAATATATCAACGAAGAAATTTTAGAACCATTAGGTCTAAATAACACTTATCATATATTAAACGAAGTAGACAAAAATGAGGTTATGAGTGGATATTTTGTTGGTTATAATCAAGACATTAAAAACAATAATTTCATTCAACCAGGAGGTTCTATGATATCCACGGCCGAAGATGTTGGGGTTTTTCTAAAAGCATTAAACACAGGAACACTACTTACATCAAACGAAATGCAAGTTTATCAATCATTATATAAATTTAGTCATACGGGACTTTTACCGGGATATCAAAGCATTGCAAGATATGATATGGAGTCAGATATTCTTATCGTACAATTCAATAATACCTCTGGAAGTAATTCATGGTATAAATCAGAACGGCTCTATCGAAATATAAAACGAATACTCAAAGACTAAGAAAAAAGTCCTTCATGAATTAACGCAAAGGACTTTAATTAATTCTAATATCGATCAGTTATGTTCCACTTGGTTTTGACAATAATTTGGTCAGTCCTTGTTTCATTCGTTGAGTTACCACTTGCTGCCCTTTATTATGCTTTCCATAGTAATAGTTACCAAAAGCTGCCATATCACTGAAACAGACAAATACTTCTCCTTGAGCATCTTCATAGATCAATACTTTTTGACAAAAGGCATCCAATCCAATCCTTGGCGCATCATGCATTGCCATAGCTCCAGGTTTAGGAGCGCCAAACATGACCATATAAGTTGAGTTCAACTTAATCTCATAATCCCGTGCATCTTTTTGAAAATCTATATACTAACAATATAAAAGCCGCTTAGCTTAACTAAATGTCCATTGAATTGTTGTAAGTCCAAATAGCTCAAATATGTCAGATAAAAATACTTAACAATGAGATTCTATACACCTTCCTTATAGATGAAGTACCAAGATGCAAAACCACCAAATAAGAGAAAAATAAGACCATAATAATAGAGGTCGAAATTCCGACCGGTAAGGGTTCTAACCAAAGATAGCGCTCCAGAAAAAACGAAGCCATAAATGAAAAAGTATTTAATAAACTCTTTGTTTTTATTCTTGTTACGTCCCATTGCAGTTTAGTTTAAGTTCAACTTAGGCTTAGAAAACTCTTTAATAAATGAGTATCCTTTATTAAGGAACGGTAAACATTTCAAATTAGTATAAAAAGAACAAAAAATAAAAAAAGGAAAGCCCTAAAGCTCTCCTTTTTTATGTCATAAACCTAAAACCTCCTACCCCTAAAAAATTTTCTTACGTTTATGACTTATCTAAATATAAGTAAATATATTATAACAAACCTAATTAATAGATGGTTTATTTTTGATTTTAGTAATAAACATATCAAAATATTGACTATTTAGGTTTCAAACAAACGATAGATTTGGACTTAACATCAAGCTCCCCATTTCGTTCATAAGCAATAAGTTTTGATAATGATCTCTTGAATAACTGCTTCCCTATTCCCACATATTCTAGTGACTATATGCTTAACGCTAAAAATCCAATGGAATGAAAACAGTTTTAGAATGATCGTCGGCCAAAACTGCAAGGCAAAGGGTTCGTGGAAGCCCGTTCTCTACATATATAAATGGTCTCTCCATACGATATGGACGGAGAATCTCACCCGTTTTAAAACGAATCTGTTTTTGCATAACCTTGTTATGCTCACTTAAATACCAATGCTCTCCATCTTTGGATTCAATTAAACCAATATAAGTGTGGGCATGATAAATGGCAAAATAAGTTTCTCTAACCTCATCATACCAAAGACTAGCATCCTCCGTATCAAGGTTACCTATAACTGGTTTATCTAAAAGTTCAAATGGTCCCAATGGAGAATCTCCAATAGCAACAGCTTGATTTCTGATAAATCGGGTTTCCATAGGCTTATCTCCTTTGACAATCAAATAATACCTTCCGTCATGACCTTTATCAATTGCTGGATTTACCGTTAGAGTGGTAATAGGCCCTGAAGGTTCTATCAAGGGCTGATCGGAGCGTATCCAAGGTCCATATAAGCTTTGTGAAACAGCAACACCTGTACGTTGATTCCTTCTTAAGGCTCCCCGATAGAGATCGCCTAGTCCTTTCCCATGAGTGTTTATTAATGTTTGTTCATCATAAGCTAATCCCTGGAGATGGGTTCCAATATAGTATAGATAATAAGTACCTTCAAAGTATTTAATTTTGGGGTTATGAGCAGTAATCTCATCCCACTTTCCATCTTGCTCTCCCGTTAATTCCACTTGTTCAAATTTCCAGGGTCCATTAGGACTACTCGATGTGGCATGTGCTATTTCCGAAAACGTTAGCCATGCAGCAAAACCTAATTCTTTTTTCCATCTTGAATAGAACAAGTGATACCGTTCATCTTCCCCTTTAATAATTGACCCTCCCCAGTGATAGTAATCAGGATCCTCAAATACGTTGATTTGAGTGATTGATTGAATCATGAGAGAAATATCCAGGTTAGCATCCTTATTCTGTCCATTAACCAGATGGTAGTTCCCTAAAACCCATAACAGTACTAAATGATATATTTTCATATTACTTTTTAATAGTAAGACCCAGAATAACACAATTAAGGTGAAACCTAAATTCAAGTTTATAATCGTACCGCAGTAGTTGTCATCATTTACAACTTCCTAAAGCTACAAAAAACAAAATTTTGAACTGTATCAAATGGTGTGTTGTGATCAACATAAAAACACTCCTTCTTTTTAAAAAAATCTTCAAGACGTTCAACAAGGGTAGTACAGGAATATTGTTTGATTTCAATTCCACTACATTTTGTAGGTCCCTGCTCGGAAAATGTACCGAGTATTAATATCCCGTTCGGGCTTAAAGCCTTTGAGGCAGTTTCTACATATTGTGAAATATTTAGTTCATCGGTCAAAAAATGAAATGCCGCTCTATCATGCCAAAGGTCATAATTCTGAGTTGGTACAAAGGTTGTAATATTTGAAATGATCCAAGTTACCTTATCTGCCTTTTCTCCTAGTCGAAGTTTTGCCCTTTCGATAGCGGCACTTGAAATGTCTAGAACTGAAATATTGTGATAGCCCAATTCCAGTAAATGATCCACCAAATAGCTATCTCCACCGCCAATATCAATTATTTGAGCACTGAGAGGTACTTCGAATTTTTTGAAAAAATTTAAAGAGGTTTCTGGAGTAGGCTGATACCAACTTACCTCACTTAAATTTTTGGTTTGATAAATATTCTCCCAATGTTCCTTATTGTCGAAGTTTTTCAAAATGCTGTTCTTGGTAATGATTATTATGGTTCGAATTTACTTTTTAAAATATAAATTCTCTCCTTTTTAGGATTTAAATCTAGAAGAATTAGAGAGGGTTTGAGAGGGGGAATTGGAATGGGGATGGAGAGGGTTTGATGAATTATAGAGGTCAAACGGCGCTACGCTGGTTTGATGGGAGGTTTCCTTCGGCGCCAAGGCTGGAAGGAAAGGCGAACGGCGCTGCGCTGGTTCGTGGAGAAGGTTCGTTGATCAGAGAAGTCAATCGGCGCTGCGCTGGTTTGAATTGAAAATGCTTCGGCGCCAAGGCTTGAAGGGAGGGCGAACTCCGCTGCGCTGGTTCGTGGAGAAGGTTCGTTGATCAGAGAGGTCAAACGTCGCTGCGCTGGTTTGATGGGAAATTTTCTTCTGCGCCAAGGCTTGAAGGAAGGGCGAACGCCACTGCGCTGGTTCGCTGAGAAGGCTCAAGGATCAGTGAGGTCAAACGGCGCTGCGCTGGTTTGAGTTTGCATGGTTCTGCGCCGGTGGCTGGAACAAGAGAGAAATCCTTCTGCGCCAGGGCTGGAAGGAAGGGCGAACGCCGCTGCGCTGGTTCGCTGAGGGTCTCATTGATTGCAGATCTCAAACGGCGCTGCGCTGGTTTGATGAGAGATTTCCTTCGGCGCCAAGGCTTCAAGGTAGGCGAAACCTTCGACGCCGGTGGCGCCGAAGGGAACGCGTAGGGATTCGGCTGCGCCGTGGCCCTTCTTGTACATTTTGAAAATACAAAACTTGAACACGCTCCGCTTGTTCGTTTTTTTTGGTCCCATCCCCCTTTATAAGCGAGCTTAACGGGGGATGGGACCAAAAAAAACTGCCAACTCTCGTTGGCAGTTTTGTGCTTATCTGTACCCGCGAAGGGACTCGAACCCCCAACCGTCGGAGCCGAAATCCGATATTCTATCCAGTTGAACTACGCGGGCAGGTAGCGGGTGCTACTTATTTTATGAATTCAAGAGTTTTTTTACGGCTGTTGAGATTGATTTTCCGTCTGAGGATCCTCCTAGTTGTTTTGAGGCCATTCCCATTACTTTTCCCATGTCTTTCATGGAAGTTGCTCCGGTTTGATTGATGATCTCTTGAACAGCTGCTTCTAATTCTTCTTGAGAAAGTTGCGCAGGAAGGAATTGTTCGATCACAGCAGCTTGAGCTAATTCTGGCTCTGCTAAATCTTCACGACCTTGTTCTGTATACAACACAGCACTGTCTTTGCGCTGTTTTACTAGTTTTTGTAAAATCTTTAATTCTGCACCTTCTGTAAGACCTTCTGAGGCACCAGATTCGGTTTTTGCCAACAAAATGGCACTTTTGATGGCTCTAAGAGACTCTAGAGCAACTGTATCTTTTGCCTTCATCGCCTCCTTCATTTTGGTCATTATATCTTTCTCTAAACTCATAATTGTGTGTTTTTAATCTACATTGTCATGTAAGAATGAATTGTTTGATCTCAATTGAATCTCGTCATTCTCATCTGTACTAATACTCGTTCTACTTCCTGAAATTTCTCCAGGTTTGTTATTCAGCTCTAAACCTTGTCTCTTATAGGCAGGAACATTTTCCATGTCTTCTATATTAGACTTGTTAAAAGTATAATTAAACCTTTTCATTTTACTGATGCGCTGCTCTCTTGTCGCACGTAACATTTCAACTGAAGCGTTTAATGGAGATACCTCTTGAGCATCTTTTACTTCCATTTGAGCGATCTCTTGAGTAGAAACTTTAGGCTCTTCCTTCACTTTTAATTCTAAGTTCATCATCGGCTCCTCCTCTTCCATCTTCAAAGTTCTTTTAAACTTATCCGTTTCGATTTCAGAAGATTTTCCGATAGTCGGTTTAATGTTGGTGAAATCATCTTGAATATGATCCCCTAGATCGAAAACTACCGTAGGCGCTTTTTTATCTGCAACTACTTCAATAGGATCTATAACCTCCATATTGAACACGTTGACATCTGCTAATTCCTCTTGAACTTCAGGCGCAGGGTTTACGTCTTTAATTACAATTTGGTCCTCAGGAAACTCGAAGGTTAATACCTCTTCCTGAACAGGTGCAGTAGGTTCTACTATTTTAAAATCAACCACATCCATATCCATGATTGACACTGGTTTTTCAATTTCTTGAACGGGCTCCGGTTGAACTTCTGGTTCAGGAATTACAGCAACAGGTGGAGCTGGCGTTTGCACTGGCTCTTGTGGAGCCTCAACTTCCTCTTCAAATAAATCATAAACAATCTTTTTAGGTTGTTTTTCTACTTGAGGAGTCGGAGTAGGCACCTGCTTAGGTTGCAGGTCTACAATATTATTTTGAGGAGCTTCTAATTGAATTTCCACTTTTTGTTCTGAACCTAGAACATGTACAACTTTTTCTTTTTCACCAGAGACAATTTCTCCTTGTTGATCGGCATGAAATCCAGTAGCAACAACAGTTACCGAAATACCATCTTCTAGAGTCTCATCCTCTCCAACACCCATAATGATGTTTGCATCATTACCAGCCTCGTCTTGGATGTATTCGTTAATATCACCAATTTCGTCTAGGGTTACTTCATTATTACCGGAGACGATAAGTAATAAAACGTTTTGGGCTCCTGTAATTTTATTATCATTCAATAATGGAGAATCTAGAGCCTTCCTAATAGCTACTTGAGCTCGGTCTTGTCCTGATTCCTTTGCACTACCCATGATGGCAGTACCGCTATCCGCAAGGACACGTTTAGCATCATTAAGGTCAATATTTTGTTTATAGTGATGGGTAATTACCTCTGCAATACCTTTAGCTGCTGTACTTAATACTTCATCAGCCTTGGAGAATCCGGCTTTGAAACCTAAGTTTCCGTATACATCACGTAACTTATTATTGTTAATAACAATTAGGGAATCCACACAAGATCGAAGCATTTCAATTCCTTTCTTTGCTTCAGCCATACGACGCTTTCCTTCAAAAGCAAAAGGCATGGTAACAATCCCCACAGTAAGGATATTCATCTCTTTAGCCAGACTCGCTATAATTGGTGCAGCACCCGTTCCTGTACCACCTCCCATACCAGCGGTAATAAATACCATCTTGGTTTGAGTACTAAGCATTTTTTGTAAGTCTTGAAGACTTTCTTCAGCTGCTCTTTTACCAACCTCTGGATTGGCACCAGCACCTAAACCAGAAGTCAAGGCCGCTCCTAATTGAATCTTGTTTGGAATCGAACTGTGATCCAATGCCTGAGCATCGGTATTACAAATCACAAAGTCTACCCCTTTAATACTTTGTTGGAACATGTGGTTAACCGCGTTGGAACCTCCTCCACCCACACCAATAACCTTGATGGTGTTCGATTGTGATTTCGGTAAATCAAATGCGATATTGTTCTCGTTGTTGTTTAAATTCCCCATATTTAAAACGTTCTGCTGTTGTTATTCCATACTATCTAAATACTCACTAATCCCTTCGAAAATCGTCTTGATTGTCCAACCTCTTTTCTTCTTTTTAGGGTTTTTTGAGTCGTGTTCTTCGTCGATTTGTTCCTCTTGTGAACTTTCAACTTCTTCTATTTTCTCTTCTATGACGATTTCTTCGTCTTGCTGCTCAACCTTCAAAAGTTCACGATCTTTTTGTTCTAAGCCTTCCATCACCAAACCAACCGATGTGGCATAAATAGGGCTAGAAAGTTGCTCGTCTGAACCACCTGCTAGATGCTCATTAGGAAATCCAATACGAGTATCCATACCTGTAATATATTCCACAAGCTGCTTGAGGTGCTTCAATTGAGCCCCTCCTCCTGTCAAAACGATTCCTGCAATCAACTTTCCCTTTTGAGTATCATATCCATAGTTCTTGATCTCTTGAAAAACTTGCTCAATAATCTCACTGACTCTTGCGTGGATTATGTTTGAGAGGTTTTTCAGGGTAATCTCTTTAGGCTCTCTACCTCTTAATCCAGGAATAGAAACAATTTCATTGTCTTTATTTTCTCCCGGCCAAGCCGAACCAAATTTCACTTTGAGTTGTTCTGCTTGCTTTTCAATAATAGAACATCCCTCTTTGATATCTTCTGTAATGACGTTTCCACCAAAAGGAATCACAGCAGTATGGCGGATAATACCGTCCTTAAAAATGGCTAAATCCGTAGTTCCACCTCCTATATCGATAAGTGCAACTCCCGCTTCTTTTTCCTCATCAGAAAGAACTGCTGAAGCCGAAGCTAAGGGCTCAAGAGTGATCCCGGAAAGTTTTAGCCCTGTGTTTTCAACACAACGGGCAATATTTTTTATGGAAGAAATCATACCTACCACTACGTGGAAGTTCGCCTCTAAACGACCTCCATACATCCCGATTGGCTCTTTAATTTCTTCTTGTGAATCTACTTTGAAATCCTGAGGTAAAACATGAATGATCCCTTCCCCTGGAAGCATAACCAAGGTATGTACTTGATCAATCAGACGATCTACATCTTCTTGTTCGATTACCTCATTTGCATTAGACCTTGTGATATAATCTCTGTGATGCAGAGAACGAATATGCTGTCCAGCTATTCCGACAACCACATCGGCAATCTTATGCCCGGAAACACTTTCTGCTTCTTCAATTGCTTGTCCAATAGATTGAATGGTCTGTGTAATATTACTCACCACACCACGTTTCACTCCAAGACTTTTAGACTTACCAATCCCTAAAACCTCGACCTTCCCAAATTCGTTTCGACGACCGATCATCGCTACGATTTTAGTGGTACCGATATCTAAGCCAACTGCAATATTGTCATGATCCATAAGCTACTATTTTGAACAAACCACTTGGTTGTTGAATTTTAAATTTACTTTTTTGTACTCCTTAGCTAAACCTTGATTCATGGCAGTCGCTAAAAATATTTCATATTTCTCTAGTTTGGTATCCAAACCTTTTAAACTTCCTACAACGACAAGGTGATTTCCCGTACGTGTATGAAGCAAGTATCCATCTTCTTTAGTGCTTGAAACACCTATAAGTTCACGGGACCAAAACAGGTCCTCATTTAATTTTTCTATCAAAGAATAAACATCCTTTTTCACCTGATCATTCCAAGGTCCTCTGTACATGGGAACCCGAGCTGTAAAATTTTCTGACAATGGCATGGTGTTCCCAGAATCATCTAAATAATACGAACTATCGTCAGCATACACGCGTAGAACTGGAGTTTTTTGATAAACCTCCACTCCCAATCCTCCATTAACATCCTGGTATACAAGCGCCTCTTCTACTAAGGGGTGTTTAGCAATTCGACCCTCCAAGGTATGTAAATTTATTGCAGAATTCAATTCATTTTCCAGGGAATCTTGATTTTGTTTCAACAAGTTATTAACGGTCTCATTTGTAATAAATAAGCCTTGATTATCGAAAACTTTTGTTTCAACTTCTCCTATGGTCTTTTGATCGTGTCTATAACCACTGAAAGCCATTAAAAATGAAGCAAACACTACCACAAAAAACAAGACTCCGTAATTAAATAGCTTTTTCATCTGCATATTTTTTAATCATTAAACCTATATCTCCTGCACCGAAACATACAACAACACGCTTGCGATGTCCCTCTATAAAACTTTCAAAATCCTCTTTTTGAATTATAACAACATCCTCAGATTTTATTTTTGATTTTAAAACCTCAGAACTAACCCCATCAATCGGCAGCTCTCTTGCCGGATAAATAGGCAATAATGCCAAGTGATCAAAAGACGCTAAGGCCTGAGCAAACTCATCCATAAAATCTCGAGTTCTAGAAAACAAATGAGGCTGAAAAACTGCAGTCAATTCATCTTCTGGATAAAACTGCTTAAGACCCTCTAGTAAGGCCAAAACCTCTGTAGGATGATGAGCATAATCATCGATTAGAACTAAATCCTCACTTTGATGTCTGATACTAAAACGCCTATCCACACCTTTAAAGCTTTTTAAGCTCTTTTTAATATCTTCGGAGTTCACACCATACTGATCTGCCATTGCCACTGCAGCTAAAGCATTCAATAAATTATGATTCCCTGGCAATTTAAACTCAAAAGCCTCCCAATAGCTCTTAGGAGTTTTCACATCAAAATGATATGCTCCATCTAATATTTTGATATTTCTCAATTCATAATCCGCTCCTTCTCCCTCCAAACCATAAGAGTAACCCTTAAAATCAAGACCTTTTCTATAAACTAAGGCTCCTGTTACTTTTTGAGCAAATTCCTCAAAACTAAGCTGCACTTGATCCTTTGAACCGTATATATCTAAATGATCTGCGTCGGTCGTAGTGATACAAGCTATCTCAGGGTTCAAGCTCAAAAACGAACGATCAAATTCATCGGCTTCTACGATACTCACCGCAGTAGATCCAGCGATATAATTAGATTCATAATTACTCGCAATACCTCCTAAAAAACCATAGGCGCCAGTCTGAGCAACAGTCATTATATGAGCCAAAATAGCAGAAGTAGTGGTCTTCCCATGCGTACCCGCAACAGCTAAACATCGTGTTTCTCTACTGATTTCACCCAATACTTGAGCTCTTTTTAAGGCTAATATATTTAAGTTTTCAAAATACTTAAACCAAGGATGCTCCCTAGAAACTGCAGGAGTATAGATCAATAAAGTATTATCTGAATTAAGGTCTAACTCTTTTAATAATTCCGTATCAAACTCAAAGCCAATTTTGGCCCCCTTGTCAGCTAACATAGCGGTAATTAAACTTGGAGTCTTATCATAGCCAACCACCTGCTTACCAAGTGATAAGTAGTATTGAGCAAGGGCGCTCATCCCTATTCCTCCAATTCCTATGAAAACTACGTTTCTCAAATTAATTCTTCTATTTTATCTACAATCAGCTCACTCGCATGAGTAAGTTCTAGTTTTTTTATATTCTTCCCTAGTTGCCCCGCTAATTCAGGGTCCTTTACCAAGGCTTTAAATTCAGTATCGAATTGATCCAAATCTTTTTCTCTAAGCATTAGGGCCGCATTTTTATGTACGATGGCCTGGGCGTTTTTGCTCTGATGATCTTCTGCAACGTTAGGTGAAGGAATAAACAAGACTGCCTTTCCCACAACCTCCAACTCAGAAACTGAACTTGCACCAGCTCGAGAAATAATGAAATCTGCCAATCGATACACTTGGGGCATATCATTAATAAAAGCCATTACTTTAACCGACTCATCTTGATACTTCTTATACTCTTCATAATACAAAGACCCACATTGCCATATAAGCTGCAGTCCCAACTCCTTAAACAAATCAAGTTTTTCAGCAATCAGCTGATTCACCCGCCGTGCTCCTAAAGATCCTCCAATAACTAAAAGCGTCTTCTTATCAGAACTTAATCCTAAATCAGCATAATCTTCGAGATTCGCTTCTGACAAATCCAATAAATCAGCACGTACCGGATTTCCCGTTTTCATGATCTTTTCCTTAGGAAAAAATCGATGCATATCGTCATAAGCCACGGCAATCTTCTCTACAGAACCCGCCAAGAGTTTATTGGTTATTCCAGGATAGGAATTCTGTTCCTGAATTATACAGGGAATACCCAATTTACTCGCAACATACAAGACCGGACCAGAGGCAAAACCTCCTGTACCAATAACGATTTCTGGCTTAAACTTCCTAACAAGCCAATAAGCTTTCCATAGACTAGAAATAAGTTTAAAAGGAAAAGATATATTTTTAGCTGTAAGAGAACGTTGCACCCCTGAAATCCACAAGCCTTTAATTTTATATCCTGCTTGAGGAACTTTCTGCATTTCCATTCTATCCTTTGCTCCTACAAATAAAAACTCAGCTTTAGGATAGCGCGACTTAATTTGATCCGCTATTGAAATAGCCGGATATATATGTCCACCGGTTCCCCCTCCACTTATTAAAACTCTATTTATCATACGCTAGTTCTGGATTATCACTCATCATTATATCTTCCTGACTTTCTTTCTCAAGTTCCTTTTCTAATTCTTCTTGTTTCTGGGTAGCTGCACTAACACTCAATATCATCCCTACTGCAATACAAGTGATCCACATAGAGGTTCCACCACTACTCACAAAAGGTAAAGTTTGCCCGGTAACTGGCATTAAATTTGTAGCTACTGCCATATTTATTATCGCTTGAAAAAGTATAGGTAAGCCAAGTCCTATCACTAATAAAGTCCCAAAAACCGTTGTAGCCTTTCTAGCTATGATCACAATTCTTTGCAACATTAAAAAATAGAAGGCAAGCACGCTTAAGCCCCCTACTAATCCATACTCTTCAATTATTATAGCAAAAATAAAATCTGAAGAACTTTGAGGAAGAAAATTTTTCTGAACAGATTTACCAGGTCCTAAACCCGTTAAACCACCAGTAGCTATAGCAATTTTAGCCTTTTCCACCTGATAACTCTCTGGAGAATCTTCATCCATATAAGACTCAATTCGAGACTTCCAAGTACCCACTCGGTTAGGCAGAACATCCTCTGGAAGCACAAAGGTCAGGAGTATAAAAACCCCTAATAAAGCACATAAAACCCCTCCCATACCTAACAAAATACTAAAAGGATAAGAACCTAATGCAAGCAAGGTAATCACAGATAAAAACACCAGTGCGGCTGAAGAAAAGTTAGCTGGAAATATGAGTCCCACCACTAAGAATATTGGAATCCAAATTTTCCAAAAGCTATCTTTAAGATTAATTTCTTTATCGCGATGGTCGTACAAATACCTCGCGGTATAAATCATCAAAGCCAAACTTGCAACAGTAGATGTTTGAACAGAAAAACCACCAAATCTCAACCATCTAGAAGCATTAGCCCCTCCAATAGTATCGCCTTGTATAGCTGTCACAAACAACAATATTATAGCTCCAACCAACATCAAAAAAGACAGATTTCCAAACCATTTATATTCAATCAAAGGCAGAAGCGTCATAAACGCTAAACCAATAAACACCATTACAGCATGCTTGAACAAATGAGAAATTGTAGTACCATTATTCACTACAAACTCCAAATTAGAAGCAGCACTATACACGGGCATAAAAGACAAGATACCCATGAGAACCACAAGCCCCCACAATACTTTATCCCCTTTGATATGTCCTAATAATTTTCTCATTTACAGTTTTCTTACCGCATCTTTAAATTGTTGCCCTCTATCCTCATAACTTTTGAATAAATCAAAACTAGCACAGGCCGGTGAAAGCAACACTGCATCACCTTTTTCGGCAATTTTATAAGCTACTTTTGCCGCTTCTTCAGCACCAGCAGTTTCCACAATCAATGGAACTAAGCCATTAAAAGTTTCTATGATCTTTTCATTATCTAAACCTAAACAGACAATACCTTTTACCTTAGACCTTACCAAGGGCATTAATTCTGTATAGTCATTTCCTTTATCCACCCCACCAACAATCCAAACTGTAGGCTCCTCCATACATTCTAAAGCATAAAAGGTAGCATTTACATTAGTTGCCTTTGAGTCGTTTATATATTGAACTCCATTAATCTTAAGGAACTTTTCCAATCGATGTTCCACTCCTTCAAAATCCTCAAGACTCTCCATTAGATCCTTGTTACGAACCTTCATTAACTTAGCGGCCATTGCGGCTGCCATCATATTTTTAGTATTGTGTCTCCCTTGCATAGCAAGCTTCTCAATTTCCATTGTAAATTTATCTTGGTTCATATCGATATGGATTTTATCATTTTTAACATAAGCCCCTGGACTAATCTCTCTCTCTAAAGAAAAAGGAAGTAATTGAGCTTTAATTTGATGGTTATTATTATTTAAATAGGTTTCGATTACAGGATCATCTCCATCATAAATCAAGTAATCTTTTTCACTTTGATTCATAGTCAACCTAAACTTTGAATCTATATATTTCTGAAAATCATAATCGTAACGATCTAAATGATCTGGAGAAATATTCAGCAGCATTCCTATTTCAGGACAAAATTCATCAATTCCATCCAACTGAAAACTACTAAGTTCTAGAACGTAGGAATCGTATGATTCAGAGACTACTTGCTCTGCAAAACTCTTCCCAATATTCCCTGCAAGACCAACATTTTGACCCGCTTTTTTTAATATATGATACACCAAGGAGGTAGTTGTAGTCTTTCCATTAGACCCCGTAATTCCTATGAGTTTTGCAGCACAATTACGCGCTCCAAACTCTATCTCAGAAATCACCTGAACTCCCCTATCGTGTAACTCTTTTATCAAGGGAATTCCATCAGGAATCCCTGGACTTTTTACCACTAAATCAGCAGCTAGAATTCGCAACTTATCATGTCCTCCTTGCTCAAATTCTATCCCTTGTTCAGTCAAGCGATTTATGTAATTATCTGCCATAGAAGAAGCATCAGAAACAAACACTCGGTAGCCCAAATGCTTTCCTGCTATAGCGGCACCAACACCACTTTCACCACCTCCTAAAACAACTAAATCAATCACTTATCTTATTTTTAAGGTTACTATTGTAAATACAGCTAATAAGATTCCAATAATCCAAAATCTTACAACAATCTTACTCTCGTGATACCCCTCAACCTGAAAATGATGATGTAATGGAGACATCTTAAAAATTCGTCTTCCCTCTCCATATTTCTTTTTTGTATACTTAAAAAAAGAAACCTGCATAACTACTGACAAATTCTCTATCAAAAAGATTCCAGCTAAAATTGGAATCAACAACTCTTTACGCACCATGATTGCAATCACCGCAATAATACCTCCTATCATCAATGAGCCTGTATCACCCATAAAGACTTGTGCGGGATAAGTATTATACCAAAGAAAACCAATCAAAGCTCCAGCAAAGGCCGAAATAAAAATGGTAATTTCTCCAGAGTTAGGGATATACATCACATCGAGATAATCAGCAAACACTACATTTCCCGAAACCCAGGCAAGCACCCCTAGAGCCAGAACTATTATAGCAGAAGAACCTGCCGCTAAGCCATCAATTCCATCCGTTAAATTCGCTCCATTGGAAACTGCTGTAATGATAAAAACAACAATAGGAATAAAGATGAGCCAACCATAAGACTGATAATCATCACCAATAAACTCTAAAGCTTTAGCGTAATCCAATTCATTATTTTTTAAAAAAGGAATAGTTGTTTTCACTGCCTTTTCAGCCGGCCCAAAAACATCTCCTCCATTCTGCTCTATAAGCACAGGATCGCGAAGCTCCTCTTTCATCGTAACTCCCTCATAGAAATACAAACTCACTCCTACAAACAAGCCCAACCCAACTTGACCTATAATCTTAAATCTTCCTTTAAGTCCTTCTTTATCTTTTTTGAACACCTTGATATAATCATCCAAGAATCCAATACCACCCATCCAAAGTGTGGAAACAATCAAAATAATGATATAAACATTATCCAAGCGATTGAACAACAAGACCGGAATCAAAGTAGCGAGTATTATAATCACACCCCCCATAGTTGGTGTTCCAGCTTTCTGATTCTGCCCCTCTAAACCTAAGTCTCGAACCGTTTCTCCCACCTGTAATTTTTGCAAATAAAGAATAATCTTTTTACCAAATACAGTAGCAATAGTCAAGGCCGTCAAAAAGGCCAAAGCTGACCTAAATGAAATGTATCGAAACATTCCGGCTCCACTAAGCCCAAAAACTTCATTTAAGTATTCAAAAAATTGATATAACATTATTTCTTTAATTCGGTTAATAGTTCACTCACCACAAGGTTGTCATCAAAATCGAATCGTTGTTTCCCGATTTCTTGATAAGTCTCATGTCCCTTTCCAGCTATCAAAAGCACATCACCCGATGACGCCTGTTGACAAGCCAATTTAATCCCTTGCTTACGGTCAGGAATCACTATATATTTAGATACATCTTCTGATGCAACTCCTCTTTCCATTTCAGCTAATATCTCATTCGGATCCTCAGTTCTTGGGTTATCTGAGGTAAGCACAGCATAATCACTCATACCCACACCTATTCTAGCCATAATTGGTCGCTTGCTTCGATCTCTATCTCCACCGCAACCAAAAACACTGATCACTTTTCCATTTCCTTTAAAGTCACTGATAGTCTCAAGCACATTCTTAAGCGCATCGGGAGTATGGGCATAATCCACAATTACATAGACTCCAGTTTGACTTACGGTGCACTGAAATCGACCATCTGCTCCTTGGAGCAATGAAAGAGCTCTCAACAGATCCTCTTCTGACCATCCAAGCTCCATACCTACTCCATAAATCGCTAATAAGTTGTAAGCATTAAATAAGCCCAACATCTTAGTATATAATTCATGATTATTAATCTTCAAATGAAGACCAAAAAGACCGTTCTCTATCACCTTTCCATGGTAGTCTGACACAGACTTCAATCCATAAAAACGCTTCTTGGAATTACTGTTTTGCAACATAAAAACTCCATTTTTATCATCTTTATTCACTAAGGAAAAGGCCGACTTAGACAGGCCATCGAACAAGCGTTTCTTGACATCACGATAAGACTTAAAATCTTTATGATAATCTAAATGATCATGACTTAGATTTGTAAATACCGCTCCCGTGAAATCAATTCCTTCGATTCTATTTTGATCAATTCCATGAGAACTAACCTCCATAAAACAGTAAGACGCACCCGCATCAACCATTTCACGCATATAATAATTAATCTGTAAAGCATCGGGTGTGGTATGAGTAGCAGGAAACTCATGCTCGTCAATACAAACTTTTACAGTAGATAGCAAGCCACTTGAAAAACCTAAAGATCTAGAAACCTCAAACAACTGTGTTGCTATAGTTGTTTTCCCGTTGGTTCCGGTAATCCCAACAACTTTTAAATCCTTCGACGGATTTCCATAATAATTAGAAGCCATCAAAGACAATGCTTTCGATGACGACTCAACCTTTACATAAACTATTTCAGCAGGTATAACTTCAGGTAAAACCTCACAAACAATCACAACAGCTCCTTGAGCAAGAGCCACATCAATATAATCATGACCATTTACCTGAGTCCCTGTTAAAGCAACAAACACGCCTTCTTGCTCAACCTTCCTCGAATCAAAAGCAAGAGTAGATACCTCTAAATTTTTAAAATTCAGAAGCTCCAGACAATCAACACCAACAAGTAGTTTCTCTAGCATCATATCCTTATCGTGATTTTTGCTCCCTTTCTTAATTTTGCACCTCTTTTAACCGACTGGGCTTTAACTTTACCAAAACCTTGCCCTGAGATATACACTTTCATTCCCATATTTTCCATCAATGCCACAGCGTCCATCGCAGCCATCCCTTTTAAATTTGGCATTTCGGAAAAAGGCTTTTGAGCCGAACCACCCTCCTCTACATAAGGGAGCTCTAAGGACTCAAAAGCAATTTCTTCCTGTCTAAACATCTCTACTTTTGGGGTAGATGTATATATTTTCTGTGCAATCTCTTTAAACACCGGAGCTGCAACTGTTGCACCATAATAACCCAATCTCTTATTAGGCTTATGCACCACTACTATACATGAATACTTAGGGTTCTCTACTGGAAAAAAACCAACAAAGGAAGAGATATACTGAGTATCACCTGTCCAATAATTAGTTTGACATGTACCTGTCTTTCCAGCCATTGAAAAATTCTCATCATAAATATTCTTGGCAGTTCCACGCTCAACTACATGCTTTAAGATGTCCTTAATCTGAACCAAAGTCTTTTCACTTGCAATTTCATCGTTTAAGACAACTGGATCAAACTCTTGTTCTACTTTATTCTGATATTTAATTTCTTTTACAATTTGAGGCTTCACCATCACACCTTCATTGGCAATGGCATTATAAAAGGTCAACATCTGCAAAGGTGTAAACCGAAGTCCATAACCCCAGGACATCCATGGCAGACTAAGCCCCGACCAATTCTCATCACTCGGCCTTGGATACCAAGCATCTCCCTCTCCTTTAATTTCAATTCCAGTTTTATGATTCAAACCTATATCATCTAAACCTTCAACAAATTTTGAAGGATCAGAACCATAAGCCTCTTGAACCATTTTCACTACTGCAACATTTGAAGAAAGCTCAATAGCTTTTGCCATACTCACTTTACCAAAACCTCCTCTTTTAGAATCTTTTACCCAAGAGTTATAAACTTTAATTTTACCCTCCTCGGTATCAAACACATGACTTGTGTCGATCTTTTTATCTTCTAAAGCAACCATAAGACTCGCCACCTTAAAGGTAGAGCCTGGTTCATGAGATTCATACACTCCATAATTTCTAGATTCAAAATACTGGCCATCCTCGCCTCTTCCTAGGTTTGCAATGGCTCTAATCTCTCCTGTCTCTCTCTCCATCACAATTACACATCCATGATCCGCTTGAAATTTCTCCAACTGCTTCAACAAGGAATGATGCGCTATATCCTGAATATTTACATCTAAAGTAGTAACAACATCTCTCCCGTCCACAGGATCCTTCTCATTACTATCACTAATAGGTTTCCATTGTCCACGAGCAATCCTTTGCTCCAAACGCCAACCGTCTACCCCTCTTAAATAATTTCTAAAATTTCCTTCAACCCCTACAGCACCTCTGTAATCATCATAACCTACAGTTCGAGCCGCAACACCTCCGATAGGCCTTGCTCTAACCTGGGATTTACGAGTAATAAAACCACCTTTATAAACTCCTTGATTGAAAATAGGAAAACTCTTAAGACGCATATACTCCCCATATCGCAAATCTCTTGCTATTAAACGATAGCGTTCTTTTTTCGACCTGGCCTTGAGAAGCATAGTTTTCATCGAAGACTTCGACACCCCTTTAAAAGAAGCCAGAGAATCAGCCAAGGCATCTACCTCAGCATTAAACAACTTTTCAGAAACAGTCTTCACATCCATTCGAACTTCGAATTTAGACATAGACGTTGCTAACAAGCTTCCATCAATAGAATAAACATTTCCACGATCCCCGTGCAAGGTATCCCTTCTCAAAGTCAAAGCCTCAGACTTTGCTCTGTACCTAGGCCCTTCCTTATACTGGATTTTCACAACTTTAAAAAGAATAAGCGCGAACATGCAGACAATCACCCCGAATAAGATGTATACTCTACTTAAGATATGTGACGTGTTCTTTATCAATTTAATCTACATATATTTTATAAGGCGGCTCTAAAGAAGGATGAATCCCCATATCTTCGACCTTTAACCTTACGTTAGATTCTAACTTCATTCTCATCAAAGCCTCACTAGACTCTATATATTGAGCACGTAATGCGCTAAGTTCTTTTTTTAATCCAGCCATCTCCATGACCATAGATTCTGTTTTATGAGACCTATAAATCATAAAGAGTCCGAAACTCACAAAAATCAAAATCCATTTCCAGTTGGAATAAGATTTTTCTCCTACTAAGAAACGCCCACTTACGATTGACCCTAAAAAACCCATACTATAATTTTTCTGCCACTCTTAACTTAGCACTCCTTGCCCGGTTGTTTTGTTTAATCTCCTCTTTACTCGGAGTCATCATTTTTCCGACTTTTTTCATTGGAACAAACTTATTCCCAAAGAAATCACGCTCCGCTTCACCTTCAAATACACCATCGCGAATAAATCGTTTTACCAAGCGATCTTCTAAAGAATGATAAGACAAAACACTCAGACGACCACCAAGAACTAGAACCTCCGGTACTTGCATCAAGAATTCTTTTAAAACCTCTATTTCCTGATTCACTTCTATACGTATGGCCTGAAAAATCTGAGCTAATATTTTATGCTGTTTTGCTGCAGGAAGAAAAGAAGCTAAAACCTCTTTAAGCTGAAAACTAGTTTTAATACCACCATCAACCCTAGCCGCCGTAATAGCAGCTGCCATCTGATTTGCATTGCGAAGCTCTCCATAATAAAAAAGACATCTCGCAAGCTCAGCCTCGTCATAATGATTAATCACTTCATAGGCCGACAATTTAGAGGTCTGATCCATCCTCATATCCAACCCAGCATCAAATCTAGTAGAAAACCCACGATCTGCTTGATCAAATTGATGAGAAGAAACTCCGAAATCACCTAAAACACCATCAACCTCCATCACGCCATAAAACTTTAGATATCGTGCCATATACCTGAAGTTTTGAGCAATCAAAGTAAAACGCTCATCTTCTATGATATTAGCCTGTGCATCAGGATCTTGATCAAAAGCAAACAACAGTCCATCAGGACCCAATCGAGATAAAATCTCCCTTGAATGCCCACCTCCTCCAAAGGTAACATCAACATAAACCCCGTCAGGTTTAATATCGAGACCATCAACAGTCTCTTTCAACATAACTGCACTATGATATTCCATCAGCGTCTAAATTTACATTTCCCATTACCTCTTCTGCTAAATCAGCCAACATTCCATCTTCATCAGCTACAGCCGACTCATAAGCATCCTTATCCCAAATCTCAATAAAACTAATCGAAGAAGAGAGAACCACATCTTTTTTAATTCCCGCAAAAGAAACCAAATCCTTAGCCAACAGTACTCGTCCGCTAGCATCAACATTCAACACCTTCACACCAGCAGTTAGCCGTCGGATAAAATCATTATTCTTCTTATTAAATCTATTTAGCTTAGAAACCTGCCCCATTACTTTTTCCCATTCTTGCATTGGATACAACTCCAAACAAGGTTGGAACATGGAGCGCTTAAGAACAAAATCGCCATCCAAAACACTAAGCAACTGCTTCTTAAAGGCAACAGGCATCATCACCCGTCCTTTAGCATCAGTTTTTGCTTCATATGTCCCGATTAAGTTTATCATTTGGCTTTGTTCAATTTTCAAAAATAAAAATTTTTTACCACAATTCCCCACAATACCCCACTTTGTTGATAACTTTTCCCCTACACCTACAAACGGCGCTAGAATGTTGATTCTAACTTACTTACGTAAATTGGTAATAGATTGATACCTTATGATATTTATGGCAGCGTATTCGTTAAAAAAAAACTATATTTGCCACATTAAATTTGACAATTAATGCACTTGAACTTAAAAGAAGAACAAGGTTATAAATACATTGAAGCAGGAGAAGGTCAACCCATCATCGTACTACACGGTTTAATGGGAACATTGAGTAACTTCGACGGAGTTTGCGAATATTTTTCTTCCGCAGGCTATAAAATGTACATCCCCGAACTTCCAGTATACGAGCTATCTTTACTAAAGACGAATGTCAAGAATCTTTCAAAATTCATCGTTGAATTCATGAAATTCAAGAACATTCCAAAAGCTATTTTACTAGGAAATTCTCTAGGTGGACACGTGGCATTATACACTACAAAAGCCCACCCTGAACTTGTAGAAGCACTCATCTTAACAGGAAGCTCAGGACTTTATGAAAAGTCTATGGGTGACACCTACCCTAAGAGAGGTAACTACGAGTACATTAAAGAAAAAACAGAAGAAGTTTTTTACAATCCAGAAGTTGCTACTAAAGAATTAGTTGATGACCTGTATGAGACTGTAAACAACAGAAATAAAGTGATACGCATCTTAGCACTTGCTAAAAGTGCTATTCGTCACAACATGGCTAAGGATCTTCCTAATATGTCACAACCTACATGCTTGATCTGGGGAAAAAACGATGGAGTTACACCTCCAGATGTTGCTGTTGAATTTCATGAAAAACTTCCAGATTCTGACTTGTATTGGATAGATCATTGCGGACATGCAGCAATGATGGAACACCCTAAGGAGTTTAATGAGATTATGATGTCTTGGCTTAAAAAAAGAGCACTTTAATATGAAAATAAGGTCTGCAAAGTTTGTAATGAGTAACACCAATGTTATCAAATGTCCTCCAGATAATATTCCGGAGTATGCATTTATTGGACGCTCAAATGTAGGGAAATCCTCCTTAATCAACATGCTTACAGACCATAAGAGCTTGGCAAAAACCTCTGGTAAACCTGGAAAAACTCAACTTATAAATCATTTTAAGATAAACGATGAGTGGTTCTTAGTTGATTTACCGGGATATGGATATGCACAAGTTTCAAAAAGCCGTCGCGCTATATTTCAAAAGTTCATCACCTGTTATTTTGAAGAACGCAAGCAACTTGTTTGCACATTCGTCTTAGTAGATTCTCGTCATGAACCACAAAAGATTGATCTAGAGTTCATGGAGTTCCTAGCCAATAACGGGATTCCTTTTGCAATTATCTTTACCAAAGCCGATAAACTAAAGCAAGGTGAAGCACAAAAACATCTCAAGCATTACAAAAAAGTAATGAAAGCAATCGGATGGGAAGAAATGCCTATACATTATATGACAAGTTCCAATTCCAAAAAAGGAAAAGAGGAAGTTTTAGATTTTATTGAAAAAACCAACGAAGAACTTTCCGAGCATTTCAACAATGCATAGTACCGCTCAAAATCTACAAGTACTTTTTGAAGATAATCACTTAATCATAGTGAACAAACGCTGTGGAGATATAGTTCAAGGTGATAAAACAGGTGATATTCCACTAAGCGACATTGTCAAAGAGTACATCAAGGAAAAGTATCAAAAACCTGGAGCCGTTTTCTTAGGCACCACCCATAGACTTGACCGTCCTACTTCAGGAATCGTAATTTTTGCAAAAACATCCAAAGCCTTGGAGCGCATCAATAAAATGTTTCGAGATAAAGAAATCAAGAAAACATATTGGGCCTTGGTAAAAAACAAACCTCAACCAGAGCAAGCTGAATTACAAAACTACCTTGTAAAAAACCCTAAGAACAACAAATCTAAGGTCACCTCAGCCTCTAACCCCAAAGCAAAACTCGCCATTCTAGATTATACTTTACGTCAAGCATTACATAGTTATTTTTTGCTAGAGATTAACCTTCACACTGGAAGACACCACCAAATTAGAAGTCAACTTTCTCATATCGGATGTCCGATTAAAGGAGACTTAAAGTATGGATTCCCTCGAAGTAATAAAGATGCTGGAATCTCCTTACATTCACGCAAAGTATCCTTTATTCATCCGGTAAAGAAAGAAGCGGTTACTTTAGTAGCTCCTTGCCCTCCAGATCCAGTTTGGGATGCCTGTAAATAAAAAAACCACCGAACGAAACGTTCGATGGTTCTAAACACTAATATTTATACAAAAAACTTACTTAATCTGTTTCATAGAAGTCATCGAAGCTCTTAACACAGCACCAATTCTTTCTACATCATGCTCACGGATCGACTGATTAACAGCGATTAATTCTTGATTTTCTACTTCATTCGAAGGACATTTATCTGCATTTCCTAATACATGAGACCCTAGAGAAGCTACATAATCTTTAATCAGAGGTTTACAGGCGTGATCAAATAAATAACAACCGTATTCCGCCGTATCTGAAATCACACGATTCATTTCAAACAATTTCTTCCTGGCAATAGTATTCGCGATCAAAGGAGTTTCATGCAGTGATTCATAATAAGCTGAAGCGTCAATAATCCCTGATTCTGTCATAGATTCATAGGCAAGCTCAACACCTGCTTTAACCATGGCCACCATTAATAATCCTTGATCGAAATATTCTTGCTCTGAAATCTCTTGATTTCCTGCTGGTGTTTTCTCAAAATTAGTTTCTCCTGTCTCAGCTCTCCAAGTCAAAAGATTCTTATCGTCATTCGCCCAATCTTCCATCATGGTTTGAGAAAAATGACCAGACATAATATCGTCCATGTGTTTTCGGAACAAAGGTCTCATTATTTCTTTTAATTCTTCAGAAATCTTATAAGCCTCTAACTTAGCAGAATTAGATAAGCGATCCATCATGTTAGTAATCCCTCCATGTTTCAATGCTTCTGTGATTGTTTCCCATCCATATTGAATTAATTTTGAGGCATAACCAGGATCAACCCCTTCTGCAACCATCTTATCAAAACCTAAAATAGAACCTGTTTGCAACAAACCACAAAGTATCGTTTGCTCTCCCATTAAGTCAGATTTCACTTCAGCTACGAAGGAAGACTCTAGTACTCCTGCTTTATGCCCACCTGTACCGACAGCATAAGCTTTTGCCCATGCAAGTCCATGTCCTTTAGGGTCATTTTCTGGATGTACAGCAATCAAGGTTGGAACCCCAAAACCACGCTTAAACTCTTCTCTAACTTCAGAACCAGGACTCTTAGGAGCCACCATAATTACTGTTAAATCCGGACGAATTTGCATTCCTTCTTCAACAATATTAAATCCGTGAGAATAAGATAGCGTTGCACCATCCTTCATCAAAGGCATAACCGTCTGAACTACTCTAGTATGTTGCTTATCTGGAGTTAAATTAATGACTAAATCGGCTTGAGGAATTAATTCCTCAAAAGTCCCAACTTCAAAACCATTAGAACTAGCATTTACAAAAGAAGCTCTTTTCTCACTGATTGCAGCAGGTCTTAATGCATAAGAAACATCCAAACCTGAATCTCTCATATTCAATCCTTGATTCAATCCTTGAGCTCCACATCCTACTATGACAATTTTCTTTCCTTTCAAGGCTTCAACACCTTGTGAAAATTCTGAAGACTCCATAAATCTACACTTCCCTAACTGATCTAATTTTTCCCTTAGTGAAAGTGTGTTAAAATAATTTTTCATTTTCTAAATTCTATAATGGTTACATTAATTCTTTTAATCTCTGCGAGATTTGCATCTCCTTTTTAGATACAGCAATTCTTCCAGACCTCACATATTGCTTGAGTCCATAAGGCAATAATTCTTTATACAGGGCTTGCAAGGCTGATCTATGACCTGTTTTTTCAACCACGAAATATTCACGCTGAACCGTCACAATATTTGCATGGGAATTTTTAATAATATTCTGAACCTCACGCTCTTCAAAGAGTACATCAGAGTTCATTTTATACAAGGCAGTTTCCTGAAAAATAGTTTCCTCATCTGAATGATAAAACGCCTTAATTACTTCAATTTGCTTATCTATTTGACCAACGATCTTCTTGACATGATCTTCTGACATTTCAGCCACAATCGTAAAACGGTGCACGTGTTCAATTTCAGATTCTGAGACATTTAAACTCTCGATGTTTATATGTCTCTTCAAGAAAATTGTCGCAATCCTATTGAGTAATCCAAGATTATTCTCAGTATATACAACTACTGTATAAGGTATTTTTTGATCTTCCATATCTCTAACTTAATCTTACTTCTGAAACACTTGCTCCTGAGGGAACCATAGGAAACACATTATCTTCTTTTTCAATCATTACTTCCAATAAATAGGAAGAATCACTTGATATCATTTCTTCGACAGCAGCTTCTAAATCTCCCCTTTCAGAGACTTGTTTAGCCTGTATATCATAGGCTTCTGCCAACTTAATAAAATCTGGACTTACCATATGAGTCGAAGCATATCTTTTATCAAAGAACAACTGTTGCCATTGACGGACCATACCTAAATATTCATTATTCAAAATAACGATCTTCACAGCCACTCCTGTTTGAAGAATAGTCCCTAGTTCTTGACAAGTCATTTGAAATCCTCCATCTCCAATAATCGCAACAACCTCACGATTTGGAGCACCCATCTTAGCACCTATTGCGGCAGGTAAAGCAAAGCCCATAGTCCCAAGACCTCCTGAAGTAATATTACTTTTAGTCTTTTTAAATTTTGCATATCGACAGGCAAACATCTGATGCTGACCTACATCTGAAACAATAACTGCTTCTTCTCTAGTTTGCTTATTAATTAGATTCAGAACTTCCCCCATAGTTAAACCGGGTTTAGTTGGTTCTAATTGATCCTTAATAACTACTTTATTCTCCTGCTCTAAATAAGCATCAAACTCAGCCCTCCACTTAGGATGAGACTTAGCTTCTATCAGCGGTAACATCTTAGCTAAGGTCGTTTTCACACTTCCCATTACAGCAACATCCGCCTTCACATTCTTATTGACTTCTGCAGGATCAATTTCAAAATGTATCACTTTAGCCTGAGTCGCATAGTCCTCAAGCCTACCTGTAACTCTGTCGTCAAAACGCATTCCAATTGCTATCAATAGGTCACACTCATTAGTCAAAACATTGGGAGCATAATTACCGTGCATCCCAACCATACCCACATGTAATGGATGATCCGAATCTAATGCTGACAAACCTAATATTGTAGATGCCGAAGGAACTCCTGACTTCTCGATAAAAGCCTTAAATTCAGCCTCCGCCTCTCCTAAAATAACTCCTTGCCCCCAAATCACATAAGGCTTACTAGCGGCGTTTATGAGTTCAGCTGCTTCAGCCAAAGAGCGCTCGCTCGTGGCAGGAACTGGTTTGTAAGAACGTATTTTTTCACATTTTTTATATTCAAAATCCAACATTGCATTCTGAGCATCTTTAGTAATATCAACTAAAACAGGACCTGGTCTACCGCTTCTGGCTATATAAAATGCTTTAGCCATAACTTCAGGAATCTCTTCAGCTCTAGTTACCTGATAATTCCACTTAGTCACGGGTGTAGAAATACTTATAATATCAGTTTCTTGAAAGGCATCAGTTCCTAAGAGGTGAGATGGTACTTGCCCCGTTATACACACCATAGGTGTAGAGTCAATTTGAGCATCTGCAATTCCAGTAACTAGATTTGTGGCTCCCGGTCCAGAAGTTGCAATAGCAACTCCAACACGACCTGATACTCGAGCATAACCCTGGGCCATATGTGTGGCACCTTGTTCATGTCTTGTAAGTACATGGTGAATTTCATCTTGAAATTTGAACAGTTCATCATAGACAGGCATGATCGCCCCTCCTGGATATCCATAAAGAATATCAACACCTTCTTCGATCAAAGATCGAACAACGGCCTGAGCTCCAGAAATTTGTTGTTTACTTCCCATAATTCCTATTTATCAGTCACACAACCCTCAGAGGCTGTTGCTACAGTTTTTGCGTATTTATATAAAATCCCCTTTTTGTGCTTTAATGCTGGTGCTTGCCACTGGGATCTCCTTTTTGCTAGTTCAGTTTTATCTAAAAGAACATCTATTCTATTTTCTACCGCGGAAATTCTAATTCGATCTCCCGTTTCTAAAAGAGCTATAACTCCTCCGCTTTGAGCTTCAGGAGTAATATGACCTACTACGAAACCATGAGTACCTCCTGAAAATCTTCCATCGGTAATCAAGGCGACAGATTTACCAAGTCCAGCCCCCATAATCATACTTGTCGGCTTTAACATTTCTGGCATTCCTGGTCCCCCTTTAGGCCCTACATAACGAATAACAACAACATCTCCTTTCTCTACCATACCTTTTGATATTCCTTCATTGGCCTCTGGTTCTGAATTAAAGACTACTGCCTTACCCTCAAACAATTCCCCTTCTTTTCCAGAGATTTTCGCCACGGCTCCTCCAGAAGCTAAATTCCCTTTGAGAATCTGAATATTCCCTGAAGTTTTAAGGGCTTGATCCGATGGGTGAATGACATCTTGGGTTTCATCGAATTTTAAAGGGCTAACATCAGCTAAATTCTCTGCTAAGGTCTTACCTGTACAAGTCATGCAGTCCCCATGTAAATATCCTTTATCTAAAAGGTATTTCATTACAGCTGGAGTACCACCGATTTGATGCACATCTTCCATTAAGTATTGCCCTGAAGGCTTAAGATCTGCTATAAGTGGTGTTCGATCACTTACGCGTTGAAAGTCCTCTAAAGTGAAATCTATATCCGCTGCATGAGCAATGGCTAAGAAATGCAATACCGCATTGGTACTCCCTCCTAAAGCATTCACTATGGCTATAGCGTTTTCAATAGATTTCTTAGAAACTATATCGAGAGGCTTAAGATCTAATTCTAATAAATTTTTGATCGCTTCAGCAGTGCGTTTACCCTCTTCATATTTATAAGGGTTTTCCGCAGGTATAGAACTGTTGTAAGGCAAAGAAAGACCCATTGCCTCAATGGCTGAAGCCATAGTATTTGCCGTATACATCCCTCCACAAGCTCCAGCTCCTGGAATCGCACTTTTTATAATCTCTCTATATTCCTGCTCGTCGATTTCTCCGGCGACTTTTTGGCCCAAGGCCTCAAAAGCAGAAACTATATTTAATTTTTTTCCTTTGTAATTTCCCGATGCTATAGTTCCACCATACATCATAATTCCAGGTCTATTCAACCTCAGCATGGCGATAATTGCTCCAGGCATGTTTTTATCACAACCTACCACAGGAACTACAGCATCATAGCTCTGAGCATTCATTACAGTTTCAATAGAATCTGCGATAATATCACGCGAAACTAAAGAATAATTCATCCCTGAAGTACCCATAGAAATTCCATCACTTACTCCAATAGTATGAAAAGTAAGTCCTACTAAATCCTGTTGGCTAATCTGACTTTTCAATTCCTTTGCTAAGTCATTCAAGTGCATATTACATGGATTACCTTCATAACCTGTACTAACTACACCTACTTGAGCTTTTGACATATCACTGTCTGTCAAGCCTATTCCATAAAGCATGGCTTGAGAAGCTGGCTGTGATGGATCCTGTGTTAATCTTTTACTGTGTTTATTTAATTCCATTAAGGACATTTCTAGTGTTCCCTAACAAAATTAAAGTATCCGAAAAGTGTTAAAATGAAATTTTAGAATCATTTACAGTCCCCAAAGCAAAATAAATTAATCGTAAGATACTGATTTCTAATTGTTTATACAGTTCTCAAATACAACACTAAGGACTATAATAAAGATTTTAAGGCTACCTTTGTAAGGCATAAACCAGAGCCTCCTGCAATGTATTTAACCAAACCTGGCCCTCCTTGAGTGAGTCTTATAAAATCATCTTCCACCATTTCATTTCTAGACAACAGAATAAGTGCTCCCATCATTAAACGGATTTGATAACGCAAGAATCCGCTAGCAGTAAAGTCCAATCGATATATACCAGGAGATTCTTCAATTATGTGACTGATTAAAACAGAACGTCGATTATCCTTGCCTCTATTTTCCTTTACCGTGAAACAGGTGAAGTCCTCAGTCTTATTCAACAAGTCTACACCTTTACTTATGACCTCTAAATCAAGGTCCCATTTAAAATACTGAACCGTGGCTGCTTTGAAGACTTCCTTAGTTTTACCAAAAGAAAAACGATAAGAATAAGTCTTCTTTGCGACGTCTCCCATTAAATCGTAATTCTCTTCCATGGCTTGGAAATCTAATAAAGCCATATCATTAGGAAGATTGGAGTTCATTTCATCAAAAAAAAGTTCAGAGACTGGAAGTTTAGTTAACAATAGAACATAGAATTGTTCTGCTGACACCTTAGCATCTGTTCTACCTTGACCAAAGGTGGTGAAATTCTCATGTTTAAAAACAAACCTCAAAGTCTTATCTAAGCGTCCTTGCACCGTATTCTGATCCGGATGATGTTGCCATCCAGAATATCTGAATCCAAGAAACTGAAGCTCAAGACGATATCGATATTTATACTTAGCCACGAGCCTTTATCTTTGATTTAACCACCTGCTCAACAGGGATTCCATGAATATGGCTCTCCAACCAAGCTAATATATCTAAATACAAGAAAGCCCTTCCTTCGTATGGATGAGATCGAAGCGGCAAAAGTTTCTCATAAAGATCCTTGAAGGCATTCTTTAGTTCTCGCGGATATAAATTATTTAAATTTTTCAAAAAGGCAATCATAAGTCGTTGAACTTGATGCATTTCATTCATTTTAATCAAAAACTGATAGGTCGATTTAATTAAGTCTTCGATATTTTCATCCAACCCTGCTTCATAGTGAGATACTAAATTTAATACTCTAGCAAAACAAAGTAAATCCTCTCTAGCCTTGAGGTCTTTATTTGAGATAATTTTATTTAAAAACACAATACAATTCTCATTATCCCCTGAGCCAAAATACATACAAGCGATCTTATAATAGAACACCATAATATGATGCTCATCAACTACCCCCTTATAACGTTCAATCTGTGTAAGTAATTCTGGAACCACCTCCAAACCTTGGGTAAATTCGCCTTTCATAAAATAACTATTGATCTTATGTTGATAGGCGTATAAAAATGCTTGAGACTTGGTATTATCGTTGACAAAAAAACTTTCACCTTCATTATCTTCGAACAACTGTGCAAGAACGTCCTCAAATTTAGGATGTCGCAAATAAAACATACTTTCTAAAAGATAATTGACTCCCTTTAGATAAAAGACAGGATTGAGTTTTTTCATCTGAGGCTTTTCATCAAATAAATCCACCCACTTGCGCGAAAACCTATAACTATTTTTAAAATCTTGAACAATTAAAGCCCTCCATAAACAGGCCTGATAATAAAACAAGCGCTCTCTAAAACCCAATTCGGAATGATCAAACACGGGCATCCTTGCCTCGAAATAATCATTCACCCTTTTTTGATCCACATCATTCTTTGCATAACCTTCTTTTAAAAAAAGACTATATAACTGCAAAGAAACATTGGACATTTTTGAGGTAAATACATTTCTTATCGATAATTCTTTTGCCTGAATCGAGAGCAAATCTGCACGGTTATTAAGACTTCGAGTAATATATTGAGACTCAATAATTTTCTCCATTTCTACAATTTCATAAGCCAAGTTAAGCTCATCGTGATTGAGGGATAAATTCTTGGCTTTATCCAGCACCTTTAGGCTTTGTTTATAAAGTCCTTTATTATATAGAATTGAAGCAAAATCTAACTGCTCCCTAATGGTAGATCTCGTATTTTTATGAAGTGGACTTAAGCGCAAACTAATCAAAATCTGTTTATACAAATGTGCTTTTGCATTGGACAACTGTCTTTTGATAATTTTCGTTTTTGATAAAATCACCTTTTCATCATAGACTTCCATCTTCTCAATAACATTAAACAAGGCTAAGAAATTAGCATTTGAATTCACCTCTAATCTCCCCACATACAGCTTAAACTGTCGCTTTTCACTCTTAGAAAGAGATTTTATCAACTGAAACAAGGGTTCTTTACCTTCAATAGCCATCGTAAAAATACAGGTTTAATTAATTGGAAATCAAGATTTTAACTACTATAGCGTCCGATTGAACACAAGCGCTGCTACGAAATTAAGGTTTTTTTAAAAAACTCCTAAAGTAAATTTGAGAAACAAATGATTAAACTACACAAAAATGAGTACCAATCGAGTTCAAATATTTGACACCACTTTACGTGATGGAGAACAGGTCCCAGGATGCAAATTAAATACACAACAAAAGTTAGTGATTGCCGAGCGACTGGATCTGCTGGGTGTTGATGTTATTGAAGCTGGATTTCCAGTATCGAGTCCAGGAGACTTCCAAAGTGTCTCGGAGATTGCTAAACTTGTAAAACATGCGACGGTTTGTGGTCTTACCAGAGCACATCGCAACGACATAGAAGTGGCCGCTCAAGCCCTGAAATATGCAAAACGTCCTAGAATTCATACAGGTATCGGAACTTCCGAATCTCATATCAAATTTAAATTTAACTCAACTCCTGAGAAAATCATTGAGCGTGCTTATGAAGCCGTTAAATATGCGAAAAGCTTTGTAGAAGATGTAGAGTTTTATGCTGAAGATGCAGGTAGAACAGATAATGAATATTTAGCACGAGTATGTGAGGCCGCTATCAAAGCAGGAGCCACCGTACTTAATATACCTGACACTACTGGATACTGTCTACCCTCTCAATACGGAGAGAAGATTAAATACTTAAAAGAAAATGTAAAAGGCGTTGATGGAGTCACTCTATCGGTACATTGTCACAATGATTTAGGCCTGGCTACGGCAAATTCCATCGCTGGAATTTCCAATGGAGCACGTCAAATTGAATGTACTATCAATGGAATCGGAGAAAGAGCTGGAAACACAGCACTTGAAGAGGTTGTCATGATTATGAAGCAACATCCTTCATTGAATCTCGACACAGGAATTAACACCTCACTACTCTATGACACTTCTCAATTGGTTCAAGAACATATGGGTATGTTTGTACAAGCAAATAAAGCCGTAATCGGTGAAAATGCTTTTGCTCATAGTTCTGGAATTCATCAAGACGGTGTGATAAAAAATAGAGAAACTTATGAAATTATGGACCCTGCTGATGTAGGAGTCTCGGCAACTTCTATTATCTTAACAGCTCGTAGTGGAAGAGCTGCATTAGCTCATAGAGCTAAACAAATCGGTTATGAAATTTCAAAACTTCAATTAGACAATGTCTATCCAGAGTTTTTGAAGTATGCAGATCGAAAGAAAGAAGTAGTCGATACAGACATTCATGAATTAATGAAAAGTACAGGAATCCAAATGTCAGCATAAATGGAATTAAAAATCGCAGTCTTACCAGGAGATGGTATTGGACCAGAGATTACAAACCAATCTTTGAAAGTTCTTGCCGCAATTGAACAAAAGTTCAATCATAAATTTACCTTCACAAGAGGGGCTATTGGCGCAGATGCCATGGAACATTATGGCACTCCACTTCCTGATGAGACTGTTGATATATGTTATCATTCCGATGCTATTTTATATGGTGCCTGTGGAGATCCCAAATTTGCAACGGACCCAACAGCGCTAATGCGTCCTGAACAAGGGATTTTAAACTTAAGGCGAATTCTGGGACTTCATACAAACATACGCCCTATAAAAACTTACAACGCCCTATTGCATTGTTCCACACTGAAACAAGAAGTGATTCGCGGAGTAGATTTTGTAATCTTTAGAGAGTTAACTGGAGGAATATATTACAGTCCAAAAGAAGAATACAAAGAGAATCAGAAGGCCATGGACATCTGTGCTTATTCTCCAGAGGAAATTTCAAGGATAGCCATTGCAGCCTTTAAGGCCGCTTCGGAACGAAAAAAACACTTAACCTTAGTGGACAAGTCTAATGTTCTTGCTACATCAAAATTATGGAGACAAACGGTTCTAGAATTATCTAAAGATTTCCCTGAGGTTGAATTAGACTTTATGTATATCGACAACGCGGCAATGCGCTTAATTCAAAACCCTAAGGAATTCGATGTTATCTTGACCGAAAACATGTTTGGAGACATACTCTCTGGGCAAGGAGCTATGATCGCGGGATCCATTGGTTTACTAGCCTCTGCTTCTATCGGAGATAGTGCTGCCCTCTTTGAACCTACTCATGGTTCTTATCCAAGTGCAGCTGGAAAAAACATAGCAAACCCCCTGGGAAGTATTTTATCTACTGCCATGCTTTTAGAACATTTTAAACTTCATCAGGAAGCCTCATTAATAAGACAAGCCATAGACTTATCGATCAATATGAATCTTTGTACCCAAGATTTAAATCCTATCGATAATTACTCTACTGCTAATGTGGGTAATTTCATCTGTAATTATATACTTGAAGAAAACACAGACTTGGGCAGTCGTGAAAATATGACTTTTGGCCAATCCACAATTATATGACATTTAAAGAAATACTAAATACCAGAAGGGCCATGCGCCTTTTTGACCCTGAAAAAGAAATTGACAGTAATATAGTTCGTGAATGTATTGAGCAAGCCACTCTTGCACCTTCTTCAAGTAATCTTCAACTCTGGGAGTTCTATCATATTACAAACCCTGAGAAATTAGAAGAACTGAGAAAATACTGTTTCAATCAGATTACGGCAAAAACAGCCAAACAAATGGTTGTTATAGTGACTCGAAAGGACCTATGGCGTCAAAGATGTCAAGCCAATGCTTCTTTTTTAGAAAAACTATATGACAAACCTGCTAGTGATTACAGTAAAAGAGAAAAATTTACTATTGACTACTTCAGAAAACTCTTGCCGATCACCTATGGAGATTTCTATAGACTCTTCGGCTATCTCAAGTATAGTTTCTTTAGTATTCTGGGCATTTTTAGACCGGTATATAGGGAACTTACCCATAACGATATCAGAGTAGTAAGCCATAAGAGCACGGCTTTAGCGGCTCAGACTTTTATGCTTGCAATGGTAGATAAAGGCTATGCGACCTGTCCTATGGAGGGAATTGATAGCCTAAGAGTAAAACGTATGCTAGGCTTACCCTATGGAGCAGAAATCAATATGGTAATCTCTTGTGGAGTTGGAACAGAAAACGGAGCCATGAGGCCCCGCTTTAGAATTCCATTTCAAAATGTATATAGAGAAATTTAGTTTTTAGGATTTAACACTAGTAAGGTTGATTCTCTGTGAATTTGCTCTTGATTGAGAAGCATGGTGTAAAATTCATTATTCACAAATAACTCTTTTGTATTGTCATAATAAGGGCTCCAAGGATTTCCACTTTGACCTGTCGGAATCATTCCAAGAGACTGTTCAATATTAGAAAAATCAATAATACGCCTAGAACTTGGTCCAGCGTTTACCGGATATAATCCTGAATCATCCAATTTATACAATTGATTATTGATCACCTCATTACCTCCTGAAATTTCAAAAGGACCGACATTCAATAGACTACCTAAAAGAGGAACATCTTTCATTACATGTTCGTGAGTCAGTTGATGCACACTTCCCCATTTCCATAGTTTAGGATCATCTCCTAATTGCATCCTTAAGGCGTTCACCGCTTTATCCCATGATAGAACTAAAATTTCCTCACGAGATTCTTTATTAGGTGTACTAATATCATCCCACCAAATTGAATTGGCATTAGAAAACAAATCCGCTGCAAATCTTTTTTGTAAATGAGTGTTCATAAAGCTTTCAAATTTAGCCTCCCCCAATTCATCTTTCATAGAGTTTTTAAATAATTCAAAGTAAAACTTAGTGTACAAGGTTGGTTCTATAGCCTCCTTATCAAAAGCCCCATTCCAGCCCGCTAATTTACTCAGAAGCTCGGATTGTTCGCCTGGCATAGCCTCTACAAGTAATTCAATTAAGCCAGGAGCCACTGCAGAAGTCACATCCCCAATCATCCTAGCCATAGTACTTCTTGACTGAAGCGTATCCTCTTCTAATAACTCAACAATACGCTTTGCCCTATCCTCTGGCAGATAATACCCTGGATACAACATTCCATGGATAGAGTCTGGCTGATTATTCGCTGAATACACATAATTCCACGATGGGTTTATTGCCATTGGATTACCTTCAAAATCCAACCAAGTTAATTGATCATCCTCTGCATTTGACCCATTCAAAATCTCCATAGTAGATACTCGATTCTTCATTTTATAAAGTTTTGCAGAGGCCCACCATGCGATGTTATCCTGAGCATCACCATACATAACATTAAGCCCTGGAGCGTGTATCAAGCTCGCTCCTTCTTTAAATGAACTCATGTTTTCGGCATGAGAGATACCGTACAAGGCTTCTAAAAGATGATTATCTCTCTCTGTATAAACCCAAGAGACGCTCACTGGAACATCTGTTTCAATAATCGGTAAAAAGTCATTCATTACAGGACCGTGGATGGATTGTCTTACTTCGAAATCAACCGATTCCCCTCCTTTAACTTTAACAGTATGGGATTGCTTAGTAAACTCTTTTATCTCTTCTCCATAGCGATAAGTATTGGCCTCATTGGAATCTTGTTCAAGAGCAAAAAAGTTCATATCATCATTTAAAAACATAGTTAGACCATAAGCATAAGATCTATTATGTGCTAGAAGTGGAAATGGAACTAAACCTAGATGAAATCCATACATTTCATAGTCTGCTGTCTTGACATGTGCTTGAAACCACACCCCAGGTTGGGCATAGCCAATATGCGGATCGTTAGCAAAAATCACTTTCCCTTCCTCTGTTTTCTGGGGACCGACCACCCAAGAATTAGAACCAATAAATGCTGGGACAGGTAGATTTTCCATAATCTGAGCTACTTGGTTTGAATAATTCAAATCAACAGCCAAATCTTGTTTGAAATTATGGATCAAAGTAGAGTTCGGATCTATACTCCCATCAAGAGTTCCGGCGTATGCATCCCCTAAATCCTGTCGAATAGCGCTGAGTAACGGATCTACTTTTTGAGCATCTGAAAAGCTAAAACTCATATAGCCAATTACATTCAAAATATCCTTCACGGTATAGCTTTCTTTTTCTATTCCAAGAATTGAAAATTCCACCGGCGTAGGACCCGATTTAATAAACTCGTTAACCCCATCAAGATAAGCCATGGTCATTTGATAATAAGCCTCATCTTTTTCTAAAAAAGCAAGACTCTTCTCATGATACTGCTCCAAGTTCAAAGCCTTAAAAAACTTATCCGTTTCCACGGTGGCTTCGCCCAAAACCTCACTTAATCTACCAGGTGCTATTCTTCTCATGAGCTCCATTTGCCACAAACGATCTTGAGCATGCACATAACCAAGTGCCTTATAGGCATCCTCATTGGACTGGGCTTCGATATGAGGTATCCCCATTTGATCGTAATATACCTCAACTGTATCGGACAAACCCTCTAGCGTTAAATCTCCACTATACTGAGGCCTATAATAGCTACTCACTGCCCAATAGCCAACTAACAGTAGTGCTATTAGACCTATAAAAAATTTGGTGATTTTTTTCATCTGATTCTTCAATTTTTATGCAATATAACAAACTCCTTTTTTTTGAGAGCCCTTAAAATTTTAATACTTTAGCATTTCAATATTCTGCAATGAAAACGATTCAAATGGTTGACCTAAAGGGTCAATATGAAAAAATCAAACCTGAAATTGATTCAGCGATTCAAAGTGTAATCGATCAAACTTCTTTTATCAAAGGAAGTGCAGTTCAAGAATTTGAAAACAATTTAGCAAATTACCTAGGAGTTAAACATGTCGTTTCTTGCGGAAATGGTACAGATGCACTCCAGCTTGCCTTAATGTCTCTTAATTTAAAGCAAGGAGATGAAGTCATTACCACGGATTTTACTTTTGCAGCAACAGTAGAAGTTATAGGCTTATTGGGTCTCAAACCCGTTTTAATTGACGTTGACCCAGAGGACTTCAATATGAGTATTGAAGCTTTAAAAAGAGCTATTAACTCTAAAACAAAAGCCATAATTCCCGTTCATCTTTTCGGACAAGCTGCTCAGATGGAGGAAATCCTCAACATTGCAAACCACCATAAGATCCCTGTCATTGAAGACACTGCCCAAGCTCTTGGAGCTGATCTTATTTTAAGTAATGGGAGTCGACACAAAGCGGGAACTGTAGGTGACATAGGAACCACTTCATTTTTTCCAAGTAAAAATCTAGGAGCTTATGGAGATGGTGGAGCTATTTTCACCAACAATGATGAATTAGCAAGAAAATTAAGAGCCCTGGCCAATCACGGTATGTATAAACGTTATACTTATACTGAAATTGGTATAAACTCTCGATTAGACACCATTCAGGCGGCCTTATTAGATGTTAAGCTTAAATCTCTGGACCATTATGCAGAAGCCAGAAGGACCGCTGCTGACTATTATTCTAAGGAATTATCTGAACTTTCTCAATTAGAATGTCCAGTTATAAGAAATACTCATTCTTTTGCCCATGTTTTCCATCAGTATGTCTTAAAGGTTCATGACGGTTTAAGAAATGAATTACAAACTTATCTTAAAACCGTAGGCATTCCATCGGCTATCTATTACCCAAGTCCTTTAAGTACTCAAGAGGCTTATAAAGACCTTATTTCAAATAACACTCATACTCCTGTGACCTCAGATTTGTGCAATAGCGTAATTGCATTACCCATGCACACCGAACTCGATTCAGAACAACTGGAGTATATAACAAAGCATATTAAACATTTTTTTAAGACTAAAGCATGAAAAAGATTCTAGTTACCGGAGGTTTAGGCTATATCGGATCACATACAGTAGTACAGCTTCAAGAAGCTGGATATGAAGTTCAAATCATAGATGATTTATCAAATACAAAGATTGAGGTATTGGATCAAATAACATCAATCACAGGAATTAAGCCTTCTTTTACGGAACTGGATCTAAAAGATAAAAACGCCGTTCACGATTATTTTGAGACCAACAGGCCTGATGGACTTATTCATTTTGCCGCCTCAAAAGCTGTTGGAGAAAGCGTGGAACAGCCTTTGAAATATTATGAAAACAATATCAATACACTTGTCTACGTCCTAGAAGAGATGACCGAGAGATCGTTAAGCAACTTCATCTTTTCTTCTTCTTGCACCGTATACGGTCAAGCTGATCAGCTTCCCATCACAGAATCCGCCCCAACTAAGACGGCAGAATCTCCCTATGGAAACACAAAGCAAATTGGCGAAGAAATCATCAAAGACACTTGTAAAGTTAGTAATTTCAAAGCTATCGCTCTAAGATACTTCAATCCTGTAGGGGCACATGCCTCAGCTAAAATTGGCGAGCTACCACTTGGAGTACCACAAAATCTAATTCCGTTTGTTTGTCAAACTGCCGCTGGTATTCGCAAAGAACTAAGTGTTTTCGGGGATGATTATCCTACTGAGGATGGCACAGCAGTCAGAGACTATATCCATGTAGTAGACTTAGCTAAAGCTCATATAGCTGCCCTAGAACGATTACTTAAGAATGATAACAAAGGAAATTTCGAGATTTTTAATGTAGGAACCGGTTTAGGTACCTCTGTATTAGAGATTATTAAAACTTTTGAAAAAGTAAATGACCTAAAACTTCCTTATAAAATTGTAGGAAGAAGAGCTGGAGATATCACTTCTGCTTATGCAGATACTCAAAAGGCCAACCATGAACTAGGATGGAAAGCAGAAGAAACTCTAAAATCCGCCTTAAAATCCGCTTGGGAATGGCAAAAAAAATGCTCATAAAACATAAAAAAGGCCCTTTTTTCAAAAAGGGCCTTTTAAATTATTAAGCGTTTATACTAGATGCAGTAACACTTCGATCTATTTTTCTCATTAAACCTTGTAAAACTTTACCCGGTCCTATTTCAATAAATTCCGTGGCACCATCAGCAATCATTTGCTGAATTGACTGGGTCCATCTTACTGGAGCTGTCAACTGCTTCATTAGGTTTTTCTTAATCTCCTCAGGGGAAGTAACTGCTTGAGCCACGACATTCTGATAGACAGGACAGATTGGAGCGTTAAAAGTTGTATTCTCTATGGCAATTGCCAATTCTTCTCTTGCCGGCTCCATCATAGGTGAATGAAACCCTCCTCCAACAGGAAGTAAAAGTGCACGTTTCGCTCCTTTTTCTTTAAGAAGTTCACAAGCCTTCTCAACTGCAGATGTTTCTCCCGAAATAACCAATTGACCAGGACAATTGTAATTCGCAGCAACCACTACTCCATCAACACCCGAACAAACATCTTCCACAACTTGATCCTCAAGTCCTAGAACTGCGGCCATCGTAGAAGGTTGAATCTCGCAAGCCGTTTGCATTGCATAAGCTCTTTTTGATACTAAAACTAATCCATCTTCAAAACTCAACACCCCTGCGGCAACTAGAGCTGAAATTTCTCCTAGAGAATGTCCAGCAACCATATCTGGTCTGAAATCTTCTCCAAGAGTCTTTGCTAATATAACAGAATGCAAAAATATTGCAGGTTGAGTCACTTTGGTTTGTTTTAATTGATCTGCATCTCCTTCAAACATAATGTCTGTAATGCTAAATCCTAATATTTTATTCGCTTTCTCAAAAAGGTCTTGAGCTAAGTCTGAATTTTCGTACAAGTCTAGTCCCATTCCAGGGAATTGGGCTCCTTGTCCAGGAAAAATATATGCTTTCATTTAAACAAATTGATTTTATTTAATTACAAAAGTAAAAAATCTTTACTAAAGATTATTTTATAACTTTGATAAGATGGAAACAAAACGTTTAGAACAAGGAAAATTGATATATTTAATCATGGCTTCCATGTTTATTGCCTCATTAGTGGCTTCAAACCTGATCTTTCAAAAATTCTTTTACTGGGAGCCGTTTGGCTGGTATAGATTTGAATTATCTGTTGGTATACTTCCTTATCCCATCACTTTTTTGATTACCGACTTAATCTCTGAGATATATGGTCAAAAAAAGGCCAATCAAGTCGTTATCGCTGGAATTATAGCCTCTTTCTTTTCAATGGGAATCCTCTTAGTCGCAAACCAAACTAATGCTATTGAAGCTTCTCCTATAGACGATCAAACATTTAACAATGTCTTTAGTCTGTCACCTGTTGCTGTTTTAGCTTCAATGATGGCCTATCTTCTTGCGCAATTCGTTGACATTCGGATCTATCATTTTTGGAAAAACCTAACCAAAGGACGCATGCTTTGGCTGAGAAACAATCTTAGTACATTCAGTTCTCAATTCATTGATACCTTTACTGTGGTGCTTCTTCTAAGTGTTTTCGGGGTACTCCCATGGGATCTATTCTGGACCTTGATCGCGAGTGGTATTTTATTTAAAATCCTTGTTGCTTTTCTAGATACTCCATTATTATACCTTCTAGTTTATGCTATGCGCAAGCATTTTAAATTAGGGCCAATGGATGAAATTAAGATATAAAAAAAGCATGGACTTAGGTCCATGCTGTATATAAACGATTGTCTTTCTAATATTAAATACCTTGTGTGAACAAGAAATAAATCAATGCACTGAAGAAAAATAGTGCTAAGAACATGTAAACATTTACAACTACTAATTGTAAAAATGTAAATCCTTTAAAGTTAGATGTAAATCTTTGAAATACATTAACTCCTTGTTTTTGACTTAACCCAGCTGTTTTCATAATCATCTTTTTTAATGTTAATAAACTATTTAGATTCTTATCTCGGGGTAGTAAATCTTATACAAATGTAGAATAATTTTTTATTTTCTTAAACTTTTTCTTATAGAATTGTTAACATTTCATGATTATGCAATCTACCTACTTATAGTTAACAGGGCTCTAGGGCAAGTTTTTGATGTTAATAACTTAAAGCATTAAGTATATTTTAATACAAATTTGAAATATATATCAATCAAAAAAACGAAAATTTTCGTAAATTAGCCTCATAAACTAAGAGCTACATGAAACAAAAAATGACCATTAAGCAGATAGCCCAAACCTTGGGTGTTTCTATATCTACTGTGTCAAAAGCCTTAAATGACAGTCATGAAATTTCCGAAAAAACGAAGGCAAAAATTCAGTCTTTTGCAAAGGAAAATAATTATAAGCCTAACACCAATGCGGTTAATTTAAAAAACCGAAGTTCAAAGACAATCGGAATGATTATTCCTAATATGTTAAATCATTTCTTCGCTCAAGTTTTCTCTGGAGCTGAAAAAGTTGCTAATGAACGAGGGTACAAGGTTATTACCTGCGTGACTAACGAGTCCTATCAAAAGGAGGTTGAAACCATGGAAATGCTTTCTAACGGAAGTATTGATGGCTTCGTACTTTCTATTGCGGAAGAAACGCAAATAAAAAAGAAATACGGACACTTCAAGGAAGCTATAGACCAAGGAACACCTATAGTAATGTTCGATAGAGTTACTGATGCTGTTGACTGTGATAAAATTATCACTGACGATTTTGACGGATCCTATCACGCCACAGATCACCTTACAAAACTTCAATGTAAGAACATTGCATTTCTTTCCACTTTAGGAGACCTAAACATTGGAAAATATCGCTATAACGGATATATTGAAGCTTTAGCCGACAATAACATCCCTTTTAACAAAGACCTGGTTATAGACCTTACTAATGTATACTATAAAGAGTACCCTGAGCATATTGCTCCCTTATTGAAAAAACATGGTGTCGATGGTGTCATCGCAACGAATGAAGCTTCAGCCATTTCTGCGATTAATGTAGCAAAAGAACAAGGTATTTCAATTCCAGAAGATATTTCAATTATAGGATTCTCCAATGGGGTTCTTTCTAGGCATTCAAGTCCTAAATTAACAACAGTCTCTCAACATGGAGAACTCATTGGAAAAACAGCAGTGAATAAGCTAATTGACAAGTTAGAACGAAATGACTCACCGAGCACTACAACGGTTATCAAAACAAGTTTGGTCGAACGAAATTCAACAAAAAAATACGTCCATTTACATGGGTAAAAAAAACTCAACCTTCAGGTTGAGTTTTTTTTTAAATTATTTCTAATTCCACAACGTGACCTTCACTGTTGCGAATATTAAATACTTTAGCTTCATCTAGGTACAAATATTGACCTTTTATTCCATTAAAAAGCCCCTCAATCGTCTCACTCTTGTTGAAATTCTGGGAATTCAATTTTGAAGGGAAGTGAGTAACTGGATAGTCAAAGGTCCAAATTTGATCTGGATCTCCAACAATATAAGGTTTTACCTCTTCGGGAAGCTTGTTTTCAATTTCTTTGAAAACTTCATATAAGTCCGCTTCTCCTATTTCATTCTTAAGCATCTTTCTCCAGTCCGTCTTATCACTTAAAAAGTCCTTGAGAGAAACTTCAGCAATTCCAGCTAAATAGCGATTGGGAACCTCGAGGATTGCTAAAGCCATAGATGCACCTTGATCTATCCAACGTGTGGGAACTTGAGTTTTACGAGTGACACCTACTTTAACATTACTACTCAAAGCTAAATAAACAATATGAGGCTTCAATTGAACAGATTTCTCATATTCTAAATCCCTATCTTCAATTCCGAGATGTGCTTTACTCAATTCAGGACGTATGATCCATTCTCCTACATGAGCTGAAGAATTAAAACAATCGTAACAAAACCCTTGTCTAAATATTTTTTTATCCAAACCACAATTCAAACATTGATAGGACAGGAATTGAAAACTCAACTTTCGACCAATAAATTGATTCAACTGAATGATATCCTGTTCCATTTCTAAATAGTATTTAACTGGTTCAGAAAAATCAGTTGGCATTTTTTTTAATACACCTCTAAATTTCATAAAGATTTAATTATTTTTAGGCCTAAATATAGCCATAATTACCATGCCAACACCTATCATAAATTCCATTATTTCTTGGTTCTTAAAGAAAAGGAAACATCAAATCGACTTGTTTCTTAAGTATCCTATTGAAGTACAGGAGGAATTATTGAGAGAGCTTCTTAAAACAGGGGAAAACACACTTTATGGCAAACAATATGATTTCAAACACATCGACTCTTATAAAGCATTTGCACAACGAGTTCCTATAGTATCCTATGAAACCATAGAACCACTTATTGACAGAGCCAGAAGAGGTGAAGATGGTATATTCTGGCCAGGTAAAATAAAATGGTTTGCAAAATCCAGTGGAACCACTAATGCCAAGAGTAAATTTATACCAGTGAGCTCTCAAGCCTTAGATGACTGTCATTTTAAAGCGGGAAAAGACATGTTATGTCTATATATTAACAATAATGAAAATGCTCAATTATTCACTGGTAAAGGACTTAGACTCGGAGGATCGAGTAGCATTCATGAAGACAAACATTCCTATTTCGGAGACTTATCTGCCATCATGATAGAAAATTTGCCATTATGGGCAGATTTAGGTTCAGCTCCCAAACAAAAAACAGCTCTCCTCGGGGAATGGGAATCAAAACTGGATAAGATTGTTGAAGAAACCATACACGAAAACATCACCAGCTTAATTGGGGTCCCTTCTTGGATGATGGTTCTTATTAACAAAGTTCTCGAACGTACAGGGAAGGACAATATCCTAGAAGTATGGCCTAACCTAGAAGTGTATTTTCATGGCGGTGTAAACTTCGATCCTTACAGAGAGCAGTATAAGAAACTCATTCCTAAAGCAGATTTTCAATATTATGAAAACTACAATGCCTCAGAAGGATATTTTGCCATTCAAGATCAAAACAACAGTAATGAAATGCTATTAATGCTGGATTATGGAGTTTTTTATGAGTTTATCCCCATGACCGAATTTAACGGAGAAAATTCCCATGCCATAGACCTATCTGAAGTCAAAGTTGGAGAAAACTATGCCATAGTAATTACTACCAATTCAGGACTATGGAGGTATTTAATTGGAGATACTGTAAAGTTTACCTCTACCAAGCCATATCGTATACAAGTTACCGGGAGAACAAAACATTTCATCAATGCCTTCGGTGAAGAACTCATCATAGAAAACACAGAAAAGGCCTTGCGAATAGCTACTGAGAAGACACAATCTGAAGTGACCGAGTATAGTGTCGCTCCTTTTTTCAGTTTAAACAAACAAGCCGGTAGTCATGAGTGGATGATAGAATTCAAAAAGGAACCTGAAAATCTAGAGCAATTTAAACGCGTTCTTGATAGTGAAATTCAAAATCTCAACTCAGATTATGAAGCAAAACGCTTCAATGACATTACCTTGAGTGCTCCGATCATACATTGTGCAAAACAAAACTTATTTTATGATTGGTTAAAGAAGAAAGGTAAGTTAGGTGGACAACACAAAGTTCCACGCCTATGGAATAATCGAGAGTTTATAAGCGAACTCATTGAAATGAATGAATCCTAAATTTTTCGATTAATCACATAATCTACCATTTCAATTAATGATGTTTTATACGGGCTATCTGGATAGGCTGCTAAAGTATCTAGAGCTTTCTGATGATAGGAATTCATCATTTTAGTAGTATATTGAATTCCCCCTGAAGAAATCACATAATCAATGAGCTCTTTGACCCTCTTCTTATTTTTATTGTGATTCTTAACCGTGTTGATAATCCATTTTTTCTTGCCTGCATCGGCTTCATTTAAAGCATAAATAAGTGGCAAAGTCATTTTCTGCTCTTTGATATCAATTCCGGTAGGCTTCCCTATTTTCTCCTCAGAATAGTCAAACAAATCATCTTTGATTTGAAAGGCAATTCCTATTGAATTACCGAAATCATGCATAGCTTTTACTTCCTCTTCATCAGCACCTACTGATGCGGCCCCAATAGCACAACAAGCAGCGATCAAAGTCGCAGTTTTTTGACGAATTATTTCAAAATAAATCTCTTGTGTAATATCGAGTTTTCGAGCCTTTTCAATTTGAAGGAGCTCTCCTTCACTCATTTCCCTGACAGCCACAGAAATCAATTTCAAAATATCAAAATCATCGTGATCTATAGATAAAAGCAAGCCTTTTGACAGTAAATAATCCCCAACTAATACCGCGATTTTATTCTTCCAAAGCGCATTGATTGAGAAAAAACCTCTGCGACGGTTCGAATCATCTACAACATCATCATGCACCAAAGTAGCAGTGTGAATCAATTCGATTACCGAAGCCCCTCTATAGGTTCGCTCCTCAAAACCTCCATCAGAGACCATTTTTGCTACCAGAAAAACAAACATAGGTCGCATTTGCTTCCCCTTTCTTCTGACGATATAATGCGTGATTCTATTTAATAAAGGATTTTTAGAAGCCATGGCATCTCTAAAACGATCCTCGAACTGAGTCATTTCTTGATGAATAGGCTGTTTTATTTGCTCAATTACTTTCATCTTTCTTATTTGCTAATTGACCACAAGCCGCATCAATATCCTTACCTCTACTTCTTCTCACATTAACTATAATCCCATAATCTTCTAATCGTTGTATATAACGGTCGATAATTCTAGGATCAGCTTGTTGGAAATTTTCATCTCCAATAGGATTATATTCTATTAAGTTTACTTTACAAGGTACGTGTTTACAGAAAGCAATCAAAGCATCTATAGCTTGATCATTGTCATTTACATTTTTCCAGACCACATATTCATAAGTTACTCGACTCTTAGTCTTATCATACCAATGTATAATTGCATCTCTTAAATCCTCTAATGGAAAGGTTTCATTAAACGGCATGATCTTCGTTCTCACCTCATCAATCGCTGAATGTAAGGAAACCGCGAGATTAAACTTCACGCCATCATCAGCCATCTTTTTAATCATCTTAGGAATACCTGAAGTAGAAACAGTTATCCTACGTGGAGACATACCTAAGCCCTCCTCAGAGGTAACCATTTCAATTGATTTAATTACATTATTATAATTCATCAAAGGCTCTCCCATACCCATATAGACGATATTGGATAATTTATGATTGTGATATTCTAAACTTTGTTGATTAATTGCCGAAACTTGATCGTAAATCTCATCTGCATTCAAATTACGCATTCGCTTAAGGCGCGCCGTAGCACAAAATGCACAATTTAAAGAACAGCCTACTTGAGAAGATACACAAGCCGTAGTTCTATTATCAGTAGGAATCAACACAGACTCAACCAACAGTCCATCATGCAATCTAATTGCATTTTTTATGGTACCATCAGAACTCTTTTGCATGTCATCTAAGGCGATATGCTTGATTACGAAGTGGGCCTTCATCATCTCTCTAAGCTCTAAAGAAAGGTTAGTCATATCATCAAAATCATGAGCAGACTTTTTCCATAACCACTCATAAACCTGATTTCCTCTAAAGGCCTTTTCACCATGAGTTTCAAAAAACTCTCGAAGTTCATCCTTAGATAAGGACCTTATATCTTTCTTTTTATGTTCCATATTTAAAAAAAAGGCTGTACAAAATAATACGTACAGCCTTTATAAGTCTTGTGTTATTATAAAATTAGCATGGCATCACCATAGGAGTAGAACCTGTATTTTTCTTTTACAGCTTCCTCGTAAGCTCTCATAATAAAGTCATAACCTGCAAATGCACCCGTCATCATCATAAGTGTTGATTTAGGTGTATGGAAATTCGTAATCATCGAATTTGCAATACTGAAATTATACGGAGGGAAAATAAATTTATTCGTCCAACCGTCATAAGGGTTTAATCTCCCATTTGCAGAAACTGAAGATTCTAACGTTCTCATTACTGTTGTTCCAACAGCACAAACTCTACGCTTTTCATCCAAAGCTTTATTCACTATTTCAGCCGATTGCTTAGGAATTACAATCTGCTCAGAATCCATTTTATGTTTAGACAAATCCTCTACTTCAACTGGATTAAAAGTACCTAAACCAACGTGCAAAGTTAATTCTGCAAAATCAATCCCTTTAATCTCTAAACGCTTCATTAAATGCTTTGAGAAGTGTAATCCCGCGGTTGGTGCCGCTACAGCTCCTTCATTTTTAGCATAAATTGTTTGATAACGTTCTTGATCGGATGCCTCAACCTCTCTTGAAATATATTTAGGAATTGGAGTTTGACCTAAAGAAGTCAATTTCTCTCTAAACTCCTCGTATGAACCATCGTATAAGAAACGGAGTGTTCTACCTCTTGAAGTCGTATTATCGATCACTTCAGCTACTAAACTTTCATCATCTCCAAAAAACAATTTGTTCCCGATTCGAATTTTACGTGCTGGATCTACCAATACATCCCAAAGTCTATTTTCAGCATTCAATTCTCTCAATAAAAACACTTCAATACGAGCTCCTGTTTTCTCTTTATTTCCATAAAGTCTAGCAGGAAACACCTTGGTGTCATTCAAAATCATCAAATCACCATCATCAAAATAATCGATAAGATCTTTGAAGCGCTTGTGCTCAATTGTTTGGTCTTTTCTATTTAATACCATCAAACGCGACTCATCACGTTCTTCAGCTGGATATTCTGCCAATAACTCACTAGGCAGATCAAAATCAAATGCAGATAATTTCATATAAAAATTTTAAAGGGCAAATATACGATATTGAATTAGGCCTTGTCAAGTGTTTTAGCATAATAATCCCAATCCTCCCAAAATGTTGGGTAGGACTTCGAAACAACCTCAGCTTCATTGATGTATAAATCAGTCTTCAAACACAGTGGAGCAAAGGCCATAGCCATTCTATGATCCTCATAAGTATCTACTGAAACCCCAGCCTTGATTCCTTTTGAAGGTTTTAAATGTAGAGACTTTTCTGTAATCTCAACCTCAGCACCAAATTTTTCCAACTCAGTTTTCAAGGCTACTAAGCGATCTGTTTCTTTAATTTTCAAAGTATGCAAACCATAGAGGTCACAAGAGATCCCCAATCCAAAGCAAGTCACTACTATGGTTTGAGCAATATCTGGACAAGAAGCCAGGTCATATTCAAGATGATCTACCCCTTTGAATCCGACCCCCTTGCTAAGTTGCAACACATGACCATCAAAACTAGATTCAACTCCCATATCTCTGTAAATATTTTGCAAAGCAGAATCCCCTTGAAGAGAATTTTCCTTGTAGGACTTAATCTTAATTCTAGCTGAATCAGATAAAGCAGCCATAGAATAATGATAAGAAGCGGAACTCCAATCAGACTCTACAGTAAGTTCTAAGTTCTCAGGGCCACGCTTCATTGGCTTTACCACAATTTGAGCTCCTTCCCAAGATGATTCTATTCCAAGCTCTGAAAGTAGCGCCAGAGTCATCTTGATATAAGGAATTGAAGTTACCTTCCCCTTAAAATTAAGCTCTAAGCCATCTTCTAAACTTGCCCCTATCATCAGCAAAGAACTTATATACTGACTAGAAACCGAACCGTCTATTGAGACTGACCCTCCTTTTAGGCGTTTTCCTTTTATCTTAAGTGGAGGGAAGCCCTCTTGTTCTGCATATTCAATGTCTGCACCTAAGGATTTGAGTGCATCCACAAGAACCCCAATAGGTCTTTGCTTCATTCTCCCTGACCCTGTCAATAGAGTATCTCCACCTTGATTTACAGCAAAATAACTCGTCAAAAAGCGCATTGCCGTTCCTGCATGCCCGATATACACTTCTTCATTTTCAGAAGCTAAAGCCTTTTGCATTAATTTAGAATCATCAGAACCGGAAAGGTTTGAAATATGAATTCCTCCATATAACTTCTGCAAAATCAACATTCTATTCGATTCACTTTTAGAACCGGTAATTGTAAAGGATTTATCCAATACCCCGCCAATCTTATGTAATTCCTTCTTCATTTTATTTGGTGTTTTTTAGACTTAGATAAAATGCATAAGCAAAAGAAAACAATACTTTTGGCAAGAAAAAGCCAAGCGCCTTTCCGTCTGCGAAATTATCTTGAACCAACTGACTCCAATCTCCAGATTTTACACTAGAAAAACTATTGAATAGCACTGCAAATACTACTACGGTCACCAGAATAAGAAGCCCTACTTTCAAGGTGTTCTTCCAAACCAATGGATTTTTATATTTAGATGTATTCATCTTATTTTAATTTGGAATTGTTATGATGCCTATCGTGATCTCTTTTTGTTTTCAGGTCTAATTTCTTATCAAAAGCCTCCTGTAAATTGACCCCTGTTTGGTTTGCAAGACATAATACCACAAACATAACATCGGCAAGCTCCTCTCCTAAATCTTTATTTTTATCACTTTCCTTTTCACTCTGTTCTCCATAACGTCGTGCAATAATTCGCGCAACTTCTCCAACTTCCTCAGTGAGTTGAGCCATGTTAGTCAGTTCGTTAAAATATCGTACTCCATGCTCTTTGATCCACTTATCTACTTCTAATTGAGCTCCTGTTAAGTCCATATAAATTATAAATATTTTAAAAATTCATCTCTTGATATCTCTTCTGCACCAAGACTAGCAAGATGATCATTGTATACCTGACAATCAATTATTCTAAACTGTTTAGATTGATAGTATTCGACCATTTTAATAAATGCTAATTTAGAGCTATTAGATTTTTTTGCAAACATACTTTCTCCACAAAATACGCCATCCAACTCCACTCCGTAGAGCCCTCCAACCAATTCTTCTTTATCCCAAACCTCAAAACTCTTTGCAAAACCTGCTCGATGAAGACGAATATAGGAAAGTAACATCTCATCTGTAATCCAAGTATCTTCTTGGTCTTTTCGTATAATTGTTTTGCAGTTCATCATCACCTGATCAAAGGCCTGATTGTGAGTTACAACTAAATCCGTTTCACGAATAAACTTTCGCATCGATTTAGAAATTTTCAACTTTTCTGGGAACAAAACCATTCTAGGGCTAGGACTGTACCAAACTATTGGTTCACCTTGGTTATACCAGGGAAAAATCCCATTTCTATAGGCAAGCATTAATCGTTCCACACTCAAATCTCCTCCTATTGCTAGAAGGCCCTGATCACCAGCTTGACTTACCGGAGGAAACACTAATTCTTTACCTAAAAAATACATAGCTCAAAGATAAGAACAAAAAAAAAGAGAAAAGCTTAACTTTTCTCTTTTTAATATGTTTTTTAAAACGCTGCTTAAAAAGGTAAATCGTCAGCTTCTTCTTGGTTATTGAAACTTGCTGAAGTTCCGGCGTCCATAGGTGCAGGTGCACTAGGTGCAGCAGCTTGACTTGCTTCAATTCTCCATCCTTGGATAGAGTTAAAATACTTTGTTTCTCCTTGTGGGTTTACCCACTCACGTCCTCTTAAATTGATCGAAATAGTCACGTCTTGACCTGGACCATAACTATTCAATAAATCACATTTATCTTGAATAAATTCAATCATAATTGATTGAGGATACTGTTCGTCAGTTGTTATTACAATCTCACGTTTTCTAAATCCATTTGATCCAAAAGTTTGTGTTTCACCGATTAACTTAATCTTTCCTGTAACTTGCATAATTCTCTTTTTATTTCTGCAACAGCACGCACCACGCAGCTGTTATTTTATGTTCTTTTAATAACTCGGAGGCAAATTTATGTTTTTTTACTGACTCCTTCATTATAGGAATCTGATTCTCTTTTATAAACTTATCAACAGTATCGAAATCAGGGATTTGAGAAACTCCCGCGAGCAAAGCCAATTCATTTCCAGTCAATACTTCGGATTCTTTTATTTCTAGAGGCAAAGCATCAAATCCTACACCTAAATGAGTCAAGGGTTTGGGAATGGTAAAAGCACCTTCTAAAGCCCTCGAATAATAAGCGCCGCCCATTCTGGAGACTACATCTAATTTCAAAGGATCAATCCCACCCTGCTCGTTTAAAATCTCCTCGTTGATATGAAGTTTTACCACTTTAGCTAGAATTAAATTTCCAGCGCCCCCTTCGGAGCCCAAAGCCTTCACCTCTTCAATCACACACTCAAATTGAACCGGAGCCTCCCCTACCCTTGGAGGACTAACCAAGTCAGATTCTAAGGCAGTAAACCCCGCTTTTACAAATTCATCTACTTCACTAGAATACTCGGAAGAAGAAAGCGACATTTGCTGCACCATTTTATAATCAACGATGTTAACCACCGCTTGTTTGGTTTCTATACAATTTACTAATGTATCTTTCACGGTGTTATCCCTAACCCTCCTCGCTGGAGAAAAAATCAAAATTGGTGGATTAGCCGAAAAGACATTGAAAAATGAAAAAGGCGATAAATTAGGGATTCCCTCTTTATCTACAGTCGAAATAAAGCCTATAGGCCTTGGTGACACGGCAGATAACAAATAACCATGTAGGTCTTTAGTGGATATATCTTTAGGCTCTATGCTCTTCATGCTTATGGTTTTGATCAAAAGTACATTATTCTACTAAATATAAAAAAAGGGATTCAATTGTTTGAATCCCTTTTTTTTATTGCAATGCCTGTGAAATTACCCGAGCTGTTTGCTCAAATTCCTCAGGGCTCATTTTTACTTTTTGTTTAAAAGTTGCCGACTCCATAGAGTGTAAAGGAATCAGATGCACATGACAGTGCGGAACTTCCAAACCAATTACAGAGATCCCTACTCTTTCACATGGAATTACTGATTCCATAGCCAACGCTACAGTTCTAGAAAATTGCATAAGATCCATATAGTCTTGTTCGGAAAGATCAAAAATTCGGTCAACCTCTTTACGAGGTACCACAAGGGTATGACCCTTAGAATTAGGATTGATATCTAAAAAGGCAAAATGCTTTTCATCCTCAGCTATTTTATAACAAGGAATCTCTCCATTAATGATTTTTGTGAAAATAGTAGCCATCTCTTATTGTCTTCCTATTTCAAGAATTTCAAACTTCATCACTCCATTAGGAACCTGAATTTCAGCAATCTCACCTTCCTTTTTCCCTAACAAACCTTTACCTATTGGTGAATTTACAGAAATTTTACCAGCACGTACATTCGTTTCCGAATCAGCAACCAAGGTATAGGTCATTTCCATTCCGTTTGTCGTGTTCTTGATCTTCACGACAGAATGAATTAATATTTTTGAGGTATCCAGCTGAGACTCGTCTAGAACTCTCGCGGTCGCCACTACTTGTTTTAATTTAGCTATTTTGAATTCCAACAGAGATTGCTCCTCTTTAGCGGCATGATACTCTGCGTTTTCACTTAAATCTCCTTTATCTCTTGCATCAGCAATTTCTTGCGATACTCTCGGTCTTTCCACATTCTCAAGGTGATCTAATTCGTCCTTCAACTTTTGAAGTCCTTCTTTAGAATAATATGATACTTCTCCCATAATCCGTTTTATTTAAAATATAACGTCTCACTTAAAACAATAAATGAGACGGACTAACAAATGTACAAAAATATTGTAAATTGCCAAGTATTATAAGAGTTTAGCATGAAGCCATTTTTACCCATATTTACCCTCCTTTTTTTATTGAGTTTAACAGCATGTGATAGCTATGAACCCAATAGCTTACTCCCTAATGCACAGGTAGATTTCACCGTTGACATGAATCTTCCACAATATCAAGCATTATTGATTCCTGGTGGATACGTCTTTGTTCAAAACCAAGGAATTCGAGGGGTCTATATTTACAATTTAAACAACAGTACTTACAAAGCATTTGATGCGGCTTGTCCAGGTATTGCTGCTAGTCCTCAACAGGCTTGTGCTCAAATGAACCTACTTGATGGCATCTTACTAGAATGTCCTTGTAATGGAAATACCTACTCCATACTTGACGGAAGTCCGCAACAAGAAGGAAACGCCTATGTTGCAAAGGAATATTCAGCCTTGAAAAATGGCCCTAATAGTCTTAGAATAAGAAATTTTTAAATCCTTGCTCTACTTAAAAAGGAACTCTTATTTTTGTACGAAACTAGTTTAAACTTCATGAAAAAATTATTTTCTTCCGACTTTAAACTCGGGGTACTCGGAGGAGGCCAATTAGGCCGAATGCTCTTAAGAGAAAGTATTAAATTCGACATTCAAACTTGGATGCTCGACCCTAGCAATGAGGCTCCATGCAAGGACTATTGCAATCAATTTTTCCAAGGAGATTTAATGGATTACGAAACGGTCTACAACTTTGGAAAAAAAGTTGACTTACTCACCATTGAAATAGAACATGTCAACTTAGACGCTCTCGAGAAATTAGAAGCTGAAGGATTAGACGTTTTTCCACAACCCAGTGTTCTTAGAAAAATTCAGCACAAAGGAGTTCAGAAAGACTTTTACACAGCTAATGCTTTGCCTACAGCGGACTATGTTCGTTTTGATTCAAAAGACGAAGCTCTTTCCAAGGCCGCCCAGTTTGATTTCCCTTTTATCTGGAAGTCGGCACAGTTTGGTTACGATGGTAACGGCGTGAAAGTGATTCGAACAGCACAAGATCTAAAAGCACTCTCAGATGTTGAAGGAATTTTTGAAAAAATGATTCCATTTGATTTAGAATTGGCAGTAATTGTTGCTCGCAATCCTAAGGGTGACCTTGCTCATTATCCCGTAGTGGAAATGGAATTTCATCCAGAGGCCAATCAAGTTGAATATGTTTTGTGCCCAGCACGAATTTCTGACGAAATTGCTCAAAAAGCAATTGATGTGGCTCTTCAAGCGGCTTCAAAATTTGAACATGTGGGACTGCTTGCGGTAGAGCTCTTCCTCACTAAGGAAGGAGATGTTTTAATCAATGAAGTTGCACCAAGAACACATAATAGTGGTCATTATTCTATTGAAGGATCCTATACAAGTCAGTTCGAACAACATCTTCGCTCTGTACTCAACCTTCCATTAGGAAGTACGAAAAGCACCTGTCCTGCGGTTATGGTTAACCTTGTTGGTGCCGAGGGTTATTCAGGTGAAGTAAAATATCAAGGCATGGAAGACATCCTTGCGCTACCGGGTGTAACACCGCATATTTATGGAAAAAAACTAATGCGTCCTTTCAGGAAAATGGGGCATGTTACGGTTATAGGAGATTCCATTGAGGAGGCTCGAAAGATTGCCGAAGAAGTTAAATCAAAAGTTAAAGTAATAAGCGAATAAAGATGGTACAAGTAGGAATAATAATGGGGTCTGATTCAGACTTAAGAGTGATGCAACAGGCTGTTGATGTTTTAAGAGAATTAGAAATCCCTTTTGAAGTGGATATCGTGTCAGCACATAGAACACCAGAAAAATTGGTGACTTATGCTAACAATGCACATAAAAGAGGACTTAAAGCAATTATTGCTGGCGCTGGAGGTGCTGCCCACTTACCAGGTATGGTCGCTTCAATGAGTCCACTACCCGTGATCGGAGTCCCTGTGAAATCTTCCAATTCTATAGATGGATGGGATTCAGTCTTGTCTATTTTACAAATGCCAGGAGGAGTTCCTGTGGCGACTGTAGCACTTGATGGAGCTAAGAATGCTGGAATACTGGCTGCTCAAATTATCGGTGCTTCTGACCCTGAAGTCTTAGACCGAATCATCACTTATAAAGAAGCTCTGAAAACCAAGGTAGTTAAAGCTGCTGAAAATTTAAAATATTAAATCCATGGAGAATCCTTTATTGCAAGGTTTTACCACCCCTTATCAAACAGCACCTTTTTCAAAGATTCAAAACTCAGATTTTGAACCTGCTTTTGAAAAAGCGATTCAACTGGCTAAAGATGAAGTAGAGGCCATCGCAGAGAATTCTGCCGCCCCAAGTTTTGAGAACACCATAGAAGCTCTTGAATTTTCAGGTGGAACCTTAGACCGCATCTCAAGTATCTTCTTCAACCTAAACTCTGCGGAGACCAGTGAAGAAATTCAAAATATTGCTCAAGTAGTTTCTCCTTGGTTAAGCGCCTTTTCTAATGATATCCGACTTCATGAAGGGCTCTTCAAAAGAGTTAAAGAGCTTTGGGAAAAGCGAGAAACGCTTGATCTTAACCCAGAGCAGATGATGCTTTTAGAGAAAAGATATAAATCATTCTCTAGAAACGGAGCTAACTTAAACAACAAAGACAAGGAAGCCTTAAGAGCTTTAGATGCTGAACTATCTAAATTATCCTTGACTTTTGGACAGCATGTTCTAGCAGATACTAATGATTTTGAACTTTTAATTAGTGATGAATCTCAATTAGAGGGCCTTCCTGATTTTGCAAAAACAGCAGCCTTTGAACTCGCTAAATCAAAAGAACTTGAAGGTTGGTTATTCACCTTAGACTATCCAAGCTACGTTCCCTTTATGACCTACATTAAAAACAGGGAATTACGCAAAGAACTAGCTCTTGCCTTCGGAGAAAAAGGGTTCAAAGACAATGACAACAATAACAGTGAGATTGTTCTTGACATCGTCAAAAAAAGACATCAACGCGCCCAATTATTGGGATATAACTCTCATGCCGACTATGTACTCGAAGAGCGCATGGCAGAGAACCCTGAAACGGTTGAGCATTTTTTAAATGATCTTTTAAAAGAAGCTAAGCCTGCTGCACAAAAGGAATTCCACAACTTGCAATCTAAAGCAGGAAAACTTGGCATTCAACAAATAGAAAAATGGGATAGTGCCTATATTTCAGAAATCTTAAAGAAAGAGAAATATGACTTTGATCAAGAAGCACTCAAGCCCTATTTTAAGTTAGATAACGTTCTTGCGGGTGCTTTTGATATCGCCGGAAAATTATTTGGCCTAAGCTTCGAAGAAGTTTTTGATATTGACACCTATCACCCAGATGTGAAAACCTTCAAGGTCATGGAAGGTGATCAGTTCAAGGCTATCTTTTACACCGATTTCTTCCCTAGAGAAGGAAAACGAGGAGGTGCTTGGATGACTTCTTATAAATCACAATGGATCAAAAACGGAGAAAATTCAAGACCTCATATTTCCATCGTTTGTAATTTCACTCCTCCGACTGAAAACACTCCTTCACTGCTTAATTTTACAGAGGTGACCACCTTATTTCACGAATTCGGTCATGGACTTCACGGAATGCTGGCAAACACAACTTACCCATCACTATCGGGAACTTCGGTAGCCTGGGATTTTGTAGAGCTACCTTCTCAAGTGATGGAGAATTGGTGTTATGAGCCTGAAGCCTTAGCTTTATTTGCTAAACATTTTGAGACCGGAGAGATTATTCCAATGGACTTGGTCCGAAAAATAAAGGAATCTTCCAACTTTTTAGAGGGATTGGCAACCCTGCGTCAGTTGAGTTTTGGGCTTTTAGACCTGCATTGGCATGCTAAAAACCCTGAACATTATACCGACGTACTTGAAGAAGAATTGGCAGCCTTTGCCCCAACTAGCTTATTTCCTAGCCATAAGGAGAACTGTATGAGTACTGCTTTTTCACATATTTTCCAAGGAGGTTATTCTGCGGGATATTATTCTTATAAGTGGGCAGAAGTACTTGATGCGGATGCCTTTGCTTATTTCCAAGAGGTGGGGATTTTTGACCCAGAATTGGCAGAGAAATTTAAGAACACAGTTCTTTCTAAAGGTGGAAGTATTAAAGCCATGGAGCTGTATGAATCCTTTAGGGGACAAAAACCTTCAAATCATGCCCTACTTGTACGTGCAGGATTGAAAAAATAATATACATTTGAACAAATTAGACTGAAAAATATGAATACTTATGATGTTGCTGTAATTGGATCTGGACCTGGCGGATATGTTGCGGCTATACGATGTGCCCAGTTGGGACTTAAAACAGCAATTATTGAAAAATATAATGTGCTTGGTGGAACTTGCTTGAACGTTGGATGTATTCCTTCAAAAGCGCTTTTAGACTCTTCTCATCACTACGAAGACGCTGTTAAACATTTCGATAAACACGGAATTAAGGCTACTGGATTAGAAGTAGATTTCCCTCAAATGATTTCTCGTAAAAACGAAGTAGTTGAACAAACAACTAAGGGAATCAATTTCTTGATGGATAAAAACAAGATTGACACCTTTCATGGATTAGGGTCATTTAAAGATGCTACTCATATTAACATTACTAAAGAAGATGGTTCTGTAGAGACGATTCAAGCGGCAAAAACGATTATTGCTACAGGATCTAAGCCTTCAACACTTCCATTTATCGAGCTTGATAAAAAACGAGTGATCACTTCAACAGAAGCACTTTCATTAAAGGAAATTCCTAAGAAGATGATTGTCATTGGTGGTGGAGTGATTGGTTTAGAGCTTGGTCAAGTATACAACCGACTTGGAACAGAAGTTTCTGTGGTTGAATTTATGCCAAAAGTGGTTCCAGGAATGGATGCCATGCTCTCTAAAGAACTCCAAAAAACATTGAAGAAACAAGGAATGAAATTTTTCGTTTCTCACAAGGTTCAAAAGGTAGAAAACCAAGGAGATCACGTCATTGTGGAAGCCTTAAATAAAAAGAACGAACTTGTTAGCTTTGAAGGAGATTATGTACTAGTCTCTGTAGGACGTAAAGCCTATACCGAAGGACTTGGTCTAGAAAACATAGGTGTAAAAACCAATGAAAGAGGTCAGGTAGAGACTAATGATCACTTACAAACCTCAGCCTCTAATATCTATGCAATTGGAGATGTTGTTAAAGGAGCTATGCTGGCGCACAAAGCCGAAGAGGAAGGAACTATGGTTGCGGAATTTATTGCGGGTCAGAAACCTCATATCGATTACAACCTTATTCCTGGAGTCGTTTATACCTGGCCAGAAGTAGCGGCTGTTGGTAAAACTGAAGAGCAATTAAAAGAAGAAGGTCGCGCTTATAAATCAGGAAGTTTCAACATGAGAGCTTTAGGTAGAGCACGTGCCTCTATGGATACCGATGGTCAAATCAAAGTATTAGCGGATGCTACTACAGATGAGATTCTAGGGGTTCATATGATTGGAGCTAGAGCTGCAGATATGATCGCTGAAGCCGTAGTTGCTATGGAATTCAGAGCATCTGCCGAAGATGTATCTCGTATGTCTCATGCCCACCCAACCTTTACAGAAGCATTTAAAGAAGCTTGTTTAGCTGCGACAGATGATCGCGCCATTCACGCCTAATTTAGATAATTAGTTACAATCAAAAAGACCGAAGCTTTGCTTCGGTCTTTTATTTTATATAAGGAGGAGGTTTAGGACTTCAAAGCCTTCACCATTTTCTCATGAATTAAGTCTAAACCTAAATTCCCAACCGAACCGATGTGGGTATGGTTTACTTTCTTGTCTGGATTAAAAGTGTCCTCAGCAATCATGGCTCCAACCTTTTTATAAGCATCTCTAAAAGGCAGCCCTTGTTGTACGAGCTCGTTCACTACCTCCACTGAGAATAAGTATTTATATTTTTCTTCTTCTAGAATATCCTCTCTAACTTTAATATTAGTAATAGAGAAAATCATCATGTCTAAACAAGACTCTAAGGTCGAAATTCCAGGAACCAAACCTTCTTTTAGGAGTTGAAGATCCCTGTGGTATCCAGATGGTAAATTATTAGAGATTAAAGTAAATTCATAAGGTAAAGCTTGAAGCTTATTGCATTTTCCTCGAATCAATTCAAATACATCCGGGTTCTTCTTATGCGGCATAATAGAAGATCCTGTAGTCAACTCATCCGGGAAAGAAACAAAGTTGAAATTCTGACTCATATAAAGACATAAATCCATACTCATTTTAGATAAAGTCCCTGCAATAGAACTCATGGCATAAGAAATAGATTTTTCCAATTTACCTCTTCCCATTTGTGCAGCAACAGAATTGACTTTTAAGGCTTCAAAATTCATATCCTTCGTGGTAAATTCTCTGTCAATAGGGAAAGAACTTCCGTAACCAGCTGCAGATCCAAGAGGGTTTTGGTCTGCGATTTTATGAGCAGCCTTTAACAAATACACATCATCTATCAAGCTCTCAGCATAGGCACTGAACCACATTCCGAAACTCGAAGGCATGGCCACTTGTAAGTGGGTATAACCAGGAATTAAGACTTCTTTATATTGATCGGCTAGCTTCATCAAGACCTCAAATAATTCTTCTACTAAATCGATGATATGCGTCAATCGTTCACGTGCGTATAGAGAAACATCCAATAAAACTTGATCGTTTCTAGAACGTGCAGTATGGATTTTCTTACCTGTATCTCCCAGCTTTTCAGTTAACATGTATTCCACTTTAGAATGCACGTCTTCAAAACTGTCTTCAATTATAAAATCACCTGACTCAATTTGTGTTGAAATTTCCTTCAAAGCTTCCTCAAGTGAATCCATTTCCTCAGCAGAAAGAAGTCCAATAGAGTGAAGCATTTTTGCATGAGCCAAGTTTCCTATGACATCGTATTTTGCGAGTTCTAAATCTAAAACTCTATCATTTCCAACAGTGAAAATGTCTATTTTTTTATCGGTATTAAAACCTTTATCCCAAAGTTTCATCTAGTTAATTTTTTTAATTAATGCTCTATATAAGTCGATTCCTTCTTCAATTTCATGAAGGTAAATAAATTCATCCGCAGAATGAGACCTCAGAGAGTCTCCAGGACCTAGTTTCAAAGATTGACAGGTCAACACTGCTTGATCTGAGAGCGTTGGAGAACCATAAGTTTCTCTTCCCATTGCTACTCCCGCTTGTACTATTGGATGATTCTTGTCAATCGCAGAAGAATTAAGCCTCAGAGAACGGGCCTGAACCTTTGCATGGACTTTAGAACTAATAAAGTCTAAGATCTCCTTGTTTGTATATTTATCATTAACTCTTACATCCACCACATAATGACATTTTGCCGGAACTACATTATGCTGGGTTCCTGCATTGATTTGAGTTACGGTCATTTTCACAGGACCAAGAACCTCAGATACCTTTTCAAATTTGTATTCTTCAAACCATTTGATATCTTCCATCGCCTTGTAGATTGCCATATCTTCTTTGATATGAGCAGCGTGTCCAGGAGTCCCGTCCACATAACAGTCCAAGACTAACAAGCCTTTTTCCGCAATTGCTAAATTCAGTAAAGTAGGCTCCCCCACTATGGCAAAATCAATAGAAGGCACAACTGGAATTACCGAGGCCAATCCATGATCTCTAGCAGCTTCTTCTTCAGCGGAAGCGATCATCAAGAGATTGTATTTCAAATCTTGTTCTTCATATAAGGAGACAAAAGTTGCCAACAAAGAAACCAAACAACCTCCAGCGTCATTGGAACCTAAACCATAGAGTTTTCCATCCTCTACACTCGCTTGAAAAGGATCTCTGGTATAGGCCTTATTAGGTCTTACCGTATCGTGATGAGAATTCATCAAGATCGTTGGTTTCGTATCATCAAAATGTTTATTGGTTGCCCAAATATTAAAATAATCTCTCTGAGTTTCTACCCCGTAGGATTGCAGCCAGTTTTCAATCAGCAAAGCCGTTCCTTGTTCTTGTTCAGAAAAGGATTCAGTTTGGATCATAGATTTCAGTAAATCTATGGCGGAAGTTTTCAGTTGATTTAGTTCCATCTAAGTTTGGTTTTGGTTTCGTTATGAATGGAGAATACATCAGGTCCTCCTATGGTTATTTCTTGTACTCCAGCTTCTAAAGCGCTAAAACAATTATCTAATTTAGGAATCATTCCATCAAAGATGATTTCCTTTTCCTTAAGCTCTAAATATAGATTTCTATCAATACTTGGAATTACTGAACTTTCATTATTCACATCTGAGAGTACTCCAGGCTTTTCAAAGACATAGGTTAAATTCACCGTGGCATGTTCTTTAATCGCTTTTGCCAATTCAGCTGCTATGGTATCGGCATTTGTATTGAGTAATTGTCCTTTCCCATTGTGAGTGATCGCAGAAAAAACTGGAACAGTACCTGCATCAAACAAACCTTTTAAACCGGCAACATTGACCCAATCTATATCTCCTACATAACCATAATCGTGAGCCGCCCCTTCTCGCTTGTGCGCAACAATTAAATTTGCATCGGCTCCAGAAACACCTAAAGCATTACAAAGATTCGATTGCAGCTGTGCTACGATTTGCTTATTAATAAGTCCTGCATAGACCATCGTTACGATATCCAAGCTTTCTTTATCAGTTACTCTTCGTCCATCAATCATATGAACAGGAACTCCCATTTGCTTGGCTAGAGTACTGGCTTGAGAACCTCCTCCATGCACCAATATTTTAAGCCCAGGAATTTGGGAAAAATCCGCTAAAAAGGACTTTAAAACCTCTGGGTTATTTACAATATTGCTTCCTATTTTTACTACTTCAACCTTAACCATTTTTCAATAATTCTTTGAGCACAACCTGTGCAGCATATGTTCTATTGTTCGCTTGTTCAATTACTAAAGAATTAGGTCCATCTAGAACCTGATCCGCTACCACAACGTTTCTACGTACAGGTAAACAGTGCATAAATTTCGTTTGAGATTCTAAATCCTCAACCATCCATTTGGGGTCTTGATTTAAAACCTTACCATAGTCCTTCACATTAGACCAATTCTTCGCAGACACAAAATCTGCACCTTCAAAGGCTTTCTTTTGGTCGTGTTCCAGAGTCACACCTTCCATAAACTCATCATCTAATTCATAGCCTTCAGGACAAGTCACCACTAAGTCAACATCAGCTGACTTCATCACCTCAACAAATGAATTTGCTACCGCTTGAGGAAGTGCCTTGGGATGAGGGGCCCAGGTTAACACCACTTTAGGACGACTTTTGGTTTTCGTCTCTTCTATAGTAATCAAATCCGTTAAAGCTTGTAGAGGATGTCTAATGGCAGATTCCATATTCAAAATAGGAACCGTCGCATATTTTTCAAAAGCAGAAATTACCTTTTCTGCATAATCCTGTTCTTTATCTTTTAAATCGGCAAAAGCTCTGATTCCAATAATATCACAATATTGAGAAACCACCTGAGCAGCTTCCTTGACATGTTCACTTGTCCCTTGGTCCATTACAGTGCCATCTTCATATTCTAACTGCCAGCCTTCTTGACCAAAATTCATTACCATCACATTCATTCCAAGATTTTGAGCTGCCTTTTGAGTACTTAACCGAGTTCTTAAACTGTTGTTAAAAAACAAAAGACCTAAAGTCTTACCTTTCCCTAATTCTACATCTCTTCTTGGATCCTTCTTCATTTCTATCGCCTCTTGAACTGATTGTTCAGGGTTCGACAAATCCTTGGTACTGATAAAATGTTTCATTCTTATTCTTCTATATTAAGAGTTCCTAAAGCCTTTTCAAGTGCTATAAAGAACATTTCAATCTCTTTTATTGATACGTTTAAAGGGGGCAAAATTCTAAGTAAATTAGGATTACTGGCTCCTCCAGTAAAAATATGCTCATCGTATATTAATTTCTTTCTAAGTCCTCCTACAGGAAATTCAAACTCAAGACCTAACATTAATCCTCGTCCTTTTACCTCTTTCACTTGACTTATTCCTTGTGCTCTACTGAGAAAATACTCAGACACCTCTTTTACATTTTCCATCAAAGAATCAGATGCGATCACATCTAGAACCGCAATACCTGCAGCACAAGCAAGATGATTCCCTCCAAAAGTCGTGCCTAACATACCATATTTAGCCTCAATTTTAGGGCTAATCAAAACCCCTCCTATTGGGAATCCATTTCCCATACCTTTAGCTACAGAGATAAGATCAGGTATAATTCCATGGTGTTGAAAGGCAAAAAATTCACCTGACCGTCCGTAACCTGATTGAATTTCATCCAGAATTAAAACAACTCCGTGTGCATCACATGCCTTTCTCAAGTATTTAAAAAAAGCTGTTGTTCCCTGGTCCAATCCTCCAACTCCTTGAATTCCTTCTATGATTACGGCAGAGACATCTCCTTTAGATAAGATTTCTTCCACCTTTTCTTCATCGTTCAAAGCAGAAAAGACCACTGGATTATGTGCGTTAATTGGTGCTTGTATCTTTTCATTATCTGTCACTGAAACACCTGCCGAAGTTCTTCCGTGAAAAGCCTTCTCAAAGGCCAAAACCTTTGATTTCCCATTATAAAACGAAGCTAATTTCAGTGCATTTTCATTGGCTTCAGCTCCAGAATTACACAGAAACAAATCAAAAGACTCTAGTTTTGATAACTTACCCAATTTATCGGAAATCTCCTTCTGTAAAGGATTTTGGATAGCATTAGAATAAAAACCTATTCGCTCCAACTGCCCCTCGACTTTACTTACATAATGAGGATGACTATGACCTATAGAAATCACTCCATGCCCCCCATATAAATCTAAATATTCTTGTCCTTTTTCATCTAGAACACGAGTCCCAAAAGCTTTTACAGGTTCTACCTCATATAAAGGATATACATCAAATGGTTTCATACTAATTTTTTATTTCGTTAATCTTGTGATAAGAAGAGAGAATTCCTTGAATTAAGGCAGCGCTTAATCCTTGATGTTCCATCTCATTCAAACCAGATATGGTACAACCCATAGGAGTTGTGACCTTGTCAATTTCTGCCTCAGGATGACTCTGTCTTTCAGAGAGTAACTTAGCTGATCCTAGACAGGTTTGTACGGCTAGTTTTTGGGCTGCTTCAGCCTCAAAGCCCAATTGGATACCTCCTTGAGTAGTGGCTCGAATCAGACGCATCCAAAAAGCTACCCCACTCGCTCCAATCACCGTTGCAGATTGCATTAGTCTCTCTTCTATAACTAAAGTCTCTCCTACAGATTCAAACAGCGCTATTGCCGAATCCATATGAGCCTCACCTGCGGTATTTGCACAAAGACAAGTCATAGACTCTCCCACCGCAATCGCGGTATTAGGCATGGCTCTAATGATAGGTGATTCTAAACCAAATAAGCCTTCTAAAGTCTCTATAGACTGTCCTGTTATAACCGAAACAATCACCTTATCTGGACTTAAGACATCTTTAATTTGATCCGCAATTCCAACAAGTTGACCCGGCTGAATGGCTAGTACAATTAAATCACTCTGCTGTACGGCCCATCGGTTATCACTTGAAATAGCAACCTTCTTCGTATCTCCCCAAGGGCTTAAGGCTTCCAAATTTCTTCTGGTCAAAATCATTTGCTCAAAAGTGATTTCTGAATGAATCCCATGCGCTATGGCTCCCCCTAGATTTCCTGCTCCGATGATGGCTATTTTCATAATTTATTGTGGTTAAAAGTTATTGGCTTTGAGTTTTAATCCGGTCGTTTCTTCCCATCCAAAAATTAGGTTCATGTTTTGAACAGCTTGACCTGAGGCTCCTTTTAAAAGGTTATCTATAACCGAATAGATCACCAGTTGATCTCCATGCTTTTCTAAATGAATTAAGCATTTATTGGTATTGACAACTTGCTTTAAATGTATAGGCTTATGTGAGATATGCACAAAAGGCTCTTCGGCATAATACGCCTCATACATTTGATAGGCTTTATCCAAACTCCCTTCAAACTTGGTATACATAGAAGCAAAAATTCCTCTTGAGAAATTTCCCCTATTTGGAATAAACATTAATTCTCCCGTGTTCTTAGAATCAAAGGTCTCAAGAGTCTCTCCAATCTCTCCTAGATGTTGATGATTAAATGCTTTATAGACAGAAAAATTATTATCTCTCCATGCAAAATGAGTCGTTGCTCCAGGCGAAACTCCGGCTCCCGTTGCTCCAGTAGTGGCGTTGATATGTACATCATTATTCAATAACCCTAAAGAAGCTAGCGGTAACAAACCTAATTGAATATCAGTGGCAAAACATCCTGGATTTGCAATGGCATTAGCCTTTACAATCGCAGATTTTTGAAACTCAGGCAATCCATAAACAAATTTTCTACCTTGAAACTCTGCATCATTTTTTAATCTGAAATCATTAGACAGGTCAATGATTACCGTTGAAGAAGAAAAATCATGCTGTTCTAAAAAGGCTTTGGAATTTCCATGTCCAAGACATAGGAACAAAACTGCAACTTCGGGATTAATTTTATTAGAAAATTTCAAATCCAAGTCTCCATAAAGATCGCTGTGAACTTCAGAAATCAAATTTCCCGCGTTTGATGTGGAGTAGACGAAATCCAATTCAACCATTGGATGATTTACCAGTAACCTAATTAGCTCACCAGCGGTATATCCAGCTCCTCCTATAATTCCAACCTTAGTCATTATATTCAGGATTTACATGTGAAAAAATCTTGTTTTGATTTCCATAAATTTGAATAAATCCTTTAGCGTCTTCTGCAGTCCAAGCATTATTCATTTCTCCATAAGCACCGAAGCCATTATTCATTAAATCATTCTCAGATTGAATTCCCTCCACAATAAAGTGATAAGGCTTAAGAATTACGCCAACAGTTCCATTTACCGTCTTCTGAGAATCTTGTAAAAAGGCCTCAATATTTCTCATTACTGGGTCTAGGTACTGTCCTTCATGTAATAACATTCCATACCAGTTCCCTAATTGTTCTTTCCAATATTGTTGCCACTTAGAAAGTGTATGTTTCTCTAATGTATGATGAGCTTTAATGATTACTAAGGCTGCGGCAGCTTCGAAACCAACTCTCCCCTTAATTCCTACTATAGTATCTCCAACATGCATGTCTCTACCAATGGCATATTGAGAAGCCAACTCTTCGAGCTTTAAAATATTTTCAACCGGACTTCCTTCCTCCCCTTGAAATGCAGTAAATTCTCCATTAGAAAAAGTAAGCTCCACTTTCATCGGCTCTGTCTTAGTCAGCTGAGACGGGTAAGCCTCTTCAGGAAGTGTTTGATGAGAAGTTAAGGTCTCTGATCCTCCAACCGAAGTACCCCAAATTCCTTTATTGATGGAATATTGTGATTTCTCCCATGGCATATCTACTCCATGTGATTTCAAATATTCTATTTCTTCTTGTCTAGATAATTTTAAATCTCTAATTGGTGTAATGATTTGTTTTTCTGGAGCCATAGCTTGAAAAATCAAGTCAAATCTAATTTGATCATTTCCAGCTCCTGTAGATCCATGAGCAATCGCATCTGAATCAATTTCATTAGCGTATTTTACCACTTCAATGGCCTGAAAAATCCTTTCCGCACTTACCGATAAAGGATAGGTGTTATTTTTAAGCACATTCCCAAAAACCATATACTTGATGGCTTTTTCATAATACTCATCAAGAATACTTACGTTTTTATGAGAAGTAACTCCCATCTCGTAGGCCTTCTTTTCAACTTCTTTAAGTTCCTCTTCACTGAAGCCTCCTGTATTCACTAGTACAGAATATACTTCCATGTTTAATTCATTAATCAAATACTTTACACAATACGAGGTATCTAATCCTCCTGAGTATGCTAGAACAACTTTTTTCATATTATTTATTTTTAAGAGACTTCAATTTAAGTGAAGCAGTGATTTGTTTAATTTTTTCAAGAGCAGAAAGTGACTTTTTAGTTTCTACTTTTCTCTGGTACAACATTCCTGTACAAAGACACATTTTGCGCTCATTTCTTACTAAAATATCATAGTTTTTACAGGCTTGACAACCTTTCCAAAAAGCATCATCATCAGTAAGCTCAGAAAATGTTACTGGCTGATACCCCAACTCATAATTAATTTTCATTACCGCTAGACCTGTGGTAATTCCAAAAACTTTTGATTCCGGAAACTTTTCAAGAGAATAGTTCAAGATTTTCTGTTTAATTTGTTTTGCCAACCCTCTCCCTCTAAAATCAGGATGGACAATCAGTCCAGAATTGGCTACAAATTTCTTGTTTTGCCAAGCCTCGATATAACAAAATCCAGCAAATTTACCATCCTCCAGTGCGATCACACCATTTCCTTTGATGATCTTCTCGGTAATATACTCGGGAGTTCTTTTTGCAATACCTGTTCCTCTAACCTTCGCTGAGTCTTCAATAGTTTTACAAATATCCTCTGCATATTTTACATGAGATTCGTTAGTGACAATAAGTTCCATACGTATGGGTAATTAATAATGAATAATGATTTTTTTACTAAAACGAAGAGGGACTCACCTTTCTCCAATAAATTCTACACGCCAAAGGGGCGGCGGGGAAATCGCATACTTCGACTCCTGAAAAATTGTTTTTTCAAGTTCAAAATTGGTCGGTAAAAAAATCTTAAAATGCTTTGCATTTGAATCAGTAATGAAATTAAACTAAATAACTAGAAGTGTTTTTATTTAGCGCACACAGCGACGCTTTACTCTGGGAAAGCGGCGTCGATTAATATTAGTTTGTGTCTTAAGTAATTTCATAAGGCAAATATACAATGAAAAAAGTTCTCTAAAGAGCTTATTCTCTTAATCTTAACAAAATATTTAGTTTTTGTTTAATATTTAACAGAAATTTAGAAATCACCCTTTACATGAATGTTTCTAAAAAGTAATGTATTTTTGTGGCCAAAACCTTTAAAAGCATGTTACGGCTGAAATCTCAATTCCCTTGGCAAAACCAAAGGAATGACGCTTTGTTAAATTGGGTCTCCAAACAACCGAATTACCTGATCTTGAATTCAAATTTAGATTCAGGAAATTCCGGTTCTTTTCACACAATTATTAGTATTGGAATACTCGAGGAGCTTCGGAGCTCAACAGGGCACGCTTTCTCTAAACTAACTAAGTTCAGAGCAAAAGTTCAGGACTATGTATTCGGTTATTTAGCTTATGATTTAAAAAACGAACTTTTCACAACCTCTTCAAGCAATGTAGATGAACTGGATTTTGATGATTTACGTTTTGTTCAAGGCGAGAAATTAATTTTCATCAAAGAGAATCAGATTGAATTTTTGTATCCTGATTATCTCAGTGATGAGGCCTCAAAAGACTTGGAGCAGATTTTGACTTTTTTGCCAAAAGAAAGCTCGGGAGAAGCTTCCCCATTGGGCATTCAACCACGAATTGATAAAACAACCTATATCGACCGTGTAAACACACTTAAAAAACACATTCAAAGAGGTGATGTATATGAGGCTAATTTCTGTCAAGAATTTTACGTAGAAAATGCTTCTATAGATCCTTTTAAAATATATGAAAAATTAAATGCCATTTCTGAAGCTCCTTTTTCAGCATTGATGAAATGGAATGAGCAAGTTCTGATTTGCTCCTCTCCTGAGCGATTCATTCAAAAAAAAGGAACTCAAGTTATCTCCCAACCCATAAAAGGAACAGCAAAACGAGGAGCTACACAGCAAGAGGATTTACAGATTAAAGAAGCTCTCAAAAACGATCAAAAAGAAAGAGCTGAAAATGTGATGATTGTGGATCTAGTTCGCAACGACTTATCACATATTGCCGATAAAGGTTCGGTACAAGTAGACGAATTATGTGAGGTCTATAGTTTTAAGCAGGTTCATCAATTAATTTCAACAATTAGAGCAACAGTATCGAAAGCACTGAGCCCAGAAGAAATCATCCAAGCCTTATTTCCTATGGGAAGTATGACTGGTGCTCCTAAATTATCGGCATTGAATCTCATAGAGAAGCTCGAAGAAAGTAAAAGAGGGGTATATTCAGGAGCTTTAGGATATATCAGTCCTGAAGGAGATTTTGACTTCAATGTCGTGATCAGAAGTATCTTAGTCAATCTAGATAAATCCTTTTTATCCTTTAGTGTTGGTTCAGCCATCACAAATAAATCAGTAGCGGAATCGGAGTACGAAGAATGCTTATTAAAAGCTAAAGCAATGTATCAAGTATTGAATGGAAATTCCTAAATTAGAGGATGCAAAATTTCAAGGTAAACTTAGATAAGGAAATCATTAATTCCGCATTCTTTCCTTCGGAAAATCCGCAATACACTCTGATATTAGTGCATGGAATGGGAGAACATTTTATGCGTTACGCGAACTATGTAATACCAAGATTGAATAAAGCCGGATGCAATGTCTATGCCTACGATCATGTGGGGCATGGAGAAAGTTCTGGAAAAAGAGGTCATACACCTTCTTATGAGTTTGAAATGAAATGCATTTCTCACTTTGTGGAATTAGCTAAAGAGACTAATAAAGAAGTCCTGCTTTACGGTCACTCCATGGGAGGAAACTGTGTCGTAAATTACGCACTCAAACAAGACCCCAGAGTCTCAAGATACATCGTTTCAAGCCCTATGCTTGATTTGGCCTTTGAGCCACCTCGCTGGAAAACTCTTTTAGGCAACATAGCTTTATCTCTGGCTCCAAGGGTTACCCTAAATAATGGCCTGGATGCTACTAAAATATCCAACGACCCTGATCAAGTAAAAAAATACATAGAAGACCCCTTAAATCATGATTTGGTAAGTCCTAATTTCTCTATGTTGTTTTTAAAGAAAGGAAAGTATGCCTTAAAACATAAAAACCTCTTGAACCACCCTATGCTTTTATTACATGGAGATGCGGATCAAATTACATCGTTTAAAGCAAGCCAAAACTTTGCTCTAGAGAACAAAGAAGTTACTTTTGTCCCTATTAAAGGAGGCTATCATGAGCTACACAATGACCTAGAAAAAAAAGAATTTATGAATATTATAATAAAATGGATTCATGGTTCAACAATTTAGAAACCATATACTTGAAGACTTTCAAGAATTAATTGATGCTAAAATACTCTTGGCTATTTCTGGAGGATTAGATTCTGTATGTCTAGCTTATTTAGCACATCAAGCTGGTCTAAACATTAGTCTTGCACACTGTAATTTTAATCTAAGAGATGAAGAAAGCCAGGGAGATCAAGATTTTGTATATGCCCTTTCTCAGGAACTAGAGGTTCCTTTATTTGTGGAGGGTTTTGATACAGAGAAGTACTCAAAAAAACACAAGTGTAGTATACAAATTGCGGCAAGAGAACTTCGTTATACTTATTTCGAATCGCTTCGAAAGACTGAAGGTTTTGATTACTTAATGACCGCCCATCACTTAGATGATTCCCTGGAAACTTTTGTGATTAATTTATCCCGAGGTACAGGACTTAGTGGTTTATTAGGCATTCCTTCTAAACAAAATTGGATCAGAAGACCTTTTTTAATTTTCACTCGAAAGGAAATTTTAAATTTTGCTTTAGAGAATGAAATTCAGTGGAGAGAAGACTCCTCAAATGCCTCTGATAAATATGTTAGAAATAAAATCAGACACCAAATCATCCCTAAACTAAAGGAGTTAAACCCTAGCTTAGAGAAAAGCTTTCGTGCAACCTTAGAACATCTAAAACACAGTCAAGAATTGGCATTAAACAGGCTTGAACAGCTCAAATCTCTATACTTCAAAGCCCATCCTAATCATGATGATGTTCAAATTATCAACATCAAAAATCTGATCAAAGAACCCAATGCGGAGGCAAATCTCTACGGTTTATTTGAACCTTATGGCTTTAATAACACCTTTGACTTACTCAACCTCAGCACTGCTCAAAGCGGAAAATTCCTCGAAAACCAAAACTACAGGCTCCTAAAAGACAGGAATTCATTACTGCTTGAGACCAAGGGTTATATAGATATTAGACCTGAGATTCAACAGCTTTCCGAGAAAAATGAGGAATTTGATTATTCTATAAAAATTGCAAAAGATTTGTTAAATACTCCTTTAGTTGTAAGAAAATGGAAAGATGGAGACTACTTTTACCCCGAAGGCTTTCATGGCAAAAAGAAACTAAGCGCCTATTTCAGAGATGAAAAACTATCTATAATAGACAAAGAGCGGACTTGGATTCTCAGTCATGGGGAAGATGTAGTAGCTATTATTGGAAAACGTAATGATAAACGCTACCTTGAGCCATCAAAAACAAACGAATACATACAAATCGCATTCAAACTAAAATGAAAAAATTATTACTCCTAGTTGTTTTAACTCTAACGACGTTCACAACTATTCAAGCCCAAATTGGTGGACTATTAGAACCCGTTACTTGGCGAACTAAAGTTGAAAAACTTGAAGGAACCAATACGTATCGACTAATTTCTAAAGCCAGCATAGATCCTTCTTGGCATTTATACAGTCAATCCGTACCAGAAGACGGACCTATCCCAACTGAATTTAATTATGAACTTTCAGAAGGAATGAAAGTCGTTGGAACTACTTTAGAAGATGAAGGTCATGAAGTATATGATAATGTTTTTGAAATGAATATCAAATACTTTGAAAACAAGGCAACCTTTGTTCAAACTATTGAAGCTAATGAAGTTTCAATTGTTAGTGGAACCGTGTTTTTTATGGTTTGTGATGACACTCAATGTCTCTCTCCAACGGAAGTTGACTTAAGCTTTGATCTAAGTAAAGCAAAAGTAGTTAAAGTTGAAACGGTAAAAACCACTGCCCCTAAAGAGGAAAGTAAAGGCCTTTGGGGAATCTTTATTATTGCATTTTTATCTGGTTTTGCAGCCCTTTTAACACCTTGTGTATTTCCTATGATTCCTATGACTGTTAGCTTTTTTACTAAACAAAGTAAAACTAAAGCAGCCGGAATTAGAAATGCCTTAATATATGGATTTTCTATTATTGGGCTCTATGTCTTTTTAGGAGCTATAGTAACTTGGGTATTCGGAGCAGATGCTTTAAATGCACTTTCTACTAATGTGTGGTTTAACCTCGCATTCTTTTTATTACTTGTCGTTTTTGCCTTTTCATTCTTAGGAGCTTTTGAAATTATGTTACCTCAGTCTTGGGCCAATAAAGTAGATAAACAAGCAGACCGTGGAGGATTTATAGGTATTATTTTTATGGCTCTAGCTTTAGCTATTGTATCATTTTCTTGTACCGGACCTATTGTTGGGACATTATTAGTAGAAGCTGCAACTAAAGGAGGAATTGCTCCTTTTGTTGGAATGTTTGGATTTTCTTTAGCATTAGCTCTTCCTTTTACTTTATTTGCAATGTTCCCAGGATGGATGAATTCATTACCTAAATCAGGTGGTTGGTTGAACACAGTAAAAGTTTTCTTAGGATTCTTAGAACTTGCTTTTGCCTTTAAATTCTTATCAAATGCGGATTTAGTTCTTCAATTACACTTATTAGAAAGAGAAGTCTTTATCGCGATATGGATTGCAATTTTCGGGGTTCTGAGTTTATATCTTTTAGGGAAAATAAAGCTCCCTCATGACTCTCCATTAAATCATATTTCCGTGGGTCGTTTGTCATTAGCTCTAGTGACCTTAACTTTTACAATTTATTTAATTCCAGGTTTATGGGGTGCACCACTAAAACTAATTTCAGGTTTCCCACCACCAAAGCATTATTCTGAATCAACTCACGGTGTTGGGTTCACTAAGTTATCTTCAAACTCCCAAGGTGCCGATCATAGCAGTCTCCCTAAGGGGGCGCATTATGGACCCCATGATATCATTGCTTTTACTGATTATGAAGATGGAATGGCATATGCTAAAAAAGTAAATAAACCTGTTATGATTGACTTTACAGGACATGCTTGTGTGAATTGTCGTAAAATGGAAGACAATGTATGGTCAGACCCAGCAGTATTAGAAGTACTAAATAATGATTTAGTTCTTATTAGTCTTTATGTTGACGATAAAAGAAGACTCCCTGAAGGGGAAGAAATTATTTCAGAAGTCAGTGGAAGAAAACTTAAATACATTGGTCAGAAATGGTCGGAATTCCAAGCAGTTCGCTATGGAACGAATGCCCAACCTTTTTATGTGCTAATCAATCAAGAAGAAGAAAAATTGATTGAACCTAGTGCTTATAATCCCGATATAGAGGATTATTTGGATTGGCTTGAGCAAGGATTATCTAAATACTAAACTTAAAAGACCCCAATTGGGGTCTTTTTTTTATTCTCATTACGAATAGGATTTCGTTGTTTAAAACTCAACATCTAAAACGTATTCGGTAATTTTCCTCAATAATTACTTGTCAAAGGAAATGATTTGTAAATTTGTTACAAAGAGATAAATTATGGCAACAGCTTCAAAATTGAACCGATTTAACGAACAAGTTTTATCCAAATTCAATATATACAACAGCATTTTTACTTCCTTGCCTTATGAAGAGGCTTCAAGGACTGGTTTGTACTTGCCTCTTTTCCATGAATTGTGTAGTAATGGATTTGAACAAGGGAAAACCCCAAGTGAAATCGTAGAAGATTTCTTTAATCAATACTTTAAAGATTTAGATTCGGATCATCGAATTGCAGTACTCTTTCAATTTATACAATACATAGAAAGACAGATTGTGTTATTTGATGCGATAGAAGACGCAGCATTCCCGATTGTAAATAACATGAATGGTGTAGGAACGCTTCGAGGTATTAAAGAACTTGCTGCTTCAGCAGGAAAGAAAAGAGATCTCAAGAAAGCCGTTCAAGATTTTTCAACTAGAATTGTTCTGACTGCTCACCCTACACAGTTTTACCCTGGTACGGTGTTAGGAATCATAACTGACCTGACAAAAGCTATAGAAAAAGACGATATCAAGAGCATACAAGAACTCCTGGCTCAACTTGGTAAAACGGCCTTTTTCAATAAAGAAAAACCAACGCCATTTGATGAGGCAAAAAGCCTTATTTGGTATTTAGAGAACATCTTCTATTATTCTGTTGGAGAGATTATGGACTATGTTCAGGATTCTATTTTGACAGGAGGAGAATTGGAAAACGATGTGATCACTCTTGGGTTTTGGCCTGGAGGGGACAGAGATGGAAATCCATTTGTAACCGAAGAAACTACGGTTGAAACTGCAAAAAAATTAAGATTAACCCTTTTGAAAAATTATTATAGAGATGCTAAGGCTCTTCGTAAGAAATTAACATTCAAAGGGATTTACGATAAAATTATTGATGTTGAAACTAGACTTTGGAATGGTGCTACATCACGTAAAGGAACTTCTTATATAACGCATGACGAACTTTTACAAGCCATGCGAGATATTGAGCATATCTTGGAATCTGAACACAATGGATTGTATGTGCCGGAGGTGAAGAGTTTTATTACGAAAATTAAACTTTTTGGAATGCACTTTGCTTCTATTGACCTTAGACAAGACAGTAGAGTACACCACAGTGTATTTACTCAAATCGTTAAGGATTTACAAGCTTCAGGAGACACTACTTTCCCTACAGATTTCTTGGAATGGGATGCCGAAAAGCAAACGGATTTCTTAGCAACAGTTAAGGGTGACGTTGATTTAAGCATATTCCAAGATGATATGGTAGTGAAAACCCTTGGCTCAATCAAAGCGCTTCAAGAAATTCAGAAAAATAATGGAGTTCGAGGAGCACACCGCTATATCATTTCCAACAATCAGACTGCTCTGAATATGATGGAAACCTTTGCTATGCTGAATCTATCTGGATTCAATAATGGGCTAGATGTAGATGTTATTCCACTTTTTGAAACTATTGATGATTTAATCGTTGCTCAAGATGTGATGAAGCGTTTGTATGAAATTCCTCAATACCGTGAGCACTTAAAAAAGAGAAAGAATACACAAACGATCATGCTTGGATATTCAGATGGTACAAAGGATGGTGGATACTTAATGGCGAACTGGTCTATCTTTAAAGCAAAAGAAGCACTTACCGCTATTTCAAGAATGTATGGAATTACTGTGTTATTCTTCGATGGACGTGGTGGACCACCAGCTCGTGGAGGAGGTAAAACTCATCAATTCTATTCTTCTTTAGGTAGTTCAATTGAAACAAAACAAGTCCAATTGACGATTCAAGGACAAACGATTAGTTCGAATTTCGGTACTAAAGATTCTTCGCGTTACAACATGGAGCAATTATTAAGTTCAGGGTTGAGCAATAGGTTATTTGCAGAAGATAGAATTGAATTCAACTCCGATCAAAAAGCGATTATTCAGGATTTAGCGGAGAAGTCTTATAAGACATATGAAGATTTCAAAGGTCATGATTTATTCATTCCGTATTTAGAGCGCATGAGTACTCTGAAATATTATGGTATGGCTAATATTGGTTCTCGTCCTTCTAAAAGATCTAACTCTAAGCAATTAGACTTCGGAGATTTAAGAGCAATCCCTTTTGTTGGATCCTGGTCACAACTTAAGCAAAACGTTCCTGGTTATTTCGGTTTGGGAACTGCGCTTAAAGCTTATGAAGATCAAGGAAGATTACAAGAAATCAAGACCCTTTATAGAAGTAGTAAATTCTTTAAAACATTGATGGAAAACTCGATGATGAGTTTGACTAAATCTTTCTTCGAATTGACTCAATACATGGAAAATGATGCCGAATTCGGTCAATTCTGGAAAATCATTCACAATGAATATTTATTGACTAAGAGACTTTTATTAGAGGTTTCTGGACATTCATCTTTGATGGAAAACATGCCACAAGGTCTGGCTTCTATTAAGGTTAGAGAATCTATTGTGATGCCTTTATTAACCATTCAACAATTTGCCTTAAAACAAATTCAAGATATGGATAAAGCAGGAATATTAGAATCTGAAGAACGTTCTGTATTTGAAAAAATTGTGACTCGTTCTCTATTTGGAAACATTAACGCCAGTCGTAATTCCGCCTAATTATTTTTGGCACGATTATGGCTATATATTTACTATAAGGTTAAACAACAATGGATTCTTCCATTAATAACCTCTAGTAAATCCCCTTTTACTAAGCCTCTATAAATAGACCATTTATAGAGGCTCTTTTTTTATACTAAACAATAAAAAAAATTCGTTCTTTCTAAAAAGAACTTATGTTAGAAAAAGTATGGGGCTGTAGTATAGATGGTGTAATTCCACAAATAATTCAGGTAGAAATAGATCTTCAAATCGGAATTGGACTTAAAATTGTTGGAGGGGTTAGTTCAGGTATTAAAGAGAGTATTTATCGCATTATTTCTGCACTTAAAAACAGCGGACAGAAGTTTCCTGGACGTAAAATAACCATCAATTTTGCACCAGTAAATATTACAAAGAAAGGAAGTCAACTAGATCTCGCCATAGCCTTAGGAGTGCTTGCTGCACATGAAAAATTGAATCTAAAAGCCTATAAGGATTACTTGATTTTAGGGGAGCTATCTTTAGACGGGACACTCAAACCAATACAAGGGGTGTTGAGCATTGCGATTGAAGCTGTTAAAAAAGGATATAAAGGTATTATTCTCCCTAAGTCAAATCTTGTGGAAGCATCTCATGTAGTGGGTCTGAAATATATAGGAATTAATTCCATTCGAGAATTTATTGATATTACCAGAGGCCGTCTTGAGGTTCCGTCTTACTCCTTTTCAAAAACTTCCCCTAATGGTAACAATCATGCTGATTTCAATGAAATTCAAGGTATGCAACAGGCAAAAAGGGCTCTAATGATCGCTGCTGTAGGAAGGCATAATATTTTGTTTTCTGGTCCTCCTGGCATAGGTAAGAGTCTTTTGATTAAATCATATCCAGGTATACTTCCTCCTTTGAGTAAAACAGAGTCCATGGAAGTTTCATCAATATACAGTATCATGGGGCTTCTAGACCCAAATCAAGGACTCAAAACCCGAGCACCAATTAGAAATCCACATCATTTAATAAGCGCATCTGCACTAATAGGTGGAGGAAATAATCCTATACCTGGAGAAATAAGTCTAGCCCATCACGGGGTTTTATTTCTCGATGAATTTAATGAATTTCCTAAAAAGCAAATAGAATCTTTGAGAGAACCTCTAGAGCATCAACTCATTCACATAGATCGTCTTCAGAAAAAAACGATATTCCCCTGTGATTTTCAACTCATAGGTTGTTTTAATCCGAAACAGAATGCTACAAAAGGGTTTTCAAGTGCTATTGAAGATAGAATTGATATGATGCTGAGTCTTAACAAAAACCCTAAAAATACTCAATCAGACCCGAGCTTAAATACTAGGGATATGAGTAAAAATGTTCTCAAGGCTAGAAACATTCAAAACAAACGTTATCAGCAGAGCTCTTATAAGTATAATTCTAGAATACCCTATGGCAATCTCAAACAATGGTGTCTATTAAATAAAGATTCCGAGCAAATGCTAAATAAACTAAAAGAAAAACTGGATTATAGTCCTCGGGCAATTCATAAGATTTTGAGAGTAGCTCGCAGCATAGCAGATCTCGATCTAGAATCAAAAGTGAGTAAAGAACATATTTTAGAAGCCGCCGCTCTTTGCCCTAGGTCACAAAAAAAAGCCTAAACTATTTTAGTTTAGGCTTCTCTAATAATTTTAAACAGATTAATATCTGTAGTATTCAGGCTTGAACGGTCCTTCAACCTTTACCCCTATATAATCTGCTTGATCTTCTGATAATTCATCTAGTTCAACTCCAATTTTTGCCAAGTGAAGTCTCGCTACTTTTTCATCCAAATGCTTAGGCAACATATATACCTCATTCTTGTATTGATCCGAGTTTTTCCAAAGTTCAATTTGAGCAAGTGTTTGATTTGTAAATGAATTAGACATTACAAAACTTGGATGCCCTGTAGCACATCCTAAATTAACCAATCTTCCTTCTGCTAAAATGATGAATTTCTTTCCATCAATTGTATACTGATCAACTTGAGGTTTGATTTCAACTTTTGTATCACCATAGTTTTCATTCAACCATGCCATATCTAGTTCATTATCGAAATGACCAATGTTACATACCAAAGAATTATCTTTTAACATCTTAAAATGACGTCCTTTAACTATATCCTTATTCCCTGTAGTTGTAATAACGATATCTGCCTTAGAAACAACATTATCCATTTTTCTAACTTCGAAACCATCCATCGCAGCTTGTAAAGCACAAATTGGATCAATTTCAGTTACGATAACTCTCGCTCCAGTTCCTTTAAAAGAAGCAGCTGTTCCCTTTCCAACATCTCCATAACCAGCAACGACAACCACTTTACCACCAAGCATTAAATCAGTAGCTCTTCTAATTGCATCTACAGCACTTTCGCGACATCCGTACTTGTTATCAAACTTAGATTTAGTAACTGAATCATTCACATTGATTGCAGGCATAGGAAGTGTTCCAGCCTTCATTCTATCATATAATCTGTGAACTCCTGTTGTAGTTTCTTCTGACAATCCCTTTACGTTTGGTGCTAATTCCGGGTAACGGTCAAGAACCATATTTGTTAAATCTCCACCATCATCTAAAATTAAATTTAATGGTTTGCGATCTTCTCCGAAAAATAAGGTTTGCTCGATACACCAATCAAATTCCTCATCTGATAGTCCTTTCCATGCATAAACAGAAACACCTGCATCCGCAATAGCCGCAGCCGCATGGTCCTGGGTAGAGAAAATATTACAAGAAGACCAAGTTACTTCAGCTCCTAAGGCTACCAAAGTCTCAATAAGTACAGCTGTTTGAATTGTCATATGCAAACATCCAGCAATACGCGCACCTTTCAAAGGTTGTTCATCCTTGTATTCTTCTCTTAAACTCATTAAACCTGGCATTTCAGCCTCTGCTAATGTAATTTCTTTACGACCCCAATCCGCTAGATTGATATCTTTTACTTTAAATTTCGTGTAAGTAGGTGCTACTGTACTCATATTTCTTAAATTTGTTTCGATTCAACGATTAAAGCAGCAAAAATACAAAAATACCTTTATAATTCATGCCATTAGTTAAAACTATAGACCTTGGTAAAAATGGTAATATATGGCTCTGGAAGATAGAAGAAACTCTAGAGGAATTATCTGACATCCATTTAAATAAAAAAAGCCAATTACGATTAAATTCTATGAAGAGTTTGGCACACCAAAAAGGTTTTTTGGCCGTTAGGCAGCTCTTAAAAATAGCAGGGTATACTGATCGTGATTTGAGTTACACGCCTTTAGGCAAGCCCTTGCTTTCAGATAAAAAACACATAAGTATCAGTCATTCTTTTGAATATGCAACACTTATCATTTCTGATAAAATAGTGGGAATTGACATTGAGAAAAATCGAGATAAAATTAAAAAAATAGCTTCTAGATTCATTGGCACAGAATCACTAGAATGCACAGAGCAAGAATCTCAAATTAGAGAACTAACTAGGATTTGGGCTGCAAAAGAATCTTTGTTCAAAACCCATATAGGAGGTCAAATTTTATTTAAAGATCATCTGTTTGTCACGAATGTTCCATTGGATAAAAACACAACCTCTGCAAGACTCATCAAAGATTCTCTTGAAGAGTCCTATGAGGTTCACTTTTTAGATTTAACTACTTATACTTTAGCTTACGCTATTCAGAACTAATGAATACTATTTTAGAGCATATCGTCAATAAATCAAGAAGTATTGCAATACTGTTGGATCCTGATAAGTTGAATATAGATCATCTTCCTAAACTTTGCTCTAAGATTGATGCATCACCTGCTTCATTTATTTTTGTAGGAGGCTCTATGGTTCAAAATGAGATAACCCATAAGATCGTTAGAAAGATAAAAACATTTTGTTCATTACCTATAATTTTATTCCCTGGAAATATTAATCAGCTCACTGATGAAGCTGACGCTTTACTCTTCTTAAGCCTGCTCTCAGGAACAAATCCAGAATATTTAAATGGACAACATATTAAGGCGGCTCCTCTGTTGCAAACAATGAACCTAGAAGTCATTCCTACCTCTTATATCCTTGTCGATGGAGGAAATCTAAGTTCAACACTGAGAGTAAGTCAAACGAATCCAATACAAGCAGAAGACCTAGACAGAATTAAAAACACTTGCCTCGCTGGACAATATATGGGTAAACAACTGACTTATTTAGAAGCTGGTTCTGGGGCTGAAAATCCTATTGCTACAAACACTATTTCAGAAATCCGTAAAGTACTCAACCATCCTTTAATTGTTGGAGGAGGTCTTAGAAATATGGATCAAATCAATAAGGCTTTTGATGCAGGGGCTAATTTGGTGGTTGTAGGAACAGCCTTCGAAGAAGACCCTCATTTTTTTGAAGCATCCACACTATCAAATCAAGTATATGGAAATCATTAATTACCTCTTAGAACCTTATTCACAATCAAGTCTTCAAGATATTCTTCTAGAACTTGTTGCTACGGTTTTTGGGATAGCAAGTGTCATTTATGCTAAAAAGGAGAAAATCGCAGTATTCCCCACTGGAATCATTTCTACCAGTATCTATGTCTATGTTTGTTGGGTATTCCAACTCTATGGTGATTTTATCATCAATATCTATTATACCTTGATGAGTATTTACGGTTGGTACCTCTGGGCCAATCCTAATACTTCCGAAGAATTACATGTAACTCATGCCAGTAAAAAAGATTGGTTTAAGTCGGGACTAATTTTTCTTTCAACGGCGATCTTAGTGGTTACTGTATACAAATATTACGACCGATTCGACCGTTTTACCGACTATGCCGATACGGTAACTACCGGAGTGTTTTTTGCAGCAATGTGGTTAATGGCTAATAAAAAGATAGAACATTGGTTATTATGGATTGTTGCTAACAGTATTTCGATACCACTATATCTAGTTAAAGGATTAGGCTTCACAAGTTTGCAATACTTGATATTTTTGATACTTGCCATTCAAGGATGGTATGAGTGGAAAAAAAACCTAAGAGTCTCTTAATAGTTTTAACAAATTTATATATTTGCAGCATCTCAAAAAGGGGTGCTTGATCTAATCAGGCTGAGATTATACCCAAAGAACCTGGGCGGATAATGCTGCCAAGGGAAAGGAAAAAAATGTCATAAACGTATATCAACTTGCGGATAATGGCCTCTTTTATTCGTTTTATTAATTCATTTAATGAAACCTATAACTTTATTTATTGGCTTAATGCTATTTGCATTTACAAGCCTCAATGCTCAAAACAAAATTTTAGTCAGTGGAACTGTGGTGGACAACCAGGGTATGGAATTGCCTGGAGCTACTATTATCCTCAAAGAAACATCCAGAGGATTCACTACAGATTTTGAAGGAAGATTCACCATGAAGGTGAACAAGGGACAAGCTTATACTTTAATTTGCTCTTATGTAGGATACAAAACCTACGAAAAACAAATTAATTTCAGTGAAGAGTCTCTTTTAGAAATTGTTCTAGAGAAAGACAATTACATCCTCGATGAAGTAATTGTCTCAGCAGTAAGGGTTCAGGCAAACGCACCTGTTACCCACTCTTCTTTAAACAAGAAAGAAATTTCTGAACGAAACTTGGGTCAAGATATTCCTGTACTTATGAATTATATGCCTGCCGTGGTGACAACTTCGGATGCAGGTGCTGGAATCGGATATACCGGTATTAGAGTTCGTGGAACGGATGCTACTCGTGTAAACGTAACCATTAATGGTATTGCCTATAACGATTCTGAATCCATGGGTACTTTCTGGGTAAACTTGCCAGACTTCGCCTCATCCACAGAAAGTTTACAATTACAAAGAGGTGTAGGGACTTCTACTAATGGTGCAGGTGCCTTCGGTGCTTCTTTGAATCTACTTACCGATGCGTTTTCTGAAGAGGCTTATGGATCCTTAAGTTTTTCTGCAGGATCATTTAATACTTTTAAAGAAACTGCAAAATTCTCAACAGGACGACTCAACGAAAATTTTGAATTAGCAGGAAGAATATCTAAAATTGATTCAGATGGATATATTGATCGTGCTAGCTCAGATTTAAGGTCTTATTTTTTACAAGCTTCGTATAGTGAAAAAAATACTTTATTGAAGTTAATCACCTTTGGAGGTGCAGAGAAAACCTACCAAGCTTGGTATGGGATTGATCAAGAAACTCTAGATACTGATAGAAGGTTTAACCCTGCAGGAATGTATACAGATGCCAATGGAGAAACTCAATTTTACGACAATCAAACGGATAATTACAAACAGGATCATTACCAACTGCTTTGGACACAAACTTATAATAACAATTGGACCAGTAATTTTGCTTTACACTATACCTATGGTCGAGGATATTATGAAAGTTATAAAGATGATGCATATTACCCAGATTACGGTTTAAGTCCTATTGAAGTTGATGGAAACTTAGTTGAAGAAGCTGATTTGATCAATCAAAAATGGTTGGACAATCATTATTATGGATTTACCTCTTCAGTAAACTACAAAAGCGAACGTGTTGACTTCACTTTAGGAGGAGCTTATAGTATGTATAAAGGAGATCATTTCGGTCATGTGATTTGGGCACAATACTCTGGTGAAACGCGTCCTTCTGATCGCTATTATGACAATTATGGAGACAAGAACGATGGAAATATATTTACAAAGGTTAGCTATGCTTTCTCGGAAAAACTACTAGGATTTTTAGATCTCCAAGGAAGGTTTGTACATTATAAGACAGATGGAGTCGCTGATGGAGCCGTTGATGTGAATTACCAATTTTTCAATCCAAAAGTAGGACTTACTTATAACATAAACACCTACAACAATCTTTATGCCTCTTTTGCTGTAGCAAATCGTGAACCAAACCGAACAGATTTTGAAAATGGAAGTCCAGAACCTGAAACCTTAAATGATTTAGAATTTGGATGGAGATGGAAAAAAGAAGGCTTTAGAGTGAATACCAACATGTATTATATGGCTTATCAAAATCAATTGGTTTTGACTGGTGCACTGGATGATGTTGGGAATCCTATAAGAACTAACGTGGGTGAAAGTTATAGATTAGGACTAGAGTTCGACGTATTTCTTAGACTTGGAAATCAGTTCTATTTGCAACCTAACCTTGCTTTGAGCTCGAATAAGAACCTAGATTTTGTCTTTGAACGCGATGGAGAATTAGACGAATTGGGTAAAACGAATATTGCCTTTTCTCCAGAGATCGTTGTAGGAAATAAAATTGCTTACATGCCTATACCAAATATGGAAATCTCTTTATTTAGCAAGTATGTAGGGGAACAATATATGGCTAATATCGATTCCGAAAACTCAAAGTTAGCAGCTTATCTAACTCATGACTTAGTTGCTTCTTATGAAATGAGAACGAAGAAAGTTTTTAAGTCTATAGGCTTCTCTGCAATGTTCAACAATATCTTCAATACAGCTTATGTCTCTAATGGATACTATTACACCTATGATGATACTTGGTCTAATCCAGGACAGGTAGTTACCTTAGATGGAGCAGGATATTATCCACAGGCACAATTTAATTTCTTACTAGGAGTTAATTTTAATTTCTAAAAAGCAAAAAGGCTGATCATAATGATCAGCCTTTTTTTTATTTTACAGTTTCATAACCTGCCTTGTTCCAAGCAGTAATTCCACCATCTATATCATAGACCTTTGTGAATCCAGCATCTCTAAGCTTTTTAGCTGCTCTAGCACTTCTACCCCCACTTTTACAATAAAGATAAACAGGCTCAGATTTATCTAGAGATTCAGTCTGTTCTAGAAAATCGTCTCCCATATAATCCATATGTTGAGCTCCGAGAATCATGCCTTGTTCTACTTCTCGTGGAGTTCTGACATCTACCAATTGAATACTCTCCGTATTTTGTTTTTGCAAATCACTTACCACAATAAGCTCAATGATTTCCTGTTCTACGTTCTTTGCTTTACCATTCTGACAAGATAGCACGGTTGCCATCACAAACAGAAAGGTCATTGTTTTTAAAATTTTCATAGTTTGATTTATAAAGTACTAGGACATACGAAATTTGAATGCTCTGCCCCAGCGTCGATTAATGCTTTAAATCCTCCTGTCACATCAATAATTGACTTAAACCCATTTGCCTTCAAAATAGAAGCAGCAATAAGAGATCTATATCCACTTTGACAATGAAGAGTATATGTTTTATTAACATCTAATTCCCCAATACGAGAATTTAGCTCATCCAATGGAAGCGTGTCAATTTTCAATATATGTTCAGCTGTATACTCACTTGGTTTACGCACATCAATAGGGTTTAAAGCCTTATCCTCTTTAAGAAGCTCAATAAGCGCTTCTGCAGAAATACTTTCAATCCCTTCAACTTCTCGTCCCGATTCTTTCCATGCTTCTAGACCTCCTTTAAGGTAGCCTAGAGCACCATCGTAACCAACTCTTGATAATCTCGTGACTACTTCTTCCACACGACCCTCATCGGCTAGCAAGATTATTTTTTGATCAATATCTTTGATCAACGCTCCAACCCATGGAGCAAAACCACCATCGATCCCAATATACCATGCTCCTGGAATCGTCCCTTCTAATTTAAATGCTTTTCCTGCTCTTGTATCAAGAACTAAAACATCCTCTTGATTAGCCAACTCTTCAAACTCACTCACAGTTAGTGCTTGGGTTCCTTTAGAGAGGACAGAATCAAAAGATGTATTCACTGATTTATTCATTCTAACATTTTCAGGAAAGTACTGAGGTGGTGCACCTAATCCGGTTGTCACCTCTTTCACAAATTCCTCTCTTGTCATATCTTCCTTAAGTGCATAGTTCACTTTTTTCTGATTCCCTAGAGTATCAAATGTTTCTTTAGACATATTCTTACCGCAAGCAGAACCAGCCCCATGATTAGGATAAACGGTGATACTGTCAGGAAGTGTCATAATTTTATTGCGCAAAGAATCGTATAAATGTGAAGCCAAATCCTCTACAGTCAAATCAGATTTTACTGCTAAATCCGGTCTTCCCACATCTCCAATAAACAAGCAATCACCAGTAAACACATAAGGTTTATCTCCTTTTTCATCAATTAAGACATAAGAAGAAGATTCCATAGTATGACCAGGGGTATGTAGAAGTTCTAATTGGACATTTCCAATTTGAAATAACTCCCCGTCCTTACCTGAATGAAATTCATAATTAGGGTTGGCATTCGGCCCGAAAACAATTTGAGCTCCGGTAGCCTTAGCCAGATCAACTTGACCTGATACAAAATCTGCATGGAAATGAGTCAAGAAAATATACTTCAACTGCATTCCATCCCTTTCCAACATTTCCAAATATGGAGTTGTTTCTCTTAAGGGATCAATAATAGCCGCTTCGCCCTTTGAGGCAATATAATATGCCATCTCAGATAAACATCCCGTATATAACTGTTCTACTTTCATAATAATTCTTTATTTCGTTTATGCAAAGCTACGTGGTCTTCTGAAAACCAAAAGCAACCTTGATTACACTTTATATTTATTGGACTGGTTAATATAAGGAATTAATTCATCCTTAATCCCAGTATCTCCTGTTTCAAAATAATCAAGAGCACCAGCAGTACTCATGAAAAAATGATCTACTCCTAAATCCGAGCTTATTCCTAATCGGGTCATGGTATCTCGAACCGGTCCTTTCACGTTGCTAAAATACATCTTTATTCCCCTATCTTGATAGAAATTAACGCGTTGTTTTAAGGCATCAGCACTGGTGCTATCCATTCCATTTATACTTTCAAAGTCTAAAATAACCAATTGCAGTTCATTACCTTTTTTATCCACTAACTTGGTAAGTTGCTCTATAAAATAATTGGTATTGGCGAAATAAAGTTCACTATCAAATCGCAAAATCAATACTTTAGGATCTATGCAAACATTCTCAAAACGCTCTGTATTTCTAAAATAATTGGTCCCTTCTATCCTCCCTAACACGGCATAATGCGGAGCAGTGGATCTTGCTAAGAGGACCAATAAAGAAACGACTATACCTACAACAACTCCCGGAACTATTCCCAAGGTAGAAGTAAATACAAAAGTTACAATCCACATCCAAAAGTCTCGTTTCGAACCTCTCCAAAGACGCCAAGATTCTTTATATTTTATCAGCCTAAAAACAGCTACAACAATAATAGAAGCCAGGACTGAAGTTGGCAAATTCGTAAATAAAGGAGTTAGAAATAATAAAGTTAAGCCTATGAAGATCGAAGAAACAATATTTGATAAAGGAGTTTTTGCTCCAGAATCGAAGTTTATGGCAGATCTTGAAAAACTTGACGCAAATACATAGCCGCCAAATAAAGAAGAAACTACGTTTCCGAAACCAAGGGCAACGAATTCCTGATTTGATCTAATTTCATAAGTCCCAGGTTGAGCTATTTCTTGAGTTTTTGCAATTGAAATAAGCTCTAAAAAACCTAAAAAAGCAAGAGTAAGACCAGCAGGCAATAATCTTTCTACCATTGCCCAATCCATTTCTGGAATTCTAAATTCTGGAAGTCCGGCAGGTATCTGCCCCACAATCTTAATTTGACTAGAAAGACCAGGAATATATTCAACACAAAGAATTCCAATTACCACAACAATAAGCGCACTAGGAATCTTCTTATTTATATTTTTTAAGACTAATATGATCAGGACCGAAACTCCCCCCATAAGTAAGGAAGCTATATTAATATCAGACAAATGGCTAAATATTTCCTTAATCAATTCTACAATTGAACTTGAATTATCTATGTCAACTCCCATTAGGTATTTAAACTGGTTCAATCCAATGACTAATGCTGCTGCTGAAGTAAACCCAGAAATAACAGGCTTAGAAAGAAAATTGACTAAAAACCCTAATCTAAACAAACCTAATACTAGTTGTATCAGTCCAACAATTACGGTGAACATAACCACAACTTCTACATAATATTCCGTTCCCACTTGTGCCACAACAGAAACTCCGGTAAGTACTAATAAGGAGTCCATAGCTACGGGACCTGGAGAAATTTGTCTTGCCGTACCGAACACAGCATAGACCAGAGGAGGAACCAATGCGGTATACAAGCCTATAATTGGTGGTAAACCAGCAATTAAAGCATAAGCCATACCCTGTGGAATCAACACGATACCTACAATAAGTCCAGCAAGTACATCATGCTTAAACCATGATTTCTCATAATCTTTAAGCCAGACAAGAATAGGAAAATATTTAAATAATAACGCTTTCATATTAGAACAAAGTATCCTGAGAAGGAGATTTGGATCTATTCAAATGCTTATAAGCTCTATCAGTTACCTCTCTTCCTCTAGGAGTACGAACAATAAATCCTTGTTGAATCAAAAAAGGTTCATAAACCTCTTCAATGGTTTCACCATTTTCGGAAACTGCAGTTGCTAAAGTTGAAATACCAACTGGACCTCCTTTAAATTTATCTATAATAGTAGTCAAGATTCTATTATCCATTTCATCTAAACCAAAGGCATCTACATTTAGCGCTTCTAAGGCATATTTCGCAATCTTTATATCAATCTTACCATTACCCTTAATCTGAGCAAAATCTCTCACCCTACGTAATAATGCATTTGCAATTCTAGGTGTCCCTCTACTTCTTCCTGCAATTTCGATAGCTGCTTCTAAATCGATAGGAACTCCTAGAATGTGTGCACTTCGCTCAACAATACTAGAAAGTAATTCCGTAGTATAATATTGCAATCTAGAACTAATCCCAAAGCGAGCTCTCATAGGTGCAGTGAGCAAGCCAGAACGCGTCGTAGCCCCTACCAAGGTAAATGGCTCTAAATTTATTTGAACCGTGCGCGCATTCGGCCCAGATTCAATCATTATATCTATTTTGAAGTCTTCCATAGCCGAATATAAATATTCCTCTACAATAGGGCTTAATCGATGAATTTCATCAATAAATAACACATCTCTAGGCTCGAGGTTAGTTAACAGACCCGCCAAATCACCGGGTTTGTCTAAAACAGGCCCAGAGGTAACTTTAATACCTACGTCTAATTCATTAGCCAAGATATGGGCTAAAGTAGTTTTACCCAAACCTGGAGGGCCATGAAACAAAGTATGATCCAAGGCTTCATCACGAAGATTGGCCGCCTCGACAAAAATCTTAAGATTAGACAAGGCCTGATCTTGACCTGTAAAATCACTAAACTCTAAAGGCCTTAACTTTTTTTCAAGGTCATTGTCAAAGGCATTCACCTCATTTTTATCAGGATCTAAGTATTCATTCATGCCACAAATATAAGCTATTTAAATAAGTCAAAAAGGTCACCTAGGTCACAAAAAAAAGGGCCTACATTACGCAAGCCCTTTTCTCCATTATATTTACTAAGTCGGTTCTTCTCCAGGTTTTAATGGAACGTCCTGTGGTACGAAATCTTCATCGTAACCAGGCTTAGAGTAATCATAAGCCCAACGGTGAACTTCAGGGATTTCTCCTGGCCAGTTCCCGTGAATATGCTCTACAGGTGTAGTCCATTCTAGAGTATTCGATTTCCATGGATTCTGTTCTGCTTTTTTACCTTTATAGATACTAAAGAAGAAGTTAGCTAAGAAAATGATCTGAGCCAATCCTCCAAGAATTGCAAACATTGTAATGACTACATTAATATCTGATAAATCATCAAATAATGGGAAAGCTGTATTCTGATAATAACGTCTTGGTAGACCAGCTAAACCAAGGAAGTGCATAGGGAAGAACACTCCATAAGCTGCGATAGCAGTTAACCAGAAGTGTGCATAACCTAAGGCATTGTTCATCATTCTACCATACATCTTAGGGAACCAATGATAAACACCAGCGAACATCCCATAGATTGCAGATACACCCATCACTAAGTGGAAGTGGGCAACTACAAAATAAGTATCATGAACGTTAATATCCAAGGCAGAATCTCCAAGAATAATTCCTGTTACCCCTCCAGTAATGAAGGTTGAAACAAGACCTATTGAAAATAACATAGCAGGATTAAACTGCAAATTACCTTTAAATAATGTTGTTATATAATTAAACGCCTTTACCGCAGATGGAATCGCAATTAAAAGGGTAGTAAATGTAAATACAGACCCTAAGAATGGGTTCATCCCAGAAACGAACATATGGTGACCCCATACAATCGTAGATAGGAAGGCAATTGCCATAATAGAACCAACCATCGCTCGGTAACCAAAAATTGGCTTACGTGAATTCGTTGCTATAATTTCAGAAGTAATTCCTAGCGCTGGGAGTAAAACGATATAAACTTCAGGGTGACCCAGGAACCAGAACAAATGCTCAAATAGCACTGGAGATCCTCCTTGATAATGCAATACTTCTCCTTGAATGAAAATATCCGATAGGAAGAATGAAGTACCGAAACTACGGTCAAAGATTAATAGTAAGGCCGCAGATAAAAGAACCGGGAAAGAAACCACACCAATAATCGCTGTGATAAAGAACGCCCACATTGTAAGTGGTAAACGCGTCATTTTCATTCCTTTTGTTCTAAGGTTCATTACCGTCACGATATAGTTCAAAGAACCTAAAAGTGATGATGCAATAAATATCGCCATAGAAACTAACCAAAGCGTCATTCCCGCTCCTGAACCACCAATTGCTTGAGGCAAGGCAGATAATGGAGGATAAATAGTCCATCCCGCTGAGGCCGGTCCTGCTTCAACAAATAATGAAATAACCATTAAGACAGAAGAAACGAAGAACAACCAGTAAGATACCATGTTCAAAAATCCAGAAGCCATATCACGGGCTCCAATCTGCAATGGAATTAAAAGGTTAGAAAAAGTTCCACTCAATCCTGCAGTCAATACGAAGAATACCATAATGGTACCGTGAATTGTAACAAGGGCAAGGTAAATATCCGGAGACATAACTCCACCTTCTTGCCATTTACCTAAAAAGGCTTCTACTAATGTGAATGAACGGTCTGGCCATGCAATTTGCAAACGAAATAACATAGACATAAGCACTCCAATGACTCCCATGATGATACCAGTAACCAAGTACTGCTTAGAAATCATTTTATGATCCGTACTAAAGATATATTTAGTTACGAAAGTTTCTTTATGATGATGATCTGACATATTCTAAGTTTAAGATAATTGATTATTTATTGTACAACTTGAGCCATAGTCTTTTGAGAGGCTAACCACTTCTCAAAATCAGCTTTTTCTTCTACAACAATCTTCATTTGCATATTATAGTGAGAAGCTCCACAAATTTTATTACATAATAATAAGTAATCAAATTCGTATGGGTCTTCTCCTTTCTCTGCACGGATTTTGTTGATCCCTTCTACCTTAACCATAGTATCAGGATCTAATCTCATCTCTTCAGTTGTTTTAGATGGAGTGAAACCGAATTCGGTAATCATACCAGGTACACAGTTCATCTGCGCTCTAAAGTGAGGCATATAAGCTGAGTGTAAAACATCTTGAGAACGGAATTTAAAAACCACCTTTCTTCCTTTAGGTAAGTGCAACTCACGTACAGGAACATCATCTTGAGCATTGACATCAGTCATGTCCACTCCCATAGTATTAATTCCCTTAATATTACGAACATTTGCACGTCCTAACATTGCATCCTCACCAGCATATCTAGCTTCCCATGAGAATTGTTTTGCATACACCTCGATTACCAAAGGATCCTCAGAATCTGAATTGTCCATAACAGAAGTCCACACCCATAAACCGTATCCGATCAAAAGTGTTAACACTACTGTAGGAACAGAAGTCCAGATCAATTCCAATTTGTGTGAATCCGTTTCATAAACAGCTTTACGACCTTCAACTCCACGATACTTATAAGAGAAGAAAAATAATAAAGTCTGAGTTACAAATTGAACAAAGATAATCACGGCCATAGTGATGGCCCAAAGGTTGTCATAATGATAACCTTCTTCAGAAGCCGCATCCGGTAAGAATACATGCTTCCACTTAAATACTGTAAAAATCATGAACAGATAGAACACGATCATGAAACCAAGCATCAATTTTCCTTGGATGTCATTATCTTTTGTGTTCGCTACTGTTCTACTCAGCTTAAAAATTTTAGTTACCTGCCAGATTCCGACAGCAATCGCAACAGCTACTAAGATATAGAATAAAGCTTGCATAAAGTTATTAGTTTAAAATGTGTTAATTGTTGATGTACAGATTCTAATAATGAAAATGCTCTGACTCCTTCAAAAATGGATTCGTTTTTACTACTAATGGTGCTTTAGTCAACGAAGTAAATACCGCGTAGATAAACAAACCAACAAAGAAAAGAATCGCTCCAATTTCAGGAATTCCAAAACTCCATGATGCTCCAACAGTCGCTGGCATAATCATAATAAAGAAATCCATATAATGTCCTGCAAGAATAACAATTCCTGCCGTAATTACAAACCAAGGAATACGTTTATAATCACTATTCATTAATAATAATACCGGGAATACAAAATTCGCTACTACTAAACCTAAGAACGGTGCCTTATATTCCGCAAAACGTGCAGCATAATAAGTCGTTTCTTCAGGCATATCAGCATACCAGATTAGCATGAATTGTGAGAACCAAAGGTAGGTCCAGAAAATAGAAAATCCGAACATAAATTTAGCCAAATCATGAATATGAGAATTATTAACAATCTCTAAATAACCCTGACTCTTTAGGTAAATAGTAACCATTGCGATAACAGTTAAAGCACTTACTAAGAAAGATGCTAAAATATACCATCCGAATAAAGTCGAGAACCAGTGAGGATCTAGTGACATAATCCAATCCCAAGACATCATAGATTCAGTCAACATAAAGAATAACAAGAATCCTACTGAGAACTTATAGTTCTTGTAGTAATTCTTAAGACCAGTAGTATCGTTATCTTGAGCCATAGAAAGTTTACGCGTCATATAACGGTAAAAGTTCCATCCTGCAATATAAACAACTGCTCTAATAATCCATCCCGGAACGTTTAACCACAAAGACTTCCCATCAACTACTGGATCGTAATTAGGTGAAGTAGGGTCAAAATTTTCAGGATTCATCCATACGAATAAATGATTCAAATGTCCTGCAGACAATAATAAGAATATTAATAAAATAATAGTTACAGGTAATAAGTTTCCTGTAATCCCTTCCATAACTCTAAACAATACTGGAGACCAACCTGCTTGAGCAACTCGTTGAATTGCTAAGAAAGCAAGAACACCAAGTGTTAATGCAAAAGAGAAAAACAAGGCCACATAGAATGCCGACCAAGGTCTATTTTGTAATTGATGTAAAACGTGCTCAGCATGTGCATCTGCTTCACCGTGATCTGCTGCTGCTTCTCCATGTCCAGCATCATGGCTTACTGTCGCGGCCTCACCGTGACTATCATGTGCGTTATGAGAATCGTGCAACATCTCTTTTACTTCCTCCACATTGGATGGGCTAGATAAGAAACCATAAACCACACCAACTGCTCCAATAACCATTAAGGCTAAGGCCCATGTTTTTAATTTACTTGAAAATTGATACATATCTTTCTCTAATGCTTATTTTAACAATTCGTTTCTCAAAGTTTCCACATGTTGAACCACTTGCCAACGTTCGTCATAAGTCAACTGAGATGAGTGTGATCCCATCAAGTTTCTTCCATACATCAAAACGTGGTAAATACTTCCTTCGGTAACATCTCTATCCTTGTAATTAGGAACTCCTAGGAATTTCTCTCTTTGAACAAGAACTCCTTTACCATCACCTTTTTTCCCGTGACATACCGCACAGTACATAGTGTATAATTCTTTACCCTTTGCTTCATTCTCAGCATTGACAGCTAAAGGATTTTTAAGTTCAGCTTTTGCCGCTTGATATCCCTCTTCAGAATTAGGATAATCATAAACGTGCTCTCCACGAGCAATTGTTCCTTCAGGAGCGTGTTGAGCTTCCATATTACGAGAAAAAACCTCGTGTTCAGAATACGCCTCATAAGGTACAGCTACATACATATCCGGAAAGTACTGAACTTCACGGCTACGCTTATCATCGTTACAAGACACTAATAATCCTATAACAAATAGACCAATAATTGCGTTTAAGTAATTTTTCATCAGTTATAATTTTAGTGCTTATCTACTATATTAATTTCTACCGCACCAGTTCCTTCCAATAAAGAAACTAAAGCTTTCTCATCTCCTTCTACAGGTAACTCCATAAGGAAGTGGTCATCTGTAGTTCTTGGATCTGGGTTTTCGGCCTTTTTAAAGGGCCAAATTCTAGATCTCATATAAAAAGTGATTACCATAAGGTGAGCAGCAAAGAAAATTGTCAACTCAAACATGATTGGCACGAAAGCCGGCATGTTGTAGATCCATGCAAAATTCGGTTTACCTCCAATGTCTTGTGGCCAATCCTGAATCATCATGAAGTTAGTCATCCAAATAGCAAAAGAAAGTCCAGTTAATCCGTATAAGAAAGCTGTAATAGCAATTCTAGTTGGAGCAAGTCCCATAGCCTTATCAAGACCATGAACTGGAAAAGGTGTGAAAATTTCCTCTATATGATGCTTTTCTGATTTTACTTTTTTGACAGCGTCCAAAAGTACATCATCATCGTTGTATATCGCGTGTATAACTTTATTACTCATGATTTCCGTCTCTTAATTTTTTATAATTCTCACCTGATCCCTTAAGGATTGTCTTAACCTCTGCCTGAGCAATTACAGGGAAAGTTCTAGCGTATAATAAGAACAATACAAAGAAGAATCCGATTGTTCCAATAAAGATTCCTATATCCACAAACGTTGGTTGGAACATAGACCATGTAGATGGTAAATGACCTTTACTCAAAATCATTACAATAATATCAAAACGCTCAAACCACATTCCGATGTTAATGATGATAGAGATAATGAATGTATAGATAAAGTCAGTTCTAATCTTCTTAAACCACAGTGCAATCGGTGCTACGAAATTACAGAAGATAAGTGCATAGAATGCCCACCAGTAAGGTCCTGTTGCGGCTCCTACAGAAAGGTAAGTAAAGTTCTCATATGGAGAACCAGTATACCAAGCCATGAAGAATTCAGTAGCATAGGCAACAGTTACAATACCTCCGGTCAAAATAATTACTCGGTTCATATAATCAACATGAAGACGTGTAATATAATTTTCTAATCCTGTAACCTTTCTCATGATGATCAACAAGGTTTGTACCATTGCAAATCCGGAGAAGATAGCTCCAGCTACGAAATAAGGAGGGAAAATAGTCGAGTGCCAACCTGGGTTCACAGAAGTTGCGAAGTCCATCGATACAATCGTATGTACAGAAAGTACAAGTGGAGTTGCTAAACCAGCAAGAACCAAAGATACTTCTTCAAAACGTTGCCAGTCCTTTGCACGACCAGACCATCCAAATGAAAGTAGTGAATAAATTTGTTTTTGGAACGGCTTCTTAGCACGATCACGGATCATTGCAAAATCAGGTAACAATCCAGTCCACCAGAAAACGACAGATACTGTAAGGTACGTAGAGATTGCGAATACATCCCATAATAATGGAGAGTTAAAGTTTACCCATAAAGAACCAAATTGATTCGGAATTGGTAACACCCAGTATCCATTCCAAGGACGTCCCATGTGAATAATCGGGAACAATCCTGCCTGGAATACGGCAAAAATAGTCATAGCTTCTGAAGAACGGTTAATCGCCATTCTCCAACGTTGACGGAATAATAAAAGTACGGCAGAAATCAAGGTACCGGCGTGACCAATACCAACCCACCAAACGAAGTTAGTAATATCCCAGGCCCATCCAATATTCTTGTTTAGACCCCATACTCCAATTCCAGTACCAACGGTGTATAAAATACATCCTAGACCCCAAATAAACGCTGTTAAAGCGATAAAAAAGGCTATGTACCAAGTTCTGTTTGCTTTTCCTTCAATAGGTCTAGCAATGTCCTCTGTAATATCGTGATAACTTTTATCACCAATTACTAACGGTTCTCTTATAGGTGCTTCGTAATGAGACGACATAGTTGTATAAAATTATTTCTTATTAGTTATTATCCTTCTTGTGTATTTCTAACTTTCACTTGATATACTACGTTTGGTTTAGTACCAATTGCAGCTAATAAGTGATAAGCTCTCTTATCTTCTTTCAACTTAGAAACTTCAGAATCTGTATCGTTAATGTCTCCGAATACCATCGCTCCAGTGCTACATGCATTAGAACAAGCTGTTTGGAATTCTTCATCTTTAACTTTACGTCCTTCTTTCTTAGCTTTAAGAATTGTCGCTTGTGTCATTTGAATACACATAGAACATTTTTCCATAACTCCTCTAGAACGAACTACTACGTCTGGGTTCAATACCATCTTTCCGTAGTCATCATTCATATTGAAATCAAACTCATCATTTGAACTGTAGTTAAACCAGTTGAAACGACGTACTCTATAAGGACAGTTGTTTGCACAGTAACGAGTACCTACACATCTGTTATAAGCCATTTGGTTTTGACCTTGACGCCCATGAGAAGTTGCCGCAACTGGACAAACTGTTTCACATGGTGCATGGTTACAGTGCTGACACATCACTGGTTGGAAAGCAACATCAGGATTTTCTGACACACGCTCTAAAGCATGATACATTTCTCCCTGACTCATTCCTAATTCTTTTGCCTCTTTCTGAGTATCTACTTCCGAAGAATAATAACGGTCAATACGCAACCAGTGCATATCTCTACCAACACGTACCTCGTGCTTCCCTACAACAGGAACGTTATTTTCTGCATGACATGCTACCACACAAGCACCACATCCTGTACATGAATTCAAATCAATAGATAGGTTGAAGTGATGTCCTACAGAACGATCGTGTTCATCCCATAAATCTACTGCTTCTCCTTCCACCTCTTGGTGATCGTAAGAGAACATTGGAAGTGCATTCCATGTGTGATGAGGATCTAATTTAGGATTATTAAAATCTCCTAAACTCACTTCTTTAAGAATTTCGTGACGACCTGCTAAAGTATGTTGCAATTGCTCACAAGCAAACTCATGAGTTCCTGCTTCTTTAGAAATACTTACAACTTGGATGAAGTTACCATCCAAGGCTAGAGTATATCCATTAACACCAACTTGCATTTCAGATTTAAGTCCAGCTTTTCTACCATAACCGACAGCAAGACCAACTGATCCTTTAGCTTGTCCTGGTTGAATAAGTACAGGTACATTTGATAAAGTAGATTTACCAACTTTTAAAGTTGCATAATTACCATCCATTGCTCCATTAGAACGTGTAGGGTTTTCAAATCCAAAAGCTCTAGCATCAGCAGGAGAAATCATTAAATAATTATCCCAAGCAGCTCTGGTAATAGGATCAGGCATTTCTTGTAACCATGGGTTAGAAGCCTGTTGACCATCTCCCATAGCAGTAGAAACAAACAATTGTAATTCGAAATCACCTGACTTAGTAGTCTTAACTAATTTAGAAGCAGCATCACTTACATTAATTGAAGCTCCTTTTACAGCTTTAACCTCCCCATGATACATACCGTCATGTAAGGTTTTATTCCAAGACTTACCTTTAAGAATCTCTTTCTTCCAGTAAGCTTTTAAATAATCGTGATAGCCCTCAGAAGACCCACTTAAGGCTAATAAAATGTCTTGAACTTGTTTGGTATCAAATAAAGGCTTGATTGTTGGTTGCGTTAAACCAAATTCTCCTTGACTCAATTGAACATCTCCCCAAGATTCTAAATAGTGAGGACTCGCAAGAGCATAAGTTACGGCTTGAGAAGTCTCATCGTTATTCATAGCCACGGCTACAGATAATTTAGTTTTCTTAAGACCCGATACAAAACTAGCAGAATCCGCTAAAGTATATACTGGGTTTGATCCTGCAATAATCACAGCACCAACCTTACCCGCGTTCAAATTAGAAATTAACTCAGCAACCTGAGTATCGTTACCAGACTTTAAAGTAACCGCATTAGCGTAATCCACTAAATCAGAAGAAAGTACTTCGTTAATTGCCATTGCAACCAATTGAGCTTCCTTAGACTGTAATCCAGTTACTACAACCCCTTTATTACCAGCTTTCTTTAATTCCTTTGCAGCCTTGGCAACTTCTTTATCTGCAGAAGTAGCTTTAGAAGCAACAGAACTTCCCGTAATAGCGTTGTATAAGTTTAATAAAGCAAAGACCTGCTCAGATGGTTTAAGTACCACTCTAGTATCAGCATTTGCTCCAGTCAATGACATATTTGATTCAAATTGAATATGTCTTGACATCTTACCTTCATTAACTTTTCTCCCTGCTGCATAAGTTGCATCTACAGAACCTCCTTGGAAAGTCCCTAAGAAGTCAGCTCCAATAGAAACGATAGTCTGAGCATCAGAAAAATCATAATTAGGTAAAGCACGCATACCATAAACCTCTTCAAAAGCATCTAAAGCTCCAGAATCAGAAATTGCATCATAAGATACATGGCTAACGTTATTGTATTTTTTAGAAAAATCAGCAATCAAAGCAGAAGTCGAAGGACTTGCCATAGAACCTGTTAAAAGTACGATTGGCTCTCCCGCAGCTGATAAAGTCTCTAATTGAGATTTAATCTCGCTTAAAGCCGTATTCCATGCAATTGACTTACCTCCTTTTTGTGGAGCTCTTAAACGACCAGAATCGTAAAGAGACAATACAGAAGCTTGCACTCTTGCATTGGTAGTCCCATTTGCTAATTTATTTGGTTCAATTTTAATAGGTCGACCTTCTCTTGTTCTCACAAGAACTTGAGCTGCGTCTACACCATCAAACATAGTTGTTGCATAGTAATCCGCAATTCCAGGAGTGATATCATCCGGTTTCACTACATAAGGAATAGACTTACGAACAGGTCCTTCACAAGCAGCAAGTGAAGCAGCTGCCGTTGTAAAACCAACATATTTCAAAAAGTCTCTTCTCGAAGTACTTGAAGACTCCAAAGTTTCTTTATCACCGAGGAATTCATCCGTAGGGATCTCGCTAACAAACTCATTGTTTTCAAGACCGGCCACTACAGAACTATTCTCGTTCAGCTCCTCAACACTTTTCCAGTATTTTTTATTAGATGCCATTTTATATAAAGGTATTTATAAGCTTAATTAATAATTAGTAGTGACACTTACCACATTCTTTTCCTCCCATTTGGGCCACAGTCACTTTTTCAACTCCATATTTTTTAGAAAGTTGTTCATGGATGTTTTTATAGTATCCATTGTCCTTCATTTTAACATCAGTTGTTTTGTGACAGTCAATACACCATCCCATTGTCAATGGAGCGTATTGATAAACCTCATCCATAGTCTCTACAGGTCCATGACATTTCTGACATTTCTGACCTCCCACAGTAACGTGTTGAGAGTGGTTAAAGTAAGCGAAATCTGGAAGATTATGTACTCTCACCCATTCGATAGGTTTTTCCTCTCCAGTATACTGCTGATTATCCTCATCCCATCCAACTGCGTTGTATAACTTCTGGATTTCTCCATCATAGAATTCTTTAGAATATTCCGAAGTAACAGGACCTGTGTATTCAGAAATACTTTTATGACAATTCATACAAACATTTGCTGAAGGAATTCCTGAATGTTTAGAATGCTTTGCAGAAGAGTGACAGTATTGACAATCTACTTTATTATCACCAGCGTGAATCTTATGAGAAAATGCAATAGGTTGAATTGGTTGATACCCTTGATCAACTCCTACTTGCATCAATGTTCCGAAGAACACATAAGCTCCAACAAGAAGTAAAATGATAGTCGTTGCAATTTTCAAGAATCCATTATCAGATTTAGTGTAGACCCAAATTGCTAGAAGTAATAAAACAACTACAACAACATAGGTCATCCACTGTGTAGAATTCTCCACCTCAGCTACCTCAACAACTTCTGAAGTATTTTCCTTAACTACAGGATCTTGATTTAAGTATAAAACGATATTCTTAATTTGATCATCAGACAATTGTGGAAACGGAGTCATAGGGGAACCATTGTATTCCTCGAAAATAGCAACAGCATCCGCATCACCAGTAGCACGTAGTGCATTGTTATCCTTAATCCATGCAATTAACCATTCCATGTCACGGCGATCTCCAACTTTTCTAAGTGCAGGACCAATCAATTTTTTATCTAATTTATGACAAGCAGCACAATTTGCTTTGAAAAGAGATTCTCCCTCATTTAAAGCAGCTTGCTCTTCTGGACTCAAAGAAGTCTCTACAGGAGCCGCAGCTTGAGCAACAGGTTTATCATCAGTATAAGCTAAAATATCATCGATATCTTGCTCAGATAGCTGAGGAAAGGCCTGCATAGGCATTTTGTTGTACTCTTCAAAAAGATCATTTGCATCTTGATCACCACTCTTGATTAAAGCCTGATTATCTTTGATCCAAGCTTGCAACCATTCACGATCTCTTCTTTCCGTAACACCTTTTAAGGCCGGGCCAATCAACTTTTTATCTAACTTATGACATGCAGCACAATTAGAGTTAAATAACTCCTTCCCCTTTACAGGATCACCGGTTTGAGCAGACATGTGTAGACTAAAAAACAACAAAAAGACTACCGCACTTAGGATAGCTTTTTGAAATTGACTGTGTTTTTTCACACTTTTCATAAAAATAAATTATAAAGTTCAACTAGAATGGCATGGTTTTTCCACACCACTTTAATTACAGTTTTTCAATTTGCACAAAAGTACTATTTAATACTAAATCCGAAAACGAAATAGCCAATAATCGACAATTTATAACTATTCTAAATAAAGCCTCAAACCCTCGTATTTCCTTAATAATTATAAATTTGCATAAAAGAATTAAGACATGAAAAACAAGCATTTAAGAGGGATTTTCACTTTCATAACATTTATCATTTTTTCTGAAATAAACGCTCAAGAAGCCACTATCAATATGCAGGCTCCGGATAGTCTAATGACTAATTTCATGGAGAAAAAACTAGAGTTTAATCAAAGTAACTCAATGGCTTATTGCATTCAATTATACTCAGGAAAGGAATCTGTTGCCAAAGCAATTGTGGATATATATAAGAAGTATTATCCAGATCAAACCGTAAGTTTGAGATATGACAGACCTTGGTGGAAACCACAAACAGGAGTGTTTTTAACAAAACGAGAAGCAGATATCGCGCTGAAAAATCTAAATAAAGAGCATCGAAATGATTTCAAAGATGCTTTAGTTGTTCCTTATGAATTCAAGG